>PLHF01000131.1:28089-37910 GCA_003138855.1 Acidimicrobiaceae bacterium | reverse complement strand
GCCGGCGCGACAACGATGACCTGGCCATCGAGGTCGTCATGCTCCGCCACGAGGTGGCTGTGCTGCGTCGTCAGTTCACTCGGCCATCCCTTCAGCCTCCCGATCGAGCAATCCTTGCCGGCCTGAGCCGACTACTCGATCGTCAACGCCGAGGCCGGTTCTTCGTCCAACCCGACACCCTGCTCCGTTGGCACCGGGACCTGGTGCGGCGCAAGTGGACCCAGCCCCATCGATCAGGTCGCCCCAGCATCCCCGCCGGAACGACTGCGATGACCCTCCGACTGGCCCGTGAGAACCCCACCTGGGGCTACCGACGGATCCATGGCGGAGCCTGGCCAGGTCCCGGCGTGATTCTGGCTCCTTCGAGCGTCTGGGCCATTCTGCGAAGGCACAACATCGATCCTTCACCGATGCGGACGGGTCCTCCGTGGAACGAGGTCCTTCGAACCCAAGCCTCGTCCATGCTTGCCTGTGACTTCTTCTCCGTCGACACGGTGCTGTTGAGCAGGATCTACGTGCTGTTCTTCATCGAGCTCGACACCCGACGGGTGTACGTGACCGGGGCCACCGCTCATCCGATCGGAGCATGGGTAGTGCAGCATGCGAGAAACCTGACCATGGTGCTGGACGACCGAGTTCATCCCGTCCGGTTCCTGATCCGCGACGAAGATGCCAAGTTCACCTCGAGCTTCGACGAGGTCTTCAAGGCTGAAGGTATCCGGATCATCCTCACCCCGATCCGAGCTCCACGGGCCAATGCATTCCCCGAGCTCTTCGTAGGGACTGTGCGTCGCGAGTGCCTCGACCGGATGCTGATCTTCGGGCGTCGACATCTCGAGGCCGTACTCGCCGAATACGTCGCCCATCACAACGGACACCGGCCGCACCGTGCGCTGGGTCAACAGGCTCCACTCACGGCGAACACGCCGCCACCAGCCAGTGATCCCGTGCCTGCACAGTTGCAACGGAGCGACGCCGTCTTCGGTCTGATCAATGAATACCGCTTGGTCGCATGACCTGGCCGGATGGAGTTCTCGGCACCCACCGGCTCCACCCCTGTCCATTTCTGCGAGGGACTGCATGACCGGCATGTGCGCCAGCTGTGCAGATTGCTTACATGACGAAATCAGTATATCATCAGTCGATTATTCGATTTTGTCGATAGGGGGAAACGTGCAGCGGGACGATGACGAGTATCCGAGACCCAGCCAGTATGAGCGGCACAAGAGAGATCCGTCAGGGTGGGCCAACGGCTCCTACGGACAGACAGAGGAGACGGCGGACGTGGTCTGCACGAATTGTTGGCGCTGCGTGAAGCGCTCCGCCAACCCAAGCGGCCTTCGTTGCCCACGCTGCGGCGCTTCGTTGCCGCTGTCAGGTGGCCGACGGAACACCCAGCGCCGGATTTCCGCGTGAGCGTGGGCACCCAAGCCCCAGGGAGTGACAGGGCGCCGTCATGGGCGTCCGATTCACCTGGTTGAGATGATAGATTGACTTGCTGACGATAATATCAACTGATTCTCTTCGCCTGCCCAAGGAGCAATGGAAGCGATGACGATTCGATCCATTCTGCAGGCGATCGTGCACCCACGGACCGTTACCGAGGACCTTGGTCCTCCATCGCAGGTTGCCGCCGACGTCCCCCGGCTCGCCGGATCACTCCAGCTTCGTCATGTCGACGCCGGCTCGTGCAACGGCTGCGAGCTCGAGATCACCTCCACGTTCGGACCGGTATACGACGCTGAGCGATTCGGGGCCCGCTTGGTGGCCTCACCACGCCACGCGGACGCGCTACTGGTCACCGGCCCGGTAACCAAAAACATGGTCGGGCCCCTCGTGAAGACATTCGAGGCCATGCCCGAGCCGCGGATGGTGATCGCTCTCGGCGACTGCGCACGGGATTGTGGGGTGTTCCGGGGTGGCTATGGCGTCGAAGGCCCCGTGGGCGATGTCCTGCCGGTCGACCTCCAGGTCCCGGGTTGTCCTCCCAACCCCGAAGCGATTGTCCGAGCACTGCGGGGTCTTACCGGGCGGTGAGCAACCTCAGCTTGGTCATCACGGCGATCGCCGGCCTCTCCGCGGCGATCGCCGGCTGCGCGTTGCCGGCCAAGACCCGAGTTCAGGCAGCAGTGGCGTTCACCTGGGGGGCGTGCATCGCCGCGCTCGTCGGGGCCCTGGCTGTACTGCACACAGGGCACGCCATGGTGCTGAACTCGTCCCGAATCCTTCCGCTCACGGGCGTGACCATGGTCCTCGATCCGCTCGGAGCGGTCTTCGTCGTCATAACGGCGGTCGTGGCCATTGCCTCGACTCTCTACTGGCTCGGCTACGCCAGCCATGGCCTGTCGACGCGCACTGCATCGGCTGCCCTGCCGATCTTCGTCACGAGCATGCTCCTGGTTCCCGCAGCGGGGAGCGTAGCCACATTCCTCTGGTTGTGGGAGTTGATGGCGTTGTCGTCGCTCTTGCTCGTTCTGGTCGATCAACGTCGGCGCGAGGAGACGCGAAGCGCCGCGCAGTGGTACGCGGTGATGACCCATGCCGGTGCATCGGCGATCCTCTTTGCCCTTGTGATGCTTTCGGCCCATGCCGGCAACCAGACCTTCGCTGCGATCCGGATCCACGCCGTGCACCTGCCGGCTGCAGTTCGCAACACGGCGTTCCTACTCGCCCTTGTCGGGTTCGGGTCGAAGGCGGGAGCGGTGCCCTTGCACGTCTGGCTGCCCAAGGCCCATCCGGAGGCACCCAGTCCGGCCTCGGCACTCATGTCCGGAGCAATGGTCAACCTCGGCATCTACGGGATCGTGTTGGTCGGTGACCGGCTGCTCGGCGGAGGCCCAGCCTGGTGGTGGCTGACGGTGACCGCCGTGGGGGTCGTCTCTGCCCTCTTCGGCGCGCTTCACGCAGCAACAAGCACCGACTTGAAACGGCTGCTCGCCTACTCCACCGCGGACAACATGGGCCTTGTCCTCATCGGTATCGGAGCATCGGGGCTGTTCGCTACAACTGGCCATCCAGCGATTGCCGCGATCGCCATGGTTTCGGCCCTACTCCTGACCGTAAATCATGCCGCCTTCAAGGGCAGCCTGTTCCTCTCTGCCGGCTCCGTCCAAGTGGCGACGGGCAGCCGTGACCTGGACAGGCTGGGGGGGCTCATGCGGCGCATGCCGATCACCGGAGTGGTGTTTCTGGTCGGTGGGCTTGCCATCGCCGCTCTTCCGCCACTCAACGGATTCGTCGGCGAATGGTTGCTGTTCCAGAGCCTGCTACACGGATTGCCGACGTCGAGCACGGCTGTCGCCATCGCCGTGCCGGTGGGGGTGGCTGCGCTGGCTCTCACCGGCGGGCTCACGGCGGCCGCATTCGTGAAGGCAATAGGGGTGGGATTCCTCGGACGGCCCCGGTCGGAGGGAGCAGCCACCGCTCACGAAGTGCCCCGCACCATGCAGCTGGGCGCCGCATTGCTCGCCGGGGCGTGCGTGGTCCTCGGCGTGGTCCCGATGATCGTCCTGCCCGCCCTCGAGCGCGCTGCGGCCGAAGTGGTGCCCGGAGCGCCGGCACATTCGCTGCGCGCCTCAGTCGAGTTGCGCCTGGCCGGACTCCAGGGCGTGCTGGCTCCGGCCCTGCTTGCTGCCGGTCTGGCCCTCGCCTTCGTTGCCGTGATCGCCATGCGCCGGCTGGCACAGCGACGATCCCACCTTCGGGTGGCCCTTCGAAGAGTCGAGCCATGGGGATGCGGTCGTGAGCTGCAGACCGCCCGGATGCAGTACACCGCCACCTCCTTTGCCGAGCCACTGCAGCAGGTGTTTGACGACGTGCTTCGCCCCGACCGCGACCTCGACGTGAGTCATCTGGCCGAATCGCGCTATTACACCGAGAAGATCGCCTACCGGACCTCGATCGGTGATGTCATCGAGCACAACGTGTACCGACCGATGATCGGCGCCGTGAACGTGTGGGGGCAATGGGCTCGTGGGCTGCAAAACGGTAGCGTCCACCGCTACCTCGCCTACGGGCTGGTGGTCCTTGTGGTGGTTCTTGCGGTGATCGTATGAACGGCATCGGGGGCGTGATCGCGGCAGTACTGGTGGCCGGGGCCCAGATAGCGGCAGTGGCCGTCGGCGGACCATTGCTCGTCGGCGTCATGCGCAAGGTTCGCTGCCACATCGAGGGCCGTGTCGGACCCCCGATCCACCAGCCGCTGCGCGACCTGCGCAAGCTCTTCTCCAAGCAGCGCATGCGTCCAGACCAAGCCAGCTGGGTCTTCGGGGTCGGGCCGGTGGTCCTGGTCGCCACCGCCGTGCTGATTGCGGCAATATCTCCGCTGGCGACGACTCGTCCCCCGCTCGGGCAAACCGCTGACTTCTTCGCCATCGTTTTCGTGTTGCTGCTCGGCTCGGTCGCCCTGGCGCTCGCCGCCCTCGATACGGGAACCCCGTTCGGCGGCATGGGGTCGAGCCGAGCCATGACCATCGGCGCGCTGGCGGAGCCAGCTCTCCTCGTCGCCATCTTGGCCATGTCGATCCCCGCACACACCTCCAACCTGCCGGCACTGGTCCGCATCGGGCTGGCCCACCCACAGCTGATCGCCAGCCCCGAACGGTTTCTCGCCCTCGGCTCCTTCCTTGTCGTGATCCTGGCCGAGAGCGGACGTCTCCCCGTCGACAATCCCAGCACCCACCTCGAACTCACCATGATTCACGAGGCCATGGTCCTCGAGTACGCCGGTCCAGACCTGGGACTCGTCATTCTCGGCGAATCGATGCGCCTCGCCCTACTCCTCGGCCTGCTCGTCAACCTCCTCATCCCCTGGGGAATTGCGGACCGACCGGGGGCGGCCGCCTTAGTCATCGGCCTCGGTGCGCTGGTCGGCAAGGTGGTCGTCGCAGGAATCGCCATCGCCACCTTCGAGGTCTTCACCGCCAAGCTTCGGCTCTTCCGCCTGCCCGAGCTACTCGCCGGCGCCTTTGTCCTGGCCGTGGTCGGCGCGTTCACTGCGTTGGTAATTCGATGAGCGGCTCCGCCTATGCCAGCTCGCTCGAGATCGCGTCCGGCGTCGTCCTCGTCTGCGCCGTCGTGACCTTGTGGCGCCGCTCACTCTCCGCCATCGTGAAGGCACTGGCGGTCCAGGGTGTCGCTCTCGGTGTGGTGGCGCTCATCCTCGGCGTCGGAAAGCACGACGGTGTGCTCATCGCGGTGGCGTGCCTGGTGATCGCAGCCAAAGGGGTGGTCATCCCGGCGCTACTCGGTCGAGTGGTGGCTGGCGACCCGGCCAGCCGCGAGGCGGCGCCGATCGTCAATGTGCCCGCCTCGCTGGTCGGCGCCGGGGCGCTCACCTTCCTCGCCTATGGCGCCACCGGGTCGGTGGTCGCCCTCATCCCCACGACCGCCGGCCGGCTCATTCCACTCGGCTTCGCAACAATGCTCATCGGCTACTTCGCCATGGCGGTCCGCCGGAAGGCGGTTTCTCAGATCGTCGGCCTACTCCTCGTCGACAACGGCATCGCCTTGGTGGCCTTCCTCGCCACAGCCGGGGTTCCCCTCCTGGTCGAGTTGGGCGCATCGCTCGACGTCCTCCTCGCTGTTGTCGTCCTGCGCGTGCTTGCCGCGCAGATGTGGTCGAAGTTCGGAGTGCTCGACCTCGACGAGATGCGCGAGTTGCACGACTGATGTTGGCCATCGTCGTACTTGCCGTACCCTTCGCCGCCGGCATCGCCTCGGCCGTTGTGCCGTGGCGGCGCGAGATCGGCTGGCTGTGCACAGCGACGATTGGCATCGTGCTCGTCTGCGGTATCGGCCTGGCGGCGCGCGTGGTGCACGGACCACCGATCACCGCGTTCGGCGGGGCACTCCGCGTCGACGCCCTCAGCGCATTCATGGTGATCGTTATCGGGGCAATCGGCGTCCTGGCTACATGGCAAAGCGTGCGTTATCTGTCTTTGGAGATCGCCGCCGGTCGCTCCAGCCGTCGCCACGCGTCGCTCTACAGCGCGCTCGTCCAAGGCTTCGTGACTGCCATGCTCCTTGCCGTCTTGGCCGGCAACGTCGGGGTCATGTGGGTGGCCGTAGAGGCCACGACCATCATCACCACATTCCTGGTCGGGTATCGTCAGACCCGAGGATCACTCGAAGCGTCGTGGAAGTACATCGCGATCTGCTCGGTGGGGATCGCCATGGCCTTCCTCGGCACCGTGCTCGTCTATCTCGCCGCCCTCCATGTCGGGCACCATCTGCACGCCAGTCTCGACTGGACGTCACTGATGGCCGTGTCGCATCACCTCGATCCCGGCGTCATGCGCCTTGCCTTTGCGCTGCTCGTCCTCGGCTATGGCACCAAGGTCGGTTTGGCCCCCATGCACAGCTGGCTCCCCGACGCCCACAGCCAGGCACCCGCCCCGGTCTCCGCCCTCATGTCCGGGGTGCTTCTCACGGTGGCCTTCTACGCCCTGCTGCGGTTCAAGGCCATCGCCGACGGCGCCCTCGGCGTTGCATTCCCGCGGGCGCTGCTGGTGGCGGCGGGGTTGCTCTCCCTGGTGGTCGCCGCTTCCCTGCTGCTCACCCAACGGGACTACAAGCGGATGCTCGCGTACCACAGCGTCGAGCATATGGGCCTTCTTGCCCTCGGGGCGGCGGCCGGCACCCCCCTTGCCATCGCGGCGGTGCTGTTGCATATCCTCGGCCACGGCTTGGCCAAGGGAGTGCTCTTCCTCACCTCGGGCGAGATCCTCCACACCGAGGGAACGACCGAGATCGCCCAGGTAAAAGCCCTGTTGGCCCGGCGCCCCGCGCTTGGCGGGATCTTCGGCTTCGGACTCGTCGCTCTGCTCGGGTTGCCCCCTTTCAGTCTCTTCGTGAGCGAACTCAACATGGTGCGGGCCGAGACGCAAGTCGGCCTCGGGTGGGCGGCGGCCATCTCCCTCGCGTGCATGGCGGTGATCTTCGGCGCGGTGATGTCCCATGGGCGCCACATGCTGTTCGGCTCCGGTCCCGACGGGGAGCGGGTGCACAAGACACCGGCCATTGTCACCGTGCCACTTATTGGTGGACTCGTCGGCTGCGCCGCTCTTGGCGTGGTGGCATGGCCGCTCGACAGCCTGTTGCGCGCTGCTGCACAGGTGGTCGCCCTGTGAGTGCAGGAGCGTCGCGTATCGAACACGTCCTGAGTGAGAGGCCGGCGCGTGCCGTATTGGAGCAGCTACCCGGCGAACTCGTTGAAAGTGCCGGCGCACTGTTGGCAGCCGGATACCGTTTGGCCTTGGTCGCCGCGCATGACGGTGGGGGCCCACTCCGGGTTGTCTACCTCTTCGCCGACGGGCCGCCGGACCAGCGCGTCGAGCTGCACGTTCAAATCCAGCGCAACCAGCCGCAGGTGCCGTCGCTGACGCACCTGTCCTTCCCGGCCGGCCGATTTGAACGCGAGATGCGGGACTTGTTCGGCATCGAGCCCGTTGGTCATCCCCGGCCCCGAGGACTGGTGTTGCACCAGCACTGGCCCTCGGGTTGGCACCCGATGAGGGCGGACGCCGGACCACGACCGGCCATGGTCGACGACGCCGAACCGTACCCATTCGTCGACGTCGAAGGGCCTGGCGTCTACGAGATCCCCGTCGGCCCCGTCCACGCCGGACTCATCGAGCCGGGACACTTTCGATTCTGGGTGGTAGGGGAGACCATCGTGAAGATGAAGGCACGGCTCTGGTTCGTCCACAAGGGTATCGAGCAGCTCTTCGAAGGCCGAGATCTGCAATCCGCTCTGCCCTTGGCCGAGCGGATCTCGGGAGACAGCGCCGTCGGCCACAGTCTGGCCTTCTGTCTCGCTGTCGAGGAGGCCTGTGCGATGGAGGTACCGACCAGAGCCAACGAATTGCGCGCCGTGCTGGTCGAACTCGAACGCCTCTACAATCACGTGGCCGATGTCGGGGCGATGTGCAACGACGTCGGCTTCGGCTTGGCCAATGCCCACGCTCTCACACTTCGTGAGCGCCTCCTAAGGCTCAATGCCGAGGTGACCGGCCACCGTCTGCTCCGCGGGGGAATCGTTCCCGGCGGCGCACTACTTCGCTCGCTCCCCCGACCCGACGACCTCCAAGAGATCGGCGCCCGATTCCAGGAGATCATCGATCTGGCACGCTCCAACAGCATCGTCATGGATCGATTCACCGGCACCGCCGTGCTCAGTGCCACCCAGGCAAGAGAGATCGGGGTCCTCGGCGTAGTCGCCCGGGCATCGGGTCTGTCCCACGACGCCCGGTTGTCGCATCCCTTCATCGATCCCCCGACGGACTTCCACCCTGCACGGCACGACGCTGGGGACGTCCTCGCCAGGTTTCTCGTACGTTGCGCCGAAGTCGAGGCCTCCCTGGCGCTGCTCACCGACTACGTCACCCGTGATGGCCCTCTGTCGGCATTCGGACCCAAACCCAGCGTCAAAGGCAAGGGCCATGGGTCAGGCATGGTCGAAGGCTGGCGGGGCACCGTTGTCCACCGGATCGAGGTCGATCCCGACGGGAAACTCCAGCGAGTAAAGGTCGTCGACCCCTCATTCATGAACTGGCCCGCTCTACCGGAGGCGCTGGCCAACACCATCGTCCCGGACTTTCCTCTGGCCAATAAGAGCTTCAACCTCTCCTACGCCGGCAATGACCTGTGACGCAACGTGCCCACTGACAGGTATGGGCGCCTCCAGTGCCTCCTATACCTGACATCTTGATTAATCCGTTAGCCTGCGGGTTGATGAATCCATTAGACTACGCCAATCGGGTGGACTGGTCTGAGTTCGTGACCCGATGGCAGACGACTTGAGCAGCCCAGCCAGCAAGGAGATGACGCGTTGTGGTGACCGCACCGATCTACCAGGTGAAAGCTGACTTCTTCAAAGCGCTGGGCCACCCGGCGAGGATCCGCGTCCTGGAGGTGTTGCGCGACGGCGAACGCGCCGTGAGTGAGCTCATTCCCGCTGTTGGTCTCGAGTCGTCGCACCTCTCCCAGCAGCTTGGCGTCATGCGTCGGGCCAACCTGATTCAGGCCCGCAAGGAAGGGGCCAGCGTGGTCTACTCCGTCGGCAATCCGATGATCTTCGAACTGCTGGACGTGGCTAAGCAGATCCTCACCTCGTCGCTCGCTGAGACCCGGGATCTCCTCGCCGAGCTCGAGGCAGTCGAGGTGTCCCCCCGATCCGGGCGACGGTGACAGAGCTTCCTGAATCGTGGCCCCGGAGCAACCGACCGTTGGTGATCCGCTGCGGCGCACACGCGGAGGTACTTGTGCACGGAACGACGTGCCCTGCGTGGCGCAGGCGAGCACGCCCTCCCCTGTGGGTGCCGAAGACCTCATCCGCAGCGTGTGGGTGCCGAAAATGCCACCCGGGCAGGCTGAACAGTGCTTTCGTGGAACGGCCTGGGACGACGAAACTCGGTCATGGCCCTGTCGTTTCTCTATGCTCGCCCTTGTCAGAATCCTCCAGTTGTTGCGGTTGAGTCGGAGCGACAGCGGCGAACTCGCCATCGAGGTGGTCATGCTCCGTCACGAGGGGGCGGTCCTGCTCCGCCAGGTCGTCCGACCGGCTCTGCGTCCGCACGATCGGGCGCTGCTCGCCGGGCTGGGCCGGCTGCTAGATCGTCGGTGCAGGGGACGGTTCTTCGTGGAACCCGAGACCCTTCTCCGCTGGCACCGGGACCTGGTTCGCCTCGGATGGACTCAACCCCATCGACCGGGGCGCCCGAGCATCCTCGCCGGCAAAGTAGCGATCATCCTCCGATCGGCCCGAGAGAACCCCACCTGGGGCTATCGCCGAATCCACGGCGAGTTGGCCAGGTCCGCGG
>PLHF01000131.1:0-28060 GCA_003138855.1 Acidimicrobiaceae bacterium | reverse complement strand
GCCTCTACGTGCTGTTCTTCATCGAGCCCGACACGCGACGGGTCTACGTGACGGAGGTCACCGTCAGTCCCACTGGAGCGTGGGTGGTCCAAAAAGCCCGCAACCTGAACATGGCGCTCGCCGAACGGGCTCAACCGGTCAAGTTCCTGATTCGGGACCGAGACGCCAAATTCACCTCGAGTTTCGACGAGGTCTTCCGGTCTGAGCACATCCGGACCATCCGCATGCCGGCCCAGGCTCCACGGGCCAATGCGTTCGATGAGCGCTTCGTCGGCACTGTTCGTCGCGAGTGCCTCGACCGGATGCTGATCCTCGGTCGAGGCCATCTGGAGCACGCCCTGGCCGACTACGTCATTCACTACAACGAACACCGGCCGCACCGGGCGCCTGGCCAGATTGCACCGTGTGGGATGGCCCCGGTGTCGGTACTGGCGTCTCCTGATGCAACACAGCTGCGAAGAACCGACAGGCTCGGTGGTCTCATCCACGAGTACGGACTGGCTGCGTGAGCTCCTCGGATGACATTTTCGGCATCCACGGGTCGGCACAGGCATCGACTTCGGCTCACCCACGTCAAAGAACTGTGTGGTAAGAAGAAGCAGATTCAAGGGGGAAGGGGTCGGTATGATCCCTCCAATTAGTTGACTGGGGGGTCAACGATGAGATCGAGCGAGAAGCGGGCCACGGGGCGCTTGGCGACGAGGACGCTCACCGACATCGTGGGGAACGTCAGAGACACTCATAAGGCCGTGGCGAAGCGAGTGTTCGGTTGGGGACCTCGTGTCACGCTCCCGGTCAAAGTCATCCACAATCCCATCGCTGCGATTGTTTACGGTTCGATCCGCGGTGGTGAGTTTGCGCTGGGGTTCACTGCAGCGGAAGCGTTCGCCGCCACGAAGGACTCGGGCGTGCCGCTCGGTTCCACTCTGAGGGGCAACTTCGCTCTCTCCGCAGTGAACGGCACACTCGGTGACGAGCTGGATGAGCAGGGCAACCCCCTGTCGATCAAGATGGCCGTCAGACGTGACCGGGTCAATGTCGGATTACGGCCCGCCGATCTTGCTGCTGCGTTCCCTGCTGCGACTCCGAAGCTGGCGGTGTTCATGCACGGGTTGGGTGGGTCCGAGGACGCATGGCACTTGCGATCCGGGCGTCGTGACGGTGAGAGTCACGGCTCACTGCTGGCGAGCGAGCACGGCTACACACCCGTAGAAGTCCGCTACAACTCGGGCCTTCACGTCGCAGAGAACGGTCGGCAGCTTGCCGCCCTGCTCGACGTGGTCGTGGCGGCATGGCCGACAGAGGTGGACGAGATCATCCTGCTCGGTCATTCGATGGGTGGACTCGTGATCCGTAGCGCCTGCGACCAGGCAGACGAGAACGGCTGGGTGTCAACAGTGCGCCACGTGTTCTACCTGGGCACTCCGCACACCGGGGCACCGTTGGAGCGGGGGGTCAGCAGGCTCATCGAGCGGCTCGTCAAGGTAGAGGAAGGCCGCCCGCTCGCCACGTTCCTCGACAAGCGCAGTGTTGGGATCAAGGACCTGCACTCGGGGAGCTACGCACCGCTGCTCGACTCGACCAAGCACTACGCCGTCAGCGCCAGCATCACGGCCGATCCAGACCACCCGGTTGCACTCCTGGTAGGGGATCTGCTCGTGCTGCCCGCAAGTGCTCACGGAAAAGGTCATCTCGACTTTCCCGAGCACCACAAGCATCACGTCGGCCGGCTCACTCACTTCGGGCTGCTCAACAACCCGGCCGTGTACGACGCCATGAGCGAGTGGCTCACTCTCAAGGGACACCACTCGTCATCGGATTCGACCCGTCGAAACCAGCGAGCACCAGAGCCGGCCATTAGCTGAGGTCGCATCTCCGCCCGCTGACGCCGGCCCTGCTCTCGTCAGTCCACTGCATGGAGCCGGTCCAAGGTTCGTTCGGGGCCACCAGGTCCAGCCACTCCCATTCTCCTCGCCACAGGCACGCTGTGAGTTACCTGGACGGTAGCGTCACCACCAAGTCGTCAGCATGGTCGGCACTTGCATCGACCTGAAGGACACCAATATCTCGATCGCGTCGCTCGACCCCGGCTGAGAACCCATCTCCGCTTCCCGAACGTTGCGAGCGCGGCCTGACGACGTCCAGTGAGTGCCGAGAATCCCATCCGGGTGTTCTGCATAGGGCTTTCGTGGAGTTGGACATTGCAAAAAACTGGGCCGCGGCCCTCTCGTTGCTCTGCCTTGCCTTTGTCCGAATCGTCCAGTTGTACCGCCTGGCTCGACGCGACAACGAAGAACTGGGGACCGAAGTCGTCATGCTCCACCATGAGGTTGCCGACCTCCGTCGTCAGGTGACCCGACCGGACCTGCGACCAACTGACCGAGCGCTGCTCGCCAGGCTGAGTCGGCTCCTTGGCCGTCGGCGTCAAGGGAGGTCCTTCGGGGAGCCCGAGACCCTGCTCCGCTGGCACCGGAACCTGGTCCGGCGTCGACATAGCATCGATCCCTCGCCGATGAGGACAGGTCCCACCTGGAACGAGTTTCTCCGAATCCAAACCTGCGGGTGCCGAAAATATCATCCGAGCGCCTCGGCCAGGACTTTCATTGAATGACGCTGGACGACGAAACTGTGTCGTGCCTACGGGACATCACGCCGCGTTCTGTCTGATCCTCGAGTACCGACTGGTGGCGTGACCTGGCCGGACGGGACCTTCTGTACCCGCAACGCCGCGTCTGGGTACGTTCTGGGTATGACCTCTACTAGCGACCCTCCCGCGGCCGTACTGCTCGACGCCGGCGGCGTGTTCGTCCTCCCCGATCCCGAGCGGATCCTGGGGGCCTTCACTCGGGCCGAGTGCTCTGTCGGCCGAGAGGTGCTGGCCGATGCGCACTACCGGGCCGCTGTAAGGTTCGGGACCCACCTCGACGTCGAGGCGAACTGGGCCGAGACGTGGCTCGACTACCTCCAGACCTACGTCGCCGAGTGTGGCGTGCCGCAGGATCGGCGTGACGAGGCCCATCGCCACATCGACAGTGAGTTCGCCGATGCGGCGCTTTGGGTCGAACCCGTGCCAGGCAGCCGGGAAGGCCTGCAGGCCTTAGCCGACGCCGGGGTCCGGCTCGGTATCGTCTCGAATGCCGACGGCATGATGGCCTGGCGGCTCGCCCAACTTGAGCTCTGTCAGGTGGGCCCCGGCATCGGCGTGGACATCGAGTGCGTCGTCGACTCCGGCGCCGTCGGCGTCATGAAGCCCGATCCTCGGATCTTCGAGGCTGCCGTCGACCTCCTCGGCCTCAACGTGGACCAGGTCTGGTACGTCGGCGACATGCCCGCCATCGACGTCGTCGGCGCCCGGCGGGCCGGGATCCGGCCATTCCTCATGGATCCGCTCGGCCTCCACCTCGACGCCAGCTACGAACGGATCCCATCCTTGGCCGCGCTCGCAGAGTTGATCGCGGCGGCCTCGCATGGGCGGCCATCAGCGTGACCCGCGACGAGGAGTTCTCACTTGCCTCGGCCCGGCGCTCCGCGGACGAGGGCCGGCTGGCCGAGTGGGTGGTCGATTTCCTCGCCAGCCCGGGCAGCGACAACGCCCCGCTGGCTGCCGCCCTCGCCTTCAGCGGCGCGACCTACCTTGGACCAATTCGTTTCGAGCTCGACCGGATCACACCGATGGCCGGTCCCGAAGATGACGACGTGGTCGTCCCCGTGGCCGAGCAGGTCTGGGAATCCGACGTCGAGGCGATGGAGCACAGCATCGAGCATGGATGGCACCCTCCACCGCTGCTGGTGTCGCACCGCGACGGCAAGTACTTCCTGGAGGACGGGAATCACCGTTACGAGACGCTTCGACGCAGCGGCGCCACCCACGCCTGGACGATCCTGCTCTTCGCTGACGAAGCGGAACGAAACCGATTCCTGGAGGAGCACGGCGGATCGGGCGACCGACCAACTAGTCGGCGGGCACGCCGGGAGCGTATGTATCCGTAATCCCACATAGCTCTTGGGTCCCGACGACGTCATTCAGGCGCGCTGGCCAAGACTGTCGTCGAATGGCTCCGCAAAATCAACCTGGGCCATGGCCCTGTTCTTTCTCTACCTCGCCTTCGTCAGAGTCCTCCAGTTGTTCCGCCTGGTCCGACACGACAACGAGGAACTTGCGGTCGAAGTCGTCATGCTCCGCCACGAGAGTGCCGTGCTCCGTCGCCAGGTGGCCCGACCGGCCCTGCGACCCACTGATCGAGCGGTGCTCGCTGGCCTGAGTCGGCTCCTTGATCGTCGACGCCGTCAGAGGTTCTTCGTCCAACCCGAGAGCTTGTTCCGCTGGCACCGGGACCTGGTCCACCGGCGATGGTCCGAACCGCATCGACCAGGACGCCGGACCATTCCAGCCGGCACCGTAGCGATCATCCTCCGTTTTGCCCGGGAGAACCCAGCTTGGGGCGATGGCCGGATTCAGGGCGAGCCGTCCAGGTTGGGCGTCGTGCTGGGTCCCTCGAGTGTCTGGGCCTTCCTTCGTCGGGATGGCATCGATCCCTCGCCGATGAGGGCATGTCCCAGCTGGACCGAGTTCCTCCGAACCCAGGCGTCATCTGTGCTGGCATGCGACTTCTTCTCTGTCGACACGGTCCTGCTGAAGCGCCTCTACGTGCTGTTCTTCATCGAGCTCGACCCCCGACGGGTGTACGTGACCGGGGTCACTGCCAACCCGATCGGAGCATGGGTAGTCCAACAAGCCCGCAATCGGAGCATGGTGTTGGTCGAGCGGGTACATCCCGTCCGGTTCCTGATCCGTGACCGAGACACCAAGTTCACCTCAGGTTTTGACGATGTCTTTCGGTCCGAAGGCGTTTGGATCATCCGCACCCCAGTCCGAGTACCACGGGCCAATGCGCTCGCCGGGCGCTGGGTCAGCAGCCTCCCAACACGGTGGACAAGCCACTGCTCATTGGCGATCCGGACCCGGCACAGCTACGACGATGAGATTCGGTCCTTGGCCTGATCCACGAATACCAACTCGTCGCATGACCTGCCCGGATGAGATTCTCGGCACCCACAGGCCTCATTCACGAATACCACCCGGTAACCGCATAGCCAAGCCATCTCGAGAGCGACGCCCTGCAGTCGACAGCTCCATGGCCGGGCGGTCCGCAAAGGTCTGCATCAGCCTGCCCAAGTCGGGAAGCAGTCTCTTCAGCAACCACGTTCAGGGCCTGCAGTCAGCCGACCAACGCGACGTCCCGAAGGCGGAGAAAGGCTCCCGGGCCCGGATCCCAGCGAGGGGATCGACATTTTGGCGCCCTTCAGGTGCTCCTCGGTCGGGATTGGATGATTGGGAAGGTGGTGCTCATACGTCGGGTATGCCCATGTCCAGGTTGGGAGCTTCGGTACCCCCGTCTACCTCGAGGACCTTGCCGGTGACGTAGGACCCTGCCGCCGAAGCCAGATAGATCACTGCGGCGGCGATGTCCTCGGGGTCGCCGATACGGCGGAGCGGCGTTCCGGCCTCCATGGCCGTCCGCAATTCGTCGGACTGCATGACGATGTCGAGCGCCGAGGTGGCCACCGATCCCACCGCGATGGCGTTGACCCTGATGTGTGGGGCAAGGTCGGTCGCGGCCAGCCGGGTGTAGTGGGCCAGCGCCCCTTTGGCAGTGCCGTAGGCCAGAAACCCCCGGCCGGTCAACCGGCCCATGGCCGACGAGATGTTCACCGCCGATCCGCCGCCGCCTTCGAGCATCAGCGGCACTGCCGGCCGCAGCAACGCGTGGGCAGTGGCCACATTGAAGTGAAAGGCCTGCTCCATCACGTCCGCCGAAGTGTCCATGAACGCTTGAGGCATGGTCCCACCCACGTTGTTGACTACCAAGTCGAGGCGGCCGAACGCCTCACGGGCATGCTCCACCAGGGCCGCCACCGCTTCGAGATCGTTCAGATCGGCGGGGACCACTACGGCCTTACGTCCGGCGGCCTCGATCCGCTTGGCCACCTCGCCAAGCTGGTCAGCGGTGCGGGCTGAAATCACCACATCAGCGCCGGCCTCAGCCAAGCTCACCGCTGAGGTGGCACCAATGCCGCGGCCTGCACCGGTGACGATGGCCACCTTGTCGGTCATTGCGAAGCGATCGAGAATCATCTGGAAACTCCCCCTATGTCAGCGACAGTGCTAGCACCTCGGCACGGGGTTGCGCCACGTGCACCGAGTCCCGCTCGTGCCTCCGGCTCGCTGCACCTGGCCTGGCACGGTCCATCGATGCGGCGGCCGACCCATTGTTAGGGGCGGTGGGCAGTCTGATCGAACCTAATCAGCCCACGACCCGGTGAATCAACTGCTTCAAAAAGGTCTCGCCGCCCTCGCTCGCTGAGGGTTCTGAAGTCACTCCCGTGGGATTCGCAGTAGCCGCCCCGGTTGAGCCTGCTCCGATCGCCGGTTCGGCAACTCGTCCAGGACGCGAAGAACTCGTCCTCTGGGCTGCCGTGCAGTGCCGATTGGGGGGCAGTGGTCATGCGAGCCTCGGGCGCCGTTGCGCCTCGACGCTGTGATTGGACCGGGCGGGGCGGACTATTCCAGCAATGACCCAAGGAAGGTGTAACAGTGCGTCGACTGCGAGCACCGCTCCCATCCCCACTGCGATACCTCCGAGCGCGTCCGTCGGATAGTGCCACCGCAACACAATGACCGCCGCACAGGCACCCACCGTGCCAACGGCACCGACCATTGCGGCTAGGGGACGGGCTCTCGCTGGCATGACCAAGGTAACCGCGGTCGCCAATGCGGCCACCGCTGCAACGGTTCCCGACGGATAGGACGATCCACCGGTGAATCCGAGATGACGGTCGACGAGGGGCTTGCCGAGGTACTGAACGATCAGCACCGCAATTGCCGGGGCTGATGCACATGCGATGGCTCGCACCCAGTCTCGCAGGATGCCAATGAAAAACACGGCGATCGCGCCGGCGATCAGAACGGCCAACGAGCCCAGAGTGGCAAAGTCGTGAGCCCAGCGCGAATCCAGATTGGCGGGGAGCACAAGGTAGCCCCAGACATCGAGCCGGTTGGGCCATGGCCGATGGACGAAGGCGAGACCGGCAAGGGCCGCGAGCCCTAACAAAAAGACCCCTGCCATCAACTCGGTCGCGGTTCCTCCTGGAGTAGCAGCACGGGGACCTCGGATGCGGCCGCGGGATGATGGATGCAATGCCATTCAATCGAGGTTACGGGTCATCGGAGCGGAAGTCAGCGCGAGTCGCTCGACTGAGCCAGCAAGCCTGTGGGTGCCGAAAATGTCATTCGGTTTCCTGAACAGGACTTCGTGGAACGTCCCCGAACGACGAAACCGGGCCATGGCCCTGTCGTTTCTCTACCTCGCCTTCGTCAGAGTCCTCCAGTGGTTCCGCCTGGTTCGACACGACAACGAGGAACTTGCGGTCGAAGTCGTCATGCTCCGCCACGAGATTGCCGTGCTCCGTCGCCAGGTGGCCCGACCGGCCCTGCGACCCACAGATCGAGCGTTGTTCGCTGGGCTGAGTCGGCTCTTTGATCGTCGACGCCCTGGAAGGTTCTTCGTTCGGCCAGACACATTGCTCCGCTGGCACCGGGACCTGGTCCGCCGGCGATGGTCCGAACCGCATCGACCAGGACGCTGGACCATTCCAGCCGGCACCGTAGCGATCATTCTTCGGCTGGCACGAGAGAATCCCACCTGGGGCTACCGGAGAATCCAGGGCGAGCCGTCCAGGTTGGGTGTCGTGCTGGCTCCCTCGAGTGTCTGGGCCTTCCTTCGTCGGGATGGCATCGATCCCTCGCCGATGAGGGCAGGTCCCAGCTGGACCCAGTTCCTCCGAACCCAGGCGTCACCCATGCTGGCTTATGACATCTTCACCGTCGACGCGGTGCTGCATCGCCGTCTCTACGTGCTGTACTTCATCGATTTCGGCACCCGACGGGTTTACTTGACCGGGGTCACCGCCAACCCGATCGGAGCATGGGTAGGCCAGCAAGCCCGCAACCTGAGCATGGTGCTGGCCAACCGAACGCATCCCGTCCGGTTGCTGGTCCGCTATCGAGACACCGAGTTCACGCAACAATTCGATGAGTTCTTCCGCGCTGAGGGCGTCATAGCTATCCGCACCCCGGTACGAGCGCCACGGGCCAATGCGCTCGCCGGGCGCTGGATCAGCAGCCTCCCCTGGGGGTGGACGAGCCACTGCTCATTGGAGATCCAGAGCCATCACAGCTCCGACGGAGAGACACGGTCCTTGGCCTCATCCACGAATACCACCCGGTGGCCGCATATCCAAGCCATCTCGGGACCGCCGACACCCACGTCGAGAGCGACGCCCTGCAGTCGACAGCTCCATGGCCGGGCGGTCCGCAAAGGTCTGCATCAGCCTGCCCAAGTCGGGAAGCAGCCTCTTGCTTCAGCAACCACGTTCAAGGTCTGTAGTCAGCCGACCAACGCGACGTCCCGAAGGCGGAGAAAGGCTCCCGGGCCCGGATCCAGCGAGGCCATTGACGTATTGGCGCCATTCACCCCGAGCCGCCCGGGCCGACCTCGGCCTTGAGCGCGGCGAGCTCCTTGTCCACTTCAGCAGCCGAACCGGCTTCGTCGAGCTCCTTCTGGATGTCGTCGGTCCCGCCTCCGACGTCTTCGAGCACTCCGGACTGGAGCAGCTCATCCACGGCGCCGGCGTGCGCCTGCATCGTGGCGATCTTGTCCTGGGCCCGCTGGAGCGTCGCTCCCGAGTCGCCGAAAGTCTTGGAGATCCCCGCGACGCTCTCGTCCACGGAGCTCACGGCCTTCGCCGCGGAGTACTGCGCCTTCAACACTTCCTTCTGCGTCCGGAAGTCGTTGACCCTCTTCTGCAAGGCGTTGAGGGTGTGCTCGAGCTTCTCCTCCTGCTCGGTGAGCTGTTCGTGCTGGGGCTCCATGGCGTCGATCTGGGCCTGGGCCGCGGCCTTGCGGGAGAGAGCCTCCTTCGCCAGATCCTCCTTACCCTGGGAGAGCGCAGCCTTGGCCTGGTCCTGGAGGTGGTCCACCGAGTGCTGGAGCTGCTGCTCCTGCAGTTCGATCTGCTTGCGCGACGCTGCGATGTCCACCAGCGCCCGGCGGACCTGGGTGATCTGCTCGAGCATCTGCTGGTAGGAAAGATCAAGCATCTCGTCGGGCTTCTCGGCGGCGTCGAGCGCCTTGTTGGCCTTGGCCTGGACTATGTCGTGGGCCCGTTGGAAGAGGGTCATGTCGATCTGCTCCTTGTCGATGATGAGCGGAGCCCGCGCCGATTCTGTTCCCGGGCCAGCTCCGGATGGATGCCGGCGCTCGTGCCGACATGGACGTTCCCAGAGGCTACCGCCCGGTGCGGACGCGCCACTCGACGGCGCAGGACCGCCACTCCATGACGGAGCATGACGACCTCGACCGCCAGTTCATCTCGTTCGCTCCGACGCCGCTCGAACAGTTGGAGCATCCATGCGAAGGACAGGTAGAGGAAGGTCAGTTCCACGGCCCATCTTCTCCCCAGCTCAGCCTCGGCGAACGTCCAGGCTGAGAGCTTGGATGAGATTCTCGGCACCCGCAAGCTCGCTACCGGGGCTGGCCCGACAACGACCGGGTGCTGCGCGAGATGCTCAGGGAGATCGAGGCCCTATCGGTGGCCGTCGTGGAGCGAGATCGCCAGGCACGCCTCTGAGACCCATCGATTGCGATCGATCTGCGCTGCACCCGACAGGGATTGGACGCCGGCCCCGAAATTCGGCCCCGAGCCCCGCTGGACCCGCGGAAGGTCGGGCGATACGCTCGCAGGTATGTTGATCACCGGTGTTGAGTCCAAACGACCGACGGTGGTGAACAGGATCTTCGGGCGCGACGCGACGTCCTAACTGCTGCTGTGAGCGTTCCCAGTGCCTCATATTCGGTGACCATGCGCGTCGAACTCGATGATGCATCGGGTATCGGCGCAGTCACCACTGCCGTTGGCGATGCTGGTGGCGCCGTAACGGCTCTCGATATCGTTGAGCCGAACGAAAGCCGAATGACCGTTGATCTGACCTGTAATGCCATCGATGACGGACACTCTGGACTGCTCCGGGCCGCAGTTGATGCTGTTGACGGGGCGCACGTCCTGGCAATGAGCGACCGGACGTTCCTACTCCACTTGGGCGGAATGATCTCGGTCGAGTCGAAAGTCTCGCTGAAGACCCGAGATGACCTCTCGATGGCATACACGCCTGGCGTCGCGCGCATCTCGATGGCAATCGCCGAAGACCCCGCAGTCGCCAGAAACCTCACGATAAAGCGCAACACAGTGGCTGTCGTGACCGACGGGTCTGCCGTCCTGGGCCTCGGCAACATCGGCCCAGCGGCTGCACTCCCGGTCATGGAAGGCAAGGCACTTCTATTCAAACGATTCGGGGGCATCGACGCGTGGCCAGTCTGCCTGGCGACACAAGATGTCGACGAGATCGTGCGGATCGTCGAGTGCATCGCTCCGGTCTACGGGGGGATCAACCTCGAGGATATCTCGGCACCGCGTTGCTTCGAAATCGAATCACGGCTGCGCGAAACACTCGACATCCCGGTCTTCCATGACGATCAACACGGAACAGCGATTGTCGTCTTTGCAGCCCTGTTGAACGCGCTCCGCGTGGTCGGCAAGGAGATGAAAGACATCCGCGTCGTCGTGCTCGGAGTCGGTGCCGCCGGCGCCGCGATCTCCAAATTGCTCCTTGCCGAAGGCGTCGGAGACATCATTGGGATCAACCGAAATGGGATCTTGTCCGAAGATGATCCCCGCCTCGACGATGCTCGGCGTTGGCTCGCCGCGCATACCAACGTGGAAAAGAGAACGGGAAGTCTCGCTGACGCCATCGCTGGTGCGGATGTCCTCATCGGGGTCTCTGGACCGAACCTTGTAACTGAGGAGCACCTGAAAGCCCTCGCGCCCGATTCCATTGTGTTTGCTCTCGCGAACCCTGATCCCGAAGTTGACCCAGTGCTGGCTCGACGCTACGCCGCGATCGTGGCAACAGGCAGGAGTGATGAGCCGAATCAGATCAACAATGTGCTCGTCTTTCCCGGTATCTTCCGAGGTCTCCTCGATGTTGGTGCAAGGCAGATCACCGAAGAGATCGAGATCGCCGCCGGTAGAGCGATCGCTGACGTCGTCACGGCAACAGAACTTTCGCCGGTCTACATCGTGCCAACGGTGTTCAATCCGAGTGTCGTCACGGCAGTCTCAGCAGCCGTCGAGCGCGTCGTCCGTTCTTCGCCGCGGCGGTGAATTGGTTCACCGGCTGCTCAGTGCAACGTGATCGCCGGGCTCTCCGACGAGAAATAGCCAAGTCCTGTGGATCAAGTCCTCTGATTGATCACGCGGCGACCTTCTGAACTTCGTCAGTAGCCTGTGGGTGCCGAAAGCCCCATCCGGGCACCTTGAACAGGACTTTCGTGGAGTCGGACGTGGCGACGAACCTGGGTCATGGCCCTGTCCTCTCCCTACCTCGCCTTCGTCCGAATCGTCGAACTGCTCCGCCTGGTCCGGCATGACAACGAAGAACTGGCGGTCGAGGTCGTCATGCTCCGCCACGAGGTTGACGTCCTGCGTCGTCAGGTGGCTCGCCCGGCCTGGCGACCAACCGATCGAGCGTTGCTCGCTGGACTGAGTCGGCTCCTTGGCCGTTGACGTCTGGGAAGGCTCTTCGTGCAGCCCGACACTCTGCTGCGCTGGCACCGTCATCTGGTCCGTCGTCGCTGGACCCAGCCCCACCGACCAGGGCGGCCTGGCATCTCCGCTGGCACCGTAGCGAAGGTCCATCGGACGGCACGGCAGAACCCCTCTTGGGGCTATCGCAGGATCCAGGGTGAGCTGGCCAGAATGGGCCTCCTCTGGCTCCATCGAGTGTCTGGGCCATCCTGCGTCGGCACAACATCGATCCCTCGCCGATGCGGACAGGTCCCGACTGGACAGAGTTCCTCAAAACCCAGGCGCCATCCTTTCTGGCCTGTGACTTCTTCACCGTCGACACGGTGCTGTTCCGCCGGCTCTACGCGCCGTTCTTCACCGAACTCGACTCCCGACGGGTCTACGTGACCGGGTCACCGCCAACCCGACAGGAACCTGGGTGGTCCGACAGGCTCGCAACCTGAGCAAGGCGCTCGCCTGGCGGGCTCAACCTGTCAGGTTGCCGGTCCGCGACCGAGACACCAAGTTCACGCAGCAATTCGACGAGGTCTTCCGGTCAGAAGGTATCCGGGTCATCCGCCGCCGGTCCGGGCGCCACAGGACATTGCGTTCGCCGCGCGCTTCGTGGGAACCGTTCGTCGCGAGTGTCTGGATCGAATGCTGATCTTCCATCGATGTCAGCTCGAAGGGGTGCTGGCCGAATACGTGGCTCGCTACAACGGACACCGGCCGCACCAGGCTCGGGATCAGCAGCCCCCCGCCGCGCTGGACGAGCCTCTGCCGACAGGCGAACCAGAGCTGGCGCAGCTACGACGGCATGGAAGGCCTTTGGCCTCATTCACCAGTACCAGCTCGCCGCATGACCTGCCCTGATGTGATTCTCGGCACGCACAGGCTGACTCGGGGGCGTCTGCCTGCATCGGAGTTGGCCACCAGGGCATGCGGATCACGTCCCGATAAGTCGGTCTCGTTCGCCAGCCGTCCTGTCTCTACTCTCCGGTTGGAGGGCATCGCCGACGATCAGCGTGATCTCCCGGGCTCAGTAGACCGTGCCGAGAGAACGCTGTGCTGGGCCCGGTTGGGTAGTGCGGCGAGGACAACCAAACCGGCTATCCCGACGACCACTGCGGCAACAATGAGCCCGAGGTCCATGCCTGACACAAAGCCCCGGCGGGCGGCTTCGGCCAGAGCGTCGCCGGAGTTGCCGGGGAGATGGTCGGCTACGGCCAAAGCGCCGCCCAGCGAGCCGAGAATGAGTCTGTCGATGCTGGCCGGGATCGATTGGTGGGCCAGGAGGGGCGTCATGAAGTCCTGATAACGGATATTCAGAGCGGTGCCAAGGACGCCGACGCCGAGGGCTCCGCCGATCTGCATCGAGGTGTCGCTAGTGGCAGAGCCAACTCCAGCGTCCTCCCTTGGGAGCGAGCCCATGACCGACTCGGTCGAGGGAGCCAGAGTCAGACCTACCCCAACCCCGATAAGTGCAAACCAGGGCAGGCAATCGCCATATGTGCTGTGCACGGTGGTACGCGACAGGAGCCCGAGGCCCACGGCGATGAAGGCCAGGCCGCAAGCAACCACCGGCTTGGTGCCGAATCGCCGGGCCAGCAAGACCGACGACGGTGCGACGACAAGTAAGACCAGGGCGATGGGCCCGATTCCCAGCCCCGTCTTGAGAGGGCTGAACCCGAGGCAGAACTGGAGATACTGGGTCACGAGGAAGAACAGGCCCAGCAAGGCAAACAGCACCAGCGCCAACGACGCGATTGCCGCGCTGTAGCGGCGGTTGCGGAAGAACTGCATGGGCAGCAAAGGGTGGTCGACGTGTCGCTCCCACACGACGAAGGAGGCGATGATGATGGCCGAACCGATCAAGGCGGCGAGGATCGGCGGGGAGGTCCAGGTTCGGTTGGGGGCCTCGATGATCCCCCACAACAACAGTCCGAGCCCCGCCATCGACAGCGCGGCGCCAACCGGGTCAGCACGCCTAGCCAGCGGGTTCCTGGAGTTGGGGACAAGGAAAGCAGCGGCGACCAGGCCGGCCACCGCGATGGGCACGTTGATGAGGAAGACCGAACCCCACCAGTAGTGGACGAGAAGGAAGCCCCCGAGGATCGGGCCGATGGCCACCCCGAGCCCGGCGGTCCCGGACCAGAGCCCTATCGCCCGGGCACGGTCCCGCTCGGAAGTGAACACGTTGGTCAGGATTGACAAGGTGCATGGCATCAGGGCGGCAGCGCCCACTCCCATCACTGCCCGAGCGGCGGTGAGGCGGTCCGGGGTGGCTGACCATGCCGCAAGCGCCGACCCACCACCAAAGACAACCAGCCCGCCCATGAATACCCACTTACGCCCCACTCGATCACCTAGCGCCCCTAGAGTGAGCAGCAGGCCAGCGAAGACGACGGCATAGGCGTCGACGATCCATTGCAACTGGCTGGAGGTGGCGTGCAGGCTGCGTACCACCGACGGCAACGCCACGTTGAGGATCGTGTTGTCGAGGCTGATCAGTAGCAGAGTGACACAGAGAACAGACAGAGTCGCCCAACGCCGTCCGCCTTCAACACCGGCTGCGTCCGACTCCTCGGGGCTCCCCATCAACTGCAGCACATCGTCAGTCTGTGTTCACGACGGTATTCATACGGAAACCCGGGACCCCAAAGGGCACTTTCGGGTCCTGTTCGGCCCGTTCGCAACGGCCGTTGTGGCACCGTCAGGCTTCCGACTTTCCGCTGCCCCTTCGTCGCCACACACGTCGATGGATTGCTTCTTCCAGTCACGTCTCGCTCATCGATCTGCAAGAGCTCGGGTGCGGCGCTGGTCATGGATCACCACCCGCGAACTGCGACGGTTCGCCAGCAACGGCCGTGCGAAACTCTGGGTCAAACCCCACGCGGTCGATCTTGGCCCAAAGTCGCCCAGGCAGATAGAGCAGAAGGTCCCCAACATCGACATTCGGCCATCACCGCTCGGCCAGAGAACACGCCCCATTTCAGTCTCGTCGGGCTTCGGACCTGTGGGTGCCGAACACCTCATCCGGGTGCGCTAATCAGTCCTTTCGTGGACACGAGCCTAACGACGAAACAGGACCATGGCGCTGTTCTTTCTCTATCTCGCCTTCGTCAGAATCCTCGGACTGCTCCGACACACTCGGCGGCCTTGTCCACGAGTACAAGTTGGCCGCATGAGGTGTTCGGCACCCACACGGTCGGTTCGGACCGCCCGGTGATCCCCTCGCATTCGCCATAGGTCTGTTCTCGTCCCCGAGCATTGGCATCCGCGACAACGTCGTTACGGTGAGTTCAGTCGGTTGCGCCATTCTTTGCGCCCTTCGCCGAGGATGAGGTGCCCGAACGCCTGCTCTTCCTGCGTTCGCCGATCTCGTCGGTCTTCGCGATGGCCGATTCCATCTCTTGGGCCATGACGTAGGCCGCGGACTGCCAGGCGACGGATCGGAAGAGTTCGAGGTTCAGCTCGAACTCTTCGCGAGTGGCTTCCCCGGCGTAGAGGTTCCCGGCCTCCGAGATCCACATCTCCACGAACTCTTCGGCCAGTCGGCGCAATCTCTTGCGGAGGAGATCCGCGGCCCGCCCGCTCAATGCGATGTCAGTGCCGTATTTCGCCAGCTCGAGGGCCCCACGGAGCTGGGGGAGGTTGGGGGCATACCAGGCGCGAGGCTGCCCCATGTCCGCACGGATCTCGAGGTACCCAGCCTTCACCAGGTCGCTGACGAGTTCGGGGTAGTCATCGCCCAGGAGCTCCGCCAACTCCCCTTCGGTGAAGGTGCGGGCCGACGTCTCCAGCCAGGCGCTACTGGCCATGCCCGGGCCCAGCAGTTCAACCACGGTACGGGAAGTTTCGACCTGACCGTCGAGCATCTTCCGGATGGTCTCCAGCCGCAGGCCTTGCTCCCGGAGCCGGGCGATGGCCTTCAGGCGTTGCAGATGCTCCTCGGTGTAGATGGCCTGCTTGCCGCGACGCCGGGGGCGGGGGAGCAGGCCCACGGCCTGGTAGTAGCGGATGGTGCGGGTGGGCAGGTTGGCCGCGTTCGCCAGGTCGACCAGCGAGTACTCGGCCATTGCGCTCGGGGTAGTGGCCTTCACCGGTCGGTATCCTCCTTTCGCGTGGTCATTGACAGTAGACACCAGTCAATGACAGTCATACACACTATTTGACACACCCTACTGTCATCATTATGGTACCGGACATGCCGGCCCCTGCCGGAGCTCCAGCGGGGTCCTCGCCTGGGATTGCGACAGGGGCGGCCGCTAACCGATGCTGTGCGGGAGGATCACATGGCACTTCCGAAGGGGTTGGACCCGGCCAGCGCGTATCGAACCATGGTGCGGATGCGCCTCGTGGAAGAAGCGCTGACCCAGGCGTGGGCCGACGGGCTGGTGCCCGGTGAGTACCACTCGGGGATCGGTGAGGAAGGCATCAACGCCGGGGTCCTCGCCCATCTGAGCGGGCGCGACTCGATGGCGCTCGACCACCGCAACACCTCGCCCCTGGTTGGCCGCGGGACCGACATCACCAAGATCATGCTGGAGGTGCTGGGCTCCGAGGCGGGCCTCAACCTCGGTAAGGCCGGACACATGCACCTGATGGACCCCAGCCTGCCGGCCGCATCCGACGGGATCGTCGGCGCCAGCGGGCCGTTGGCGGTTGGTGCGGCGGTCGCGAATCAACGTCTGAATCCGGGACGGGTGGCGGTGGCCTTCCACGGCGAGGCGGCCATGAACCAGGGGATGCTCATGGAGTCGTACAACCTGGCGGTCGCCTGGGGGTTGCCGGTGATCTTCGTGTGCAAGGACAGCAAGTGGTCGATCACCACCTATTCGGCCGAGGTCACCGGCGGTGACTTGACCGATCGCGCCAAGGCATTCGGGCTCCGCGTACGCCGGGCCAGAGGAGACCGGGTGGAGGACGTCTACGCCGCAGCGGGGGATCTGATCCGGAAGGCCAGGATCGGAGCCGGCCCTGGGTTCCTGCACGTCTCCTGTCACCGCCCCGCTGGCCACTTCGAGGGCGACCCCATCGTGCGGCTATTGAAGAACCCTCGCGGTCAAGCCGCCGAGTGGGGTCCACCGATCGTGGACAGCGTGCGAGCGCAGGGCGGAGGGAGCAGAAGTGACCGTGCGGCGGCATTGACCGACCTCGCCAAACGCGGCGCCCGCGCTGCCCGGGATTACACGGTGCGGTCCCGCATGGATCCGATCCGACGCGGTAGGCGGCTGCTCGATCCGGCGTCGGCCGGTCGCATCGAGGCGATGGAGACAATAGAGGTGGAGACCGCTATCACGGTGGCCCGTGAGACCGTCGGCCAACGGGCAACATTCGGTGCCGACAGTGGAGGGGCACGATGACGATCATGAAGTACGGGCAGGCCGTCGACTTCGCCGTCGCCGAGGCGATGGCCGAGGACGACCGGGTCGTCACGTGGGGTGAGGACGTCAAGCTAATCCACCGTGACCTGCTCGTCCGGTTCGGGCCCGAGCGCGTGCGCGACACTCCGATCAGCGAGTCCGCCTTCCTCTACGCCGGGATCGGTGCGGCGATGACCGGGCTGCGGCCGGTCGTGGAGATCATGCTCATCGACTTCCTGCCCGTGGCGTGGTCGGGGATCGTGAACGCGGCGTCGAAATTCCGCGACTTCTCCGGTGGTCGCTGGGAGATCCCGCTGGTCGTCCGCGCCGGTTGCGGCGGGTGGTATACGGACGGCGGCCAGCACGAACAGGCGCTGTGGGGCCAGCTCGCGGCCTACCCCAACATCAACGTGGTCTGCCCGTCGACACCGGCTGACGCCGCGGGACTGATGCTCACCGCCGTGGAGACCGACGAGGTGGTGGTGTTCCTGGAGCACCAGCTGTTGTCCGAGCAGTGGATCGATTTCCTGGCCGGCGGCAGCAGGCCCACGGTGGACTTGGACCACCTGATCCCTGCCGACGGGGCGCAGGGTGAGGTTCCTCTGCCACTTGAGCAGGTTCCGCTGGGACGAGCGGCGGTGCGCCGGGAGGGCTCCGACGTGGCCCTGATCAGCCTTGGCGTCGGCGCCCACCGCTGCATGGAAGCGGCACAGGTGCTGGGCGGATCGGGTATCGACGCCTCCGTGCTCGACCTGCGCAGTGTCTCCCCGCTCGATCGCGACGCGGTCGTCGATCAGGTCCGCAAGACCCGGCGCGTGGTCGTCGTCGACGAGGACTACGTCCAGGGCGGGCTGAGCGGAGAGATCGCCGCGGTCCTGTTGGAGGCGGACGTCGCCGCTGCCTACGCGAGGGTGGCGGTCGAAGGCACGATCCCGTTCGCCCCGCATCTGGAGTACGCCGCCCTTCCCAATGTCGAACGCATCGTGGCCGCTGCCGCGGGCCTCGAGTGACCGGTCGCAACGCAGGCCCACCCATGAACGAGCTTCCGCTCAACCAGATCGCCATCAGCGTCGCCGACGTCCAGCTCTCGCACCGGTGGTACCGGGACATCTTCGGTTACCAGGAGGCCGGCGGGACGTCCATGTTCATCCCGCTGCTGGGCTCGGACAAGGTACAAGGCGTTCCGGACGCCACCAGCGTGTGCTGGTGGCTCATGGACCAGCAGGACTTCTTCCAGATCGAGCTGTTCCAGTTCAGCAAGCCGACAGCCAAGTCGCTTCCGGAGGACTGGCGCCCGTGCGACATCGGGTACAGCACGATCGGGATCCACGTGGCCGACTTCGACGCCACCCTGGACCGGCTCGACGTCCGGCGCGTTCGGTTGTTGGGCGACCCGATCGGTGAGCCGGGGTCGCGTCGGGTCTGCGTCCGTGACCCCGACGGCGTCCTCCTCGAGGTGATGGAGGATGACCCGCGCTCGGGCGAACCACGGTCCCGCTCGTCCGATGCCCCGGTAGTGACCCGGTTCGTCACACTGTCGGTGCCCGACCTGGAGGAAGCTCGACGCACCTGGGTGGAGGTGCTGGGCCTGACCGAGCTTCCGGAAGTCAGGCTGCACGGTCCCGAACACGAGGAGCTGTGGGGACTGCCCGGCGCCACGCGGGAGTCGTTCGTCCTGCGCGCCGGGGACATGTTCATCGAGGTCGTGCGCTACCTCGACCCAGTCGGCCGTCCGTGGCCGGATGGGTACCGGATCAGCGACCACGGCCTGCTCAACGTCGCCCTGGGACTGCGAACCTACGACGCCCTGAGGAACCTCGTGGCCGCCTGCGAGACGGCAGGGATCCCGCCGAACGCCCCTCCGCCGACCACGTTGAAGCCAGTGTGGTCGTGCTCGTACGTCAACGATCCGATGGGGTTCAGCATCGAACTGCTGTATCTGGCCCGGCCGGGCGAGAAACGGTTGGTCAACCCCTTCAACCTGATCGAGCTGGGATTCCGCCCGACCAAGGCACCGGTGCACCGCACCCAGGCGTCCCAGGTCGTCGGGGCGCCGCCGGAGCGGGTCTGGCAGGTGCTCCTCGACCACGCTGCCATGTCCACCTGGTCGCCGTTCCAGCAGTCCGAGGTGATTGCGGACCCGGGTGGACACGGTGGTGCTGGCACGGTGCGCCGGCTGTCCGGGGGCCCGGTCGGGATGAGCCTCACCGAGACGATCGTCGTCGCCGAGGAGCCCTACCGGCTGGAGTACACGGCCGATGGCGCGCCGGGACAGGACTTCTACCATGGGTTCATCACCCTCGATCCGCTGCCCGGCGGCGGCACCCGGGTGACGTGGGAAGCCCAGTTCCACTCGAGGCTGCCCGGGGTCACAGCGGCGACCACCCGGGTGCTGAGCGCCCTGGTGCAGGGCCTCGCACGGGTGGCGGAACAGCCCGTCGTCGAGGAGGTCCCGGCATGACCCTCGACGTATCGAGACCAGTGGTGGCCGAGCCGGTGAACGTGTTCATCACCGGAGCCGACGGATTCATCGGTAGGGCGCTGGCCACTCGACTGCGCGACCTGGGCTGCCAGGTCACCGGGGTCGATCTGAAGGCCGACCCCGGCCACGGCGTCGCCGGCGGCAGCACCACCGACCCGTCCGACTGGGCCGACGCGCTGGACGGGGTGGACGTCGTCATCCACACGGCGGCCATCGTGTCCAACGCTGCATCTCGGGACCAGGCGTGGGAGGTCAACGTCCGCGGCACCCGTCGGGTACTGGACGCCGCCGAAGCCCATGGCGTACGCCGGTTCGTCCACCTCTCCTCGGTCGCCGCGTACGGCTTCGACTTCCCCGACAACGTCGACGAGACGTACCCGATCCGGGTCAACGGCTTCAGCTACACCGAGACGAAGGTCAACTCCGAAGCGGTCGTCCTGGCTGCGCACGGGGCAGGCGAGATCGAGTGCACCATCATCCGCCCTGTCGACGTCTACGGCCCCGGTTCGGTGCCCTGGGTGGTGCTCCCGCTGCAGATGATCAAGAAGGGCCAGATGCTCCTGCCCAACGGCGGCAAGGGCATCTTCAGCCCCGTCTACATCGACAACTTCGTCGACGGCATGGTCCTGGCGATCTCCTCCGACGCCGCCGCGGGCCAGGTCTTCATCCTCGGTGACGGCTACGGCGTGTCCTGCTCGGACTACTTCGGCCGCCTGGCATCCATGGCGGGAGGCAAGGTCCGCACGTTGCCGACCGGCATCGCCATCGCCATCGCCAACGTCATCGGTTTCACCCAGCGCCGGCTGGGCCAGGCAAGCGAACTCAATACCGCAACGATGCTGATGCTCGACCGGCCCGGCACGTACTCGATCGACAAGGCCCGCAAGGTCCTCGGATTCGAGCCTCTGGTCAGCTACGAAGAGGGCATGCGCCGCGTCGAGACCTGGGCCGGGGCCGAAGGTCTCATCTAGCTCGAAGGAACACCCACAGGGCCTGCAAGGATTCAGTCGCAGCCCCCGACCGATCCGGAGGTACCAACCCATGCGCGCCGTTCTGGCAGACCTGTCGACCCAGCGCTACCTGCTGACTGCAGCGGCCCAAAAGCTTCCACGGGGAGCCGGCAAGAACGCCGGGTGGAGTCGTGGCGGCGTGCTGCGGCTGACCGAGGAGGCCACCGAGCCGAAGCTACCGCACGCACTGGGCTGGGTCCGACTGCGTCCGGAGCTCTCGGCAATCTGCGGGTCGGACGTGGGCCTCGCCCACGCCAAGCTCTCGATGGTGCTCAGTGCTTACTACATCGAGTCCCAGCAGATCCCCGGCCACGAGTTCGTGGCCGTCGTCGACCAGACCGGCCCCGGCGTCACGCGGTTGAAGGAGGGCGACCGGGTGGCAGTCGACGTGATCATCAGCTGTGCACAGCGGGGGTTCTCCCCGGTGTGTCGCAACTGTGCGGCGGGGATGCCCAATGTCTGCGAGCGATTCGACCAGCCCGGGATCAGTGGGTGCGGAGCGCCGTCACTGGGCTTCGCGCTGGTCCCCGGAGGAGGCTGGGCCGAGATGGTCATCGCCCACGAGTCCCAGTGCTTCCCGATCGGGAAGATGCCCTCCAAGCGGGCGGTGCTCACCGAGCCCGCCTCGGTGGCCCTGCACGCCGCCCTCCACTGGCAGGGCAACGGCGAGCGCGCCGTGGTCATTGGTCCAGGGGCGATCGGACTGCTGACGGTGGCCGCACTACGTCGGCTCCACCCCGACCTCGACATCGCCGTCCTCAGCCCGAACGAGTTCGGCTCGGACTGGGCGATGAAGGTGGGGGCGAACCGGGCCCTGCCGTCGGGCCCAGCCGCTGTCGAGGCGCTGGCTGCCGAAGGGGGAGGTCGGGTCCTGCGACCGAGGATGACCAAGATCCCCCTCCTCGAACAGGGAGTCGATCTGGTGGTGGATTGCGTCGGCACCCCCGACACCATCGATCTGGGCATGCACATCGTGCGACCCAAGGGGATGCTCGTGCTCGCCGGCACCGCGGGCCGACAGGAGGTCGATTGGTCACTTGTGTGGAAGCGCGAGCTGACCGTCCAGGGGACGACCGATCCTGGCCCCGAGCCGAAACTCGGTGGCAAGCGCACGTCCGAGCAGATGGTCGAGTGGCTGGGGGATCCGTCCTACCCCGTTGACGGCCTGGTCACCCACGTCTTCGACCTGACCGAATGGAAGCCGGCGATCGAGACCGCATCGAAGGGATCTGGAGCGTCGGCGGTCCGGGTGGCCATGCGGCCGAATCCCGACCTGCAGCTCGTCGGAGACTGAGCCAGTCAGCGCCGGCGCGAGGTCGAGGATGGGTCTTCCGAAGGGCCCGGACAATGTGGAAGAGGAAGCCATGCATCCAATCGACCGGAGGGACGACCGGAGGCCGTCCCTCCGGCACGCCGTGTCGGCACGGTAGGCGAGGAGAGGCCATGAGCAGTTCGCACCAGTGGGACGTCGTCGTCGTCGGATCCGGCTTCGGAGGGTCGGTCACCGCACTGCGCCTGGCCGAGAAGGGGTATCGGGTCCTCGTCTGCGAGGCCGGCCGCCGGTTCGCCGACGACGAACACGCAATGACGTCCTGGGACCTCCGCAACTACCTGTGGCAGCCTGCCCTCGGCCTCTACGGGATCCAGCGATTCACGTTCCTCAACGGCCTGGTGGCGCTGTCCGGTGCCGGTGTGGGCGGGGGGTCGCTCAACTACTCCGGCACGCTCTTCCAGCCCGGGGACGCCTACTACCTGCACCCGCAGTGGGCCCACATCGCGGACTGGCGGTCGGAGCTGGCGCCCTTCTACGACCAGGCGCGACGGATGCTCGGCGTCAACGCCGACCAGCCGCTCACCGAGGGTGACGAAGCGCTGAGGCGAGTGGCCGAGCGGATGGGCGCCGGTGGCACCTTCACCAAGGTGCCCGTGGGCATCCTCAACACCCCGATCCCGGGCCAACGGGTAGCCGACCCCTACTTCGGCGGAGTCGGACCGGACCGCCAGAGCTGCGTCTACTGCGGCGCGTGCATGACGGGCTGCCGCCACAACGCCAAGAACACGCTGCCGAAGAACTACCTTCACCTGGCTGAGCGCGCCGGTGCCACGATCGCGCCGATGACGACCGTCAAGGCGGTGCAGCCACGGGCCGACGGGGGGTACGCGGTGGAAACGGTGCGGTCGGGACCGGGGCGCCGACCCCGGAACACCCTCACTGCAGGACAGGTGGTATTCGCTGCCGGGGTGCTGGAGACCCAGCGCCTCCTCCAACGGATGAAGCTCGAAGGGCATCTTGCCGACCTGTCCGACAGCTTGGGCACACTGACCCGCACCAACGCAGAGTCACTGGGTGGAGCGACGGCGGGAAACTCCAGCATCGACTTCTCCTATGGCGTCTGTCAGGGGACGTCCTTCTTCCCGGACGAGCACACCCATGTCGAGATCGTGCGCAATGGGAAGGGCTCCAACACCACCAGCCTGCTGATGACGGTGATGACCCCGGGCAACCGCGAGGGCGGACCGCAGCTTCCCCGGTGGCGTCGCTTCCTGACGGAGGCGGTCAAGCACCCCGGCACACTTGCCCGGTCGTTGTGGGTGCGGCGCTGGTCCGAGCGGGGACTGATCACTCTCACCATGGAGGATCGCGATTGCTCGCTCACGGTCATGGCGCACAAGAACCGAATGGGCGGGGTCTCCCTGCGGACCAAGCCCGGTCCGGAAGCGCCTCCGCGCTGGATCCCGATCGCGCAGGAGGTGACCGCACTGCTGGCCGAAGAGATGGGTGGCGAGCCGTTCGGCACGTACCCGGACGTGCTGGAGATCCCGGCGACATCTCATGTGCTCGGTGGGTGCGTCATCGGGGCGGACGCCGACTCCGGGGTCATCGACGGGTACCACCGGGTGTACGGGTACCCCGGGCTGCACATCGTGGATGGGTCGACCGTCACGGCCAATCTCGGTGTCAACCCAGCCCTCACCATCACGGCCCAGGCGGAACGGGCCATGGCCATGTGGCCCAACGCCGGCCAGCCCGACACCCGGCGTCCACTTGGTGAGGAGTACCAGCCGGTGGCTTTCGTGGCGCCCCTTCGGCCCGCCGTACCGGCAGGCGCGCCGGGAGAGCTTCGATTGCCCGTGGCGTGACAGCACACGTCGCGACCTCACGGGACGAAACGGTAGGGGCGTACGGCAAACGGTCAGACGGCAACCTGCCCAGCCGATCCCTTGTGCGTAAACCAGACGCCGAAGACCTGTGGGTGCCGATGCATGCGCCTGATGCCTTTGATCAGCGTGTTCCCATAGCTCATTGTGCTAACAACAATGTGGAAGACCGAGACCCACAGCGTGGGAAATGGCTCCAGACAGATGGTCGTCCCTCCAGGTCACCACGGTTTGTCGGTAATCCACCAAGGGGTGTCGACAGAACTGGGCAGGTCCAGTCACTTCTCTATGTTGCCTTCGTCAAGATCCTCCGGTTGCTGCGGCTGGGTCGGAGGGACAACGAAGAACTGGCGATCAAGGTCGTCATGCTCCGCCACGAGGTCGCCGTCCTTCGTCGTCAGGTGGCCCGACCGGTGTTGCAGCCCTCGGGTCGAGCACTGTTCGCCGGGCTGAGCCGGCTGCTTGATCGTGGACGCTGGGAGAGGTTCTTCGTGCAGCCAGAGACGCTGCTCCGCTGGCATCGGGACCTGGTCCGTCGGCGTGCGGGCCTTGGCCCAATGTCCACCGGTCTTGTAGGGCCGCATCACCTGATGTTCAGATCCATCGGGTGGAAAGCACCTCGTTGGAGCGACACAGCGAAACGCTGCCTCTCCGTCGGACAGGTGTTCGTTACACATGCTCGGGCGCTGCTGTTCGGAGCCACTGACGTCCAATCGGCCTTGTCTTCTCTGATCAGGGACTTGGACGCGTCACGTAGTGATAGTCGCAGCGGTATCCATTGGTGCTGCCACTCACCGGAGGATCGTCGATACGTTGAAACTGACCGCTCGTCACCTGACCAATGAGGTAGCAGTTCGACCCTGTCTTCGCCGCTGGATCGGTCGGGGCGATGATGTGACCGGCGTCGAATGTGGTGATCTTGGAGAGCGCGCTCAGAATCGATCCGCGGCTTGGATCGGATCCGGCACCTTTCAGAGCCTGAGAAAAAAGATTTCCCGACACCCATCCGTACATCGTGAACAGGTCAGGCTTGAACCCTGGTGATGCCACGTTCACCCAATGAAGGAACGTTGCCACCGCTGGGATCGTCGACTCGTCCCCACCGAGGAAGAGCGAGGCGGTCTGATTGAGATAGGCGCCGTCTACGGCGGACGGCCCACCCGATGCCGCTACCAGCTGGCTACTGTAAGCAGACGCTCCGAGGACGATCTGTGGATGAAAGTTCTGCTGGTTGAGATCCTTCAGTAGTGACGAGGCATAGATCTCCGGCATCTGATCGATGAAGAGCACCTTGACACCTTGGTTCCTCATCGTGATCACGTTCTGAGTGAAGTCGACCTGAGATTCGTCATAGGTCTGGTCGTAGACAACTCTGTACCCGACCTTCTGCATGACGTATTTCTCATTCTGCCATTGCGTTTCGGACGATGGCAGGTCGGCCACGAGCACGCCCACCGCCTTCACCCCGGCCGGGAACTTCTTCTTGAAGTACTGAAGGGGACCCTCCAACCAGCCCTGGCGCAGGGGAACCGGGCTGAACACATTGGGAAGGCTGTTGGTCGTGTGGTCCAACACCACCGATACATCGGGAACATCGGGATTCTCAGCTAGGAGCACTCCACCAAAACTGTCAAAGGTCGAGAAATCACCGACCAGGGCAGCGTCGTTGGATACGGCTTCTTGTGTGGCCTGTTTGTTGCCGGCCCCGGTGTAGTTGTCATTGCCGCTGTCGACATGGATCTCCCGACCGTTGATTCCGCCTACTGAGTTGACGTAGTCCGCATAGGCCTCTGTGCCCACCAACGCCCCTTCGAAGAGACCGCCGAAGGCCAAGGTGGACACGTTGCCGATGTGGACGGATGTCGTGGTGATCCCGGTGTGGTCACCATACGCACTGGCCGGAATCGCCGATCCGTGACGTCCTCCCGCAGCCGTGGTGGTAGGTGACGAGGTGGTGGAAGTGCACGCCATGGCGCCAACGCCCACCAATGCCACGATTCCTAGCACTCCGATACGTGCCTTCATCAATTCAGCACACAACACTCCGTGTAGCTCTGCATGACAGAGCGGACGCCGATACTGGTCTGGGAAAGGCCAGGCTGACCGCTGTTTCTCAATGACTGCCAGAGATTTTCACTCTTGTTTAGCACCTGTGCAAGATCGCCGTACGCACTTGTATGAGCAGCCCTTCTTCTTACAAGTCAATTTGTGGCGGACGGCCTCACGACGCGCAAAGGAGGGGTGGCGTCCCGTTCCAATGTGCGCGGGATGTCCCGGCCGACGGCGTCTTCTCCGGCCGCAACGTCGGGGTGGCGGTCACCGCACCCAGTGCCGCTGCCCTGGAGGCGAGGGCCGTCGGCGTGTCCGGGCAGGCCGGAGTTGCAGGGCGTGAACCCAGAGCGTGATGCCCTGTTCACGGCCTCCACCTGGCGCGACACTGAGAGACAGGGAAGGAGAGCGATGGCCAAGGCGGACCGCAGTGCCGGAACGGATGAGCGAGGGATCCTCGCCCCGCTGGCCGAAGTGATCGCCCATCGTATCGATGAAGAGCGGCACGGGACGGTGGTGCCCCGGGACCCCGGTTTCGTACGCCGATTCGTCCCCCACGTCGAGCAGTGGATGCGTTACTTCTCTCCCGAGGTGCGGGGTATCGAGAACCTCCCCGTCACCGGGCCGGTGCTTGTGGTCAGCAATCACTCGTGCCTCTTTTACATGCCGGACACGTGGATGGTAGGTGCGGCCATCACGGAGCGACGTGGGGCGGACGCGCCGGCCTACGCCATGGTCTACGACCTGTTGTTCGGAATTCCCGCGGTCGGGTCCAGCCTGCGCAGGCTGGGTGCGGTGCCGGCCAGTGGTGGCGAGGGTGAGCGACTGCTAGCCGAGGGTGCCCTGATCCTCGACTACCCCGGTGGGGACGCCGAGGCGTGTCGGCCATGGGCTGAGCGCGACAAGATCATATTCTCCGGCCACATGGGGTTCGTGCGTCTGGCCCTGCGTGCCGGCGTCCCAGTCGTCCCCGTGGTGGCTTACGGCAGCCACCACGCCGTCGTGGTGCTGTCCCGGGGGGAGACCCTCGCACGTGCCCTCGGGTTGGCCCGCCTGCGGATCAAGGTGTTCCCGATCCTCCTCGGGCCGTTGGGCGTCACCTCGGCCCTGATGCCGCCGCTCCCCATGCCGGCCGAGGTCACTGTCGAGTTCATGGCACCCTTCGACTGGAGCGCCTTCGGGCCGGACGCCGCCAATGATGAGGACGTGGTCCGGGCCTGCTACGACGAGATCACGGGCGCCATGCAGGCCACGCTCGATCGGCTGCACGCCGAGAAGCCCCACCCGGTGCTGCGCGGCTGGTCCCAGCTCCTCCGCAAGGGCGGTAGGCCTATGAAATTCGGTTCCGAGTAACGACGCCATCCACCGGACTTGGGTGAGGCCCGCCCGTCACGGCCTCAACTGTCGCACATCGGCTTCCCTCCAGGCGCCACCTGGACCAGCAGAATCCAGGACGGTTCGAACCCCTCCGAGAAGAGTCGTTCACGATCCAGAGTGCACACCGGGCATGAGCTCAGGCACGCCGGCTGAGAACAGATGAAGCCAGCCGTGACGAACGCCATTGCCCAGTCGCCATACCGTCTCCCGTGCATCAGCGTCGGCCCGCTCCAAGTTGGAGTCGGCTGTGCCCTGATCGAAGATCACGCGCAGGTACCCGACGTTCGGCACCTCCACGAAAGTATCTGGCCTGTTCGGTCGGGAGCACTCTTCGGTACCAACCTGTCTTCCGCCGCTGTGACCACCAGGATCGGGCAGCGTGGGCCAGGCATAGCTTCCACGCTCTTCAGATAGTCGCTGTTCGACCCGTCTCCCTCATGACCAGCAGAGGACCGAAGCGTGAAAGCAAGTGGCCCTGGTGCAGTCTGCCAATGGTCACCAGTGCATCTTTCGGCGCCCCCGCTGCTGCTGCGTACCCAGCGAGGAGGTCTCCCATCGAGTGCCCGACGATCACGACGGCTTTGTGGTTTTGATCCAACTCCTCGATCAGGTTGACCAGGCGTTCCGCTGAGGTGCCGATTGGCCCGAAGACCAATCGCTCGTTGAGGTACCTGGTTCGCCAGCCCTGCGCCGGATCGGGGTCAGCGGCCACTCATTACCGGAAGCAGCGAAACCTCCTACGAAGACGAGTGCCCTACTCATCGTTCAGCGCCCGGAAGACTAGGTCACCATGTTGGTCGCTCAAGAGTTTCACTGTACTGATGCAGGAATCACGGCCATGCCCAATTACTCAGTGTGCGGCCGACTGCCTGAAGGAATCGCCGACACAGTCACAGCGGGCTTGCCATAGTCACGCTAGTGGTGCGTCGCGGATT
>PLHF01000038.1 GCA_003138855.1 Acidimicrobiaceae bacterium | reverse complement strand
CTTCGCACGGTGCGGCGCTAGTACCGGGTTCCAGCTGGAGGTCGGATTAGGCGGAGGGCGGACGGTAAGGTGCGACGGTGTTGACTGGTCTTCTTCGCACCTACCTGCGCCCCTACGCCGGCCAGGTCGTTGTCGTAGTAGCGCTGTTGGTGACCCAGACAATCGGGAACCTGTACCTACCCAATCTCAACGCGGACATCATCAACAACGGGGTGGTCAAGGGGAACCTTCACTACATCCTGATGACAGGTGCCGTCATGCTGGCCATCACCCTCGTGCTGGGCGTCGTCGCCATCGTGGCGGTGTACTTCGCCTCGCGCATTGCCATGGGAGCCGGTGCTGACATGCGGGCAGGAGTCTTCACGCGCGTGCAGGCGTTCTCGGCCCATGAGATGAATCGCTTTGGGACGCCGTCGCTCATCACCCGCAATACCAACGACATCCAGCAGATTCAGTTGTTCCTGCAGATGGCGCTCATGATGATGGTCATCGCCCCGATCATGTGCATCGGCGGCGTGATCCTGGCCATACGGGAGGGTGCGTCACTTTCGCCCTTGCTGGCGGTCGCCGTGCCCGTGATGGCTTTGGTCATCGGCACCGTATTGGCCATGGTGATGCCCCAATTCCGATTGATGCAGGTCAAGATCGACCGCATCAACCAGGTGCTCCGTGAGCAAATCACCGGGGTCCGGGTAATCCGCGCCTTTGTCCGCGGCAGGTCCGAAAACCAGCGTTTCAGCGACGCGAACTCGGATCTCACCTCCACTGCACTGCGGGTGAACAGACTGTTCGCGCTCGCCCTGCCCGCCATGATGCTGATCATGAACCTGTCGATGGTCGCCGTCCTGTGGTTCGGCGGTCGCCTGGTGAGTGAGGGGTCCATACCGATCGGCAACCTCACCGCCTTTCTCACGTACATCACACAGATCTTGCTCTCCGTGATGATGGCGGTGATGGTGGCGATCCTAATGCCGCGCGCGATGGCCAGCTCGGAGCGCGTAAAGCAGGTGCTCGACGCCGTGCCGGCAATCGCCGACCCGCCTCGCCCGATCAAGCCTGCGCACGTGACGGGTCTCGTGCAGTTCGAGAACGTCACCTTCGGGTATCCGGGTAGCGAACGTCCCGTTCTCGAGAACCTCTCCTTCACGCTGGAGCCGGGCCAGACCAGTGCAATTATCGGGGGGACCGGGAGTGGCAAGACGACGTTGCTCAACCTCATCCCGCGGTTCTTCGACACCACGAGCGGCAACGTGCTGGTCAACGGCGTGGACGTGCGGAACCAGGAGCTAGAAGGGCTCTGGAACTCGATCGGGCTGGTCCCGCAGGCGGCGTTCCTGTTCAGCGGCACCGTTGGCAGCAATTTGCGGTTCGGCAGGCCGGAGGCGACCGATGCAGAGCTGTGGCATGCCCTCGAGATCGCGCAGGCAAGTGGATTCGTCGCGGCGATGCCCGGGGGTCTGGAGGCGCCGATCGACCAGGGCGGCACCAACGTCTCCGGGGGACAGCGTCAGCGCCTGTCGATCGCACGGGCGCTCGTGAAGCAGCCCAGGGTCTACCTGTTCGACGATTGCTTCTCGGCACTGGATGCATCGACCGACGCTCAGCTGCGTGCGGCTCTGAAGGTCGGGACGCGTGGCACCGCAGTCGTGATCGTGGCGCAACGGGTCAGCACGATCATGCACGCTGACCGGATCATCGTGCTCGACGAGGGCAGCATTGCGGGGATGGGCACCCACTCGGAGTTGCTCACGAGCTGCCTCGCGTACCGCGAGATCGTCGTCTCCCAACTGGGCGAGGAGGCAGCGGCATGACGATGCCGGGCGGCGGCGGGACGCGCATGGGCGGCGGGATGCGCATGGGGCCCGGGATGGGCATGGGTGGTGTGCCGCCGCAACAGAGCCAGGATGTCCGGGGAACCCTGCGGCGACTGCTCGGCAGGTTGCGTCCCGAGATGGTCAAGCTCGTGCTCGCGTTGTGCCTGGGCGTGGCCTCGGTCGGATTCGTGGTGGCGGGTCCGTGGATCCTGGGCAACGCGACGAACGTTCTGTTCGACGGCATCGTGGGCAAGCAGTTGCCGGCCGGGACCACCAAGGCGCAAGCCATCGCCGGGTTGCAGGCTCACGGCCATAGCCAGATCGCCGCCATGGTCTCGGGGATGAACGTCACCCCCGGTACCGGCGTGGACATCACCGAGCTGGGCCGAATCCTCGCTCTGGCGGCACTCGTGTACTTCCTGGGTGCAGCGTTCAGCTACGGCCAGGGCTACACGATGGCGGGAGTCACGCAGCGCACCATGTTCGGGCTACGCCGGGAGGTCGAGGAGAAGCTGGGTCGGCTGCCGCTGCGCTACTTCGACAGCCATCCGCACGGCGACATCCTGAGCAGGGTCACGAACGACATCGACAACCTTTCCACGACGCTGCAGCAGGGCCTGAGCCAGCTCCTGACCTCGGTGCTGACCATTGTGGGGGTGCTGGGCATGATGTTCTGGATCTCGCCGCTGCTCGCCGCGGTGTCTGCCGTCACCATCCCGCTGGCGATCGTGATCACCTTCTTCATCGCAAAGCGTTCCCAGGTCCAGTTCGCGGCGCAATGGGGCCAGACCGGCACGTTGAACGGGCTCGTCGAGGAGACCCACACCGGACATGGACTGGTGCAGGTCTTCGGCCGCGGCAAGGCCACCATCGACGAGTTCGGTCGCCAGAATCGCCACCTGTACGAGGCAAGCTTCCGGGCGCAGTTCCTGTCCGGGATCATCCAACCGTCGATGCAGTTCATCGCCAACCTCAACTATGTGGTGATCGCAGTCCTGGGCGGCTACCGGGTGGCTTCGGGCCTCATGTCCCTCGGTGCCGTCCAAGCGTTCATCCAGTACTCGCGCCAGTTCACGATGCCGATTACCCAGATCGCCAGCCAGATGGGCATGTTGCAGTCGGGCCTCGCCTCGGCTGAGCGGGTGTTCGAGTTCCTCGATGCGCCCGAAGAGGCTCCTGAGGCTCCGCCGGGTCCGGACCACGGCCTGCGTCCCCGGCCGGCCGGACGGATCCAGATGGAGCACGTCTCCTTCCGCTACGAGCCGGACAAGCCGTTGATAGAGGACTTCAACCTGGAGGTGGCGGCAGGCCAGACGGTGGCGATCGTCGGCCCGACCGGTGCGGGCAAGACCACCATCGTCAACCTGCTCGTGCGCTTCTACGAGATCGACGCCGGACGCATCATCCTCGACGGGACCGACTATCGCGACCTGAGTCGTGACGAGGTGCGGAGCTCGTTCGGAATGGTGCTGCAGGACCCCTGGCTATTCGCAGGGTCGATCCGGGACAACATCGCGTACGGGAGACCCGGGACGACCGAAGAGGAAATCCTCGGCGCGGCCGAGGCCGCTTACGTCGATCACTTCGTCCGAACGCTGCCAGATGGCTACGACACCGTGCTCGACGAAGACGCGTCGAATGTCTCCTCGGGGCAGAAGCAGCTGCTGACGATCGCTCGGGCCTTCCTGGCCAAACCGAGCATCCTCATCCTCGACGAGGCAACCAGTAACGTCGACACCCGCACCGAGGTGCTCATCCAGCAGGCCATGGCTCGGCTTCGCCAGGGCCGGACCAGCTTTGTCATCGCGCACCGGCTGTCCACGATCCGCGGCGCGGACACGATCTTGGTGATGGACGCCGGTCGCATCGTGGAGCAGGGAAGCCATGCGGAGCTTCTGGGGCGTCATGGCTTGTACAACTCCCTCTACAACAGCCAGTTCACCGAAGCGCAGGTCGCCGCCAACTGACACCGCATCGAGCGATCGGGTTGGTGAGGTGCGTACGAAAGCCGGAGCGTCTGACGGTTTCGTCCAGTTGTCGATAGATACCTCATATTTTGGGCTTCACCATCGTGTTGACTGCCCACTGCCCCCGACTGCCGGTTATACAGGTGATCCAC
>PLHF01000140.1 GCA_003138855.1 Acidimicrobiaceae bacterium | reverse complement strand
CACGTCAGCCTGACAGACAGGGTGGACACACGACGACCGGCGAACCAGACGCCCTCTTCCCGCCGAAGCCCAGGCGAACACAGAAGCCCAAACGGGGCATCAGGGTTCCGAGGGGCGCGACGATCACGCTCGAGGAGTACAAGGCTCAAGAGGACCGGATCGTGCCGGAACCGCCGGGGATTGCCGGCGATCCCCCACCATCCGGCAGGAAAGAGTGGTATGGCTTGGGGATCGTCGTCGGGGCCGAGCCCGTCGAACTCGGCGCCGGCGACTTCATCCCGTCGCCGTTCGTCGACGAAGAAGTCAACGGTCACCGTGACCGTTCACCCGATGGCGAGCCCTACGACGCTTACGAGCGCGCTTCGGAGCGATTCGCTGACGACTTTGACGACAGACCACTGTAGGAACGGCAAGCCCGGGCTACCCGCCGGGTGGTTCGAGGCGCAGGAACGATCCCGGCGCCGCATGGTCACGCTTCGAGAGCGATTCCACGAGCGGTTCGCGGACGAGCCTCTCGATGGCAAGTTCGACTCAGACGAACAACTCGCCCCGCACATTGAGTTCCGACTCGAAGCCATCCCGGCCGAGGTAATCGCAATCTGCTCGAACTGCCACGAACTCCCGGCTGCGAACAAGGGAAGGATGCTGTGCGCACCATGCGACAAGTACCGACGAAGGACAAAGGGAAAAATGAGGCCGCCGCGGTTGTTCAACTCTCACCGGCGGCCCCCCGTGGGCGAGCGGGCGGCTGGCTCTTAGCTGCCGAGGCGGCCAGCCGGGCCGCTCAAGACCTGCGCTCGGTCGGTCTGGCCCTGGAGGGTGCGCAGCGGGATGGAGCCGACGCATGGATCGTCCCCGATGGAACCGCTGCACGGATGCGCCGTGCCCGTGCCAAGACAAGCCTGCTGATCGACCTGGTGGCCCGCTCGATCCAGTAGGTGCCACCCGTGAGCCACCCGGCCCGGGGATTCTCTTTGGCCGTTCGGTGGGACAACCAGGGACACCACCGACCTCGACCTGATGTAGCACCCGTCCCAACTCCTGCCGATCATCCTGGTCTCCGACCGGGTGGCCGTGATCCGTAGCACCCAACTCACCCAACGATCCAAAACCAGGGCGCCCTCGTGGCGCCCCTTGTCATGCCTGGAGGCATTCCATGCTCATCACCAAGCAAGCGCCCGCGCTCATGACGATCACTGACACCTGCCGAGTCATCGGCTTCAGCCGTTCATCGTTCTACCGGGCCGCGGCCGCGGGCAGGATCGCCATTGTTCGGGCTGAGGGACCATCAAGCAGGTCACAGCGCCCCGCGACGGAACCCAGGCGATAGCGCCGGGCCCGGAGCTCGGATGGCGGGATCCTCGCTCGACGGGCCCGGCGGAGGGCATGGTAGGCGGACAACCGCTGTTGGGTGTGAATCCCCCTCAGGCACACGGACAAGTGGGGGGGGAGTCAGCCAGCGGGTGTCGCTGCAGGAAGACCGAGGTCATGCCTCACCAACGCGACGGCCGTGCCCACGGAGGCAACGTCCCGTTGGAAGGTTGCCGTCCATGCCGAGATATCAAGCAGACTGACGGTCGAGAGGCCCTGAAGGTCTCCCTCAAGGGCTCCGGTGTCCCCTATGAGCGTGTGGACATCCGCCGTGGCAGCGGCAGGCCGCTGACCGTTCGTGAGGGCCGTGTTGAGATTCTGTCAGGCCGTGATCGCCGGCTGCGCATCTGCCTCGGCCTGAGTGTTCGACGTGCTGGACGTCCATGCCCCAGCTTTGGCGCTGAATGTGGCAAGGGCAGCGTTGGCCGGTGCCACATCCGTTGGGTAGGCAGAGCCCGCCGCTGCCGTAGAGATTGTGGTCCGGGTACTCACCTGCGGGGCACCGGTCGTGGACGTAGTGGAAGCCGACTGACTGGAGCCACTCGACGAACACGCGGCCAATGTCATCCCCTCCAACGCGGACAAGACGACCGCCGTCACACATGACGTCATACCGCACCCGCCTTCTTCCGCCACGCTGGCGGCAATGGTGACCGTTCAGCGTCGGTGTCACAGGACTGGGGATCAGCCGGCGAGGACAGTCCTTGCCCTGGACAACTCTCCTTCGCTGGGCATGTGTTTCCAGACGCCGTCCATCGTGGTGTCCTCGATGTTGCGCCGCTGAGTGAGGAATCCACATTCGCCGCATCCGCCGCCGGCTCAGTTGAGCGAGGTCCCGCCGCCACGCTCCTGGCCCGGCAACTTACTGCACGGCGCACTGGTTCTGCTCGTGCCGGGGTGCGAAGGACCCCCGGCCGTAACCGGGGGCCATCGCCAGCTGATCGAGCGACCCTTCCACGGGGCCGGGCAGGATTCCTCGATCCGGTACGGGGAGGATGGCCCCCCGACCGCTGCGTCGCGCCTCCCCCCCTGGCTGCGACAGAGTTGATTCAACATGCGTTTGGTGGAAAGCGAAACCCTTATCTTTCCGAACCGACCCTGGTATTTGGGGAGCGGGCTCGTGAGAAAGGTGGCTGTGCCCACTAGCGATCCTGTGCGGAGTGGCAACTTCTGGAGCCATCCGACCACGAGCTGCGCATATATGGTCAACTCGACCATCTATCCGATGCGTCACCGGGGGAATGGGGCGGAAAAGTGCCTGACGTTGCTGTTGGAAAGATTCGGAATCCGTGGATGGTGATCCTGCTATCAATCATCACCCTCGGGATCTACGCCCTCTATTGGCAGTATGCATCCTTCAAGGAGATGAAGGAACACGCTGGCGAAGGGATCGGGGGTGGTCTGGGGCTGCTTTTCGCCATTCTTCTTGGCATCGTCAATGTGTTCCTGCTTCCATCCGAGGTCGGCAACCTGTACGCCAAAGAAGGTAGAGAACGTCCGATCTCAGGTCTCACCGGGTTCTGGGTATTGCTGCCCATCATTGGCGGAATCATCTGGGTAGTGAAGACCCAGGGCCGGCTCAATGACTATTGGGAGGCTCACGGCGCAACCGCCGCCTGAAGCCACGAGCACCCCCAAAACACCAACCCCCACCCGCACCGTTGGCGGGGCTCAGGCGCGATCCTGTGCGGAGTGGCAACGTTCCAGCGGGTTTCCGGGCCAGCCGCGCCGTGAGGCCCAAGGTGCCGTCGCCAGTGGGGCTATCGTGACCGCATGGTCGATTTTGCAACAGACATGCTGAAGTCGTTCAACGATGCTCGCGGCGCTGGCACGGCGGTGCAAGCTTTGGAGGACGCCTATCACCACCCCAGCGCCTCTACGAGCAAGCAGCTAATAGAGGCGGTCAATGCTGCGGAGAAGGCATACCAAGCAGCCGCTGACCAGTGCGGCGTGTTGCTCCGGCAGTTGTTGGAGAGGTCTTAGGGGCACTCCGGGCCCGGCGCCTTTCGCCCGGGCCGTCGAGACTCGACAGCGTGCAGCTCCGCCAGCCCCTCGACGTGGCGGCAGCACGACCACAGTCGCATTCGCTTGCGCCCGACCATCGTCCGCCCGACCCGCCGGACGGGCTCCGGGCAGTCCGACGGCGTGTCGACTCGGTAGCCGGCGCCACGGCTCACCATGCGCCAGCAGACCCCCGGCTCGGCACGGTTGGCGTTGGCGTAGTAGTCACTGTGATCCACTGGGACACGGTAGGGCGGGGGTGCGACGGCCAGCCAGGGCTAGTCGCCCGATCGTTCCGCCTGCACGGATTCAGCCCACTGATGAAGCCGCGCCCCCTCGCGGGCAACGGTCGGGATGACGTCGATTCCATATGGACCGGTGCGACGTTCCACGATGTTGCTCAGGAGGATCACGGCATCCTCGAGTCGGCGTACACGTTCTTCGGTTGTCATGGCTCCGAGAGTAGACCGCGCTCCCCGACTGAAGCCCTCGAGGCTCGTTCCGCCACGCGGCGGGACGAGGGGGTGACCAACGGATCAGGAATCCGGCGGGAGGCCATCCCATAATGAATCCCATAATCCTGCACGCTACGAACAGGGGTAAGCCGTCGAGGCCATATGATTAGTCCAGGTCAGACTACCTAGCGGAGTCTCCGGTATCCCACTGATTCCAAAGGATTCACTCTCTTAATCCGCAGGTTCTGGGTTCGAATCCCAGGGGGCGCACCAGGTCAGAGACAGTTTCCGGGGCCGTGGGCGGGGCAAGTGCGCCCTCTACGAGCTGCGGGTGTCAACCGGGCGTGATCCCGTCACTGGAAAGTACGCACAGTTCAGCCGGCGATGCCCGGGGTCTGCCGGCAACGACTCCGAGGTCGACACTGCCGACAAGGCCCGCGCCAAGCTCGTCAAGGAGCTGCAGGGCGACCGGAGCGGTAGGACCGCCGGCGAGGGCGTCACGGTCGACCGGTTGCTCGCCAAGTGGCTCAAGCAGATCACCAGCGAGGGTCGCTCCCCTGCCACGCTGCGCGAGTACCGGCAGCTGATCGACAAGAGGATCAGCCCGGCCCTCGGGCACGTGCCGGCCCGGAAGGTCACCGCGCTCGAGCTGGACGAGTTCTACCAGGGCCTCACCGACGAAGGGCTCGCCGCGGCCTCAGTGCGCCAGGGGTGCACGCCATCCTTCGGGCCGGGTACCGTCAGGGCGCCAAGTGGCGCTACCTCACATCCAACCCCGCCACGGACGCCAGTCCGGCCAAGCTGGCGAGCAAGCCCAGCGCCGTGCCGACCGTGGCAGAGGTGCAGAAGATGGTCGTGCCGCTGACGCCGACGATCCCGAAATGGCTACGTTCATCGCCCTGGCGGCAGTCACCGCCGCCCGCCGGGGTGAGCTGTGCGGGCTCCGATGTGGCGATATCGACTGGACGGACCTCACCCTCACGATCGAGAGGTCAGTTGCCACGATGGGGCGGGGCCAGCTCATCACGAAGGACACGAAAACCCACGCCGCACGCCGCCTGGCACTCGACACCTTCGGGGAGACAACCATAAAGCTCCACTTGAGGGTCAGGGAAGCCCGGGGCGCTGACCTGGGAATCTCCATCACAGCGGGGACAACTATCTTCACCTGCGACCTCGAACGGCCTATCCCGCCGGACACCGTGACCACTACGTGAGGCGGATTGCCGAGAGGGTCGGTGTCGACAGTCACCTAGACGCCTTGCGCCACTTTGCCGCCACTCAGATGATCGGTGGCGGACACGATGTCTGGACCGTGGCCGGACGGCTGGGCCGCCGTGACGCCTCGGTGACGCCTCGGTGACGCCTCGGTGACGCTCAAGGTCTACAGCCACGCCCTGCCCGAACGTGACCGCGACGCCACCGCTGCGCTCGGAAAGGCGCTGACACCAATCCTGCCGGTTTCGGCGACGTGAGGTAGCGGGCATGCGCTGGGGCGTCACACCCCCTTGTAGGTTGCGAACCGTGGCGACAGAACCGCCTGGCAAACGATCGTAGACGTCCTTCGAGTCCCAGCCGGCTACTACCAGCCACCCGCCTTCGGTCGGTCCGGCTGCCTGGTAAGTCTGGCCAGGAGGAAGACAGCCGGCAGGATGGACGGCGCCAAGCACTACCTCGTACTGCTCGGCAGTGCCGCCCTCAAAGAAGTGAGTGATGAGAGACGCCATTGATTCCTCCTCCGGATCAGCCCCAAGCCGACACTGGCGACGGACGATCGGTCTGCTCGAGTCCCAAGGGAGCTTTGGCGGGTGCGCAGGCCCCGCCACCTCCATGGTCCCCTGGCCGG
>PLHF01000062.1 GCA_003138855.1 Acidimicrobiaceae bacterium | reverse complement strand
TCCTAGTCAGACATCGTTGAGCTGCCGTCGTCCCTCTGCGTAAGTGAGCCAGTGTCCAGCGTCGAAGTCGTAGAGCTTGCAGGCCCTCGAATTGGCGACGAAGTCACGGAACCGCAGGGGTTTGTCTATGACCGATCCGGGGAAGGCGGCCTCGATGGCGTCAGCGGCCTCCTCGAGGTGGTACATCGGCACACGCATGTCTACGTGATGGGGGACATGGACCATGATCCAGTGGAAGAAGAAGTTGAATCCCTTCGGAGCCCGGAGCACCGTCGTCCCCTGCATCTGGGCCTTGAACTTGTTCCACTCCGCCTTCTTCCACCAGCGGATCTCCGGGGCGATGTGATGCACATGGACCATGGTGCCGATGAAGCAAGCGAATCCGAGGAACGGCAACAGGACGGTGCGAGCATCGAGCCAAAGGATCCCGGCGACGGAGTCACCGGAGGCCATGCCGATGGAGGTGAACAGCGCGAGCATTCCTACGATGAATGCGGTGACGATCCAACGGTCCCGGCGGATCGCCTTGACCCACCTGGCCGGGTTCGGTCCCACCATCATCTTCTTCCACCACACCTGGTGGATGTAGTAGGCCCCGGGCCCGGCCCACGACCACTCCAACCGGTGGACGGCCTTGCGCCACCAGCCCAGCGCCGCGAACTGCTCAGGCGTGGTCGGGTGCCACACGAAGTCGTAACCTTGGCGGACGGTATAGGGGTGATGCACCCGGTTGTGGCCGAGGATCCAGCCCTCGTAGACGTGGAAGCTGGGCAGGAATGCCAGGTGAGCCACCGTAGAGTTCATGCGCTTCGACTTGAAGAGGGCTCCGTGGGCGGCGTCGTGACCGACCACGAAGAGCCCGGAAACGACCAGGGCCATCACGACCTCGAGTGCGGCGACGGCGAACAGGTTGCTTACCAGGACGAGGACGACGAGCAACGCCACGTACATGGTGACGTCCCGGAAGAAGTAGGCCATGCCCCGCCAGGTCGGGTTGTCGTACACCGAGTCGGGTAGGACGTCGATTACGGGCTTCAGACTGGTGGGTGAAGCGATGGACCCCGCAGTGCCTGTGGCAACTGAGGACAGTTCGGTCATCGTAATTCTCGTCCTCCTTCGCCGGTTCACTACAAAGTTGACGATACGCCGATGCTCTGGCCCTCTCTAGGGTCGAAGGTCATGAACTCGGACGCCGCAGGCCGCCCGCCGTTCCATGCAAGCGGCTACGGACGCTAAATATCCCTGAACGCCGGCTCTGCAACCCTCTGCGTTGGCCCCAGCCACTCCGCGCATCTCGGCCAACGTTGGGTGAGCCGAAAGTCATGTCGGTGCAGTTCACTGGCTGCGAGGCTTCGGCTCGACACCCATCGGCCGCCTGTAGTGGACTTCGATCCATGACCAAGAGGATCGAGATCTCCCGTTACATCGCTGCCCCGCCCGAGCTCGTATACGCCGCCATCTCGGACGTGACACGCATGGGCGAGTGGTCCGAGGAATGCCATGCCTGCGAATGGCACGATGGCTTCGACAGTCCTGTCATCGGCGCTACCTTCGACGGCCACAACCGCCACGGCGACCACCAGTGGACCACCCAGGGCAAGGTCACCGAGGCCGACCCCGGTCGGGCGTTTTCCTTTGAGTGCTCGATGATGGATTTTCACTTCTCGACCTGGGGATACCGAATCGAAGCGACTGAGTCGGGATGCCATGTGACAGAGTGGAACGATGATCTCCGGCCCGAGTCCGTCATGGAGCTCAGCAAGGAGATCTCTGGCGTGGATGACCGCACTGAGCGAAACCGTTGGACCATGAGCGGCACCCTCGAGCGCCTCGCCAGCGCCCTCGAGAACTGATCGGCTCCTCGATTGGTCTGACTATTGATCTGTGGCAGCACAGATCCGATGGACTGACACATAACGCCGGATGAGTGTCGATTATCGACCGTGGCCGACCGGCACGAGGTGGGCACCCATCCTCAACCGCCGTGTTTGCCACAATGGCGATCCGGCCGTCCGGGACACCCTGAACTGGTCGAGGACAGTTGTACCCGACTACTTCTCGATGTAGGCGATGGTCGGGTGGATCACGCCGTGGCGCTCCTCCGTTGCGGTGTCTTCGGGCGAGGGCGAGGTCATGGCCGCCTGTAAGCCGGCCATGTCGTGGATATCGGCGGTGATGGCGACGTTGTTGCTGCCGTCAGCGGCGACATAGTCCGTTACGTTCGTGGCCCACTGGCCGATTTGCTCCGCCCGCTCAGCCTTGCCGTCGAGCCATCGCTCGAGATTGACCACCGCGTGAGTGACGACCATCTTCGGCATGGCGAGTCTCCTTCATAGACGCCCAGAGAGTCTTGGTGGGGATGCCAACCCTCTTGAGGAAGCGAGTATGTCCCAGCAGCGGAGCGGCGGCAAATAGCCACCGGGGGACTGCGCCACACCGCCGGATCAGCAGGGCGTTATCAAAACGTGGCTGATCGACACTTCGAGGCGTGTGGAAAACCTGCCGTCAATCAAACACCCGCCCGACTTAGCCCATGATCACGTTGTGAACAGTCGCCACCATCGGCTCCTTGAGGCCGACGCCGAGCTCGGTGAGGATTGGCATCAAAGTCGGTCCGAAGGCGTCAAAGTCCTCCTGTGATTCCCAAATATCGAAAACCTGGATCGCACCGTTCGATTCCAAAGCACAGTGGTAGGTGCGCCCTTTTGGCTTGCCTGCTCCTGCTGCCTCCAGTTGCTTGATCGCGCTGCTGTACTTGTCAGGCGTGAATCCTTCGTGCACGAAATAGATCCCAAGGGCCATGATGCACCGCCTCTCTGCGTACTCGACGCAACGTTGATGCTTTGGCCAATCCCCTTTGGACTTGGCCCACTCGGACCATAGTTCTCAGCGAGTATCGAATGTCGACCGGTCCGGTGGAGACGGACTTGTGGCCCGATGCCCCCGATCACCGGNNCACCGGGACGGTGGGACACCCGGAGGGCGTGGGCAGCGCCGGGCCACCATGTCGCAATTTTGGCACATTGGGGTCAGGCCGCCCGACCCGAAAACCCTACCCGAGCAGCTTCTTTGCGATCACCACCCGCTGGATCTGGTTGGTGCCCTCGTAGATCTGGGTGTACTTCATATAGTCTCTATACTCCCTGGTCAGAGAGTTGTGTTCGCCAGGAATTTTTGCTCGTTCACCAGGAATAGCCATTGCCTGCCGCCTATGAAGTCGATTCCTGGCAAAGGTGAGTGCGGCGTTAGGAGCAGTCGCTACGGTCTGCGCATGTCCACTACGAAGCAGTATGGTCCGCTCCCCGCTCCCCCGCTCGGTCGCAACTGGACCGACGCAGATGTATGTGCGTTCCACGGCTTCAGCTCCATTGAGTTGCTCATGAAGATGCGAACGCCGGAAGAGTGCGGTGTTCAGACCGTTGCGAGTCGACCTGGTGCGCTGCGAGGGGACCGCTGTTGCATGTAGCCGGTGAATGATCGTGACTGCCCACTGTGCATTAGTGGATCGTCGACTGCTACTCCTTGCGTTACTACGCACAGCGTACTATAACTAGTGCATGGGCAAGGCAAAAAGAGCAATCGGACTTCGTCGAGAGAACGACCCACCGCTGCTGATCCTCACGAGTCTCGCTGAGGGACCGAAGCACGGCTACGCGTTGTCCCAAGACATCGAACAGTTCGCTGGGGTCCAGCTCAGTCCCGGCGCCTTGTACGGCGCCATTGCTCGCCTGGAGGAACGTGGTCTGATTGAGGCTCTTCCCGAGGTCGACCGTCGTCGCCCCTTCCGGGTGACCGCTGCCGGGTCCGCCGAGCTCAGCGAGGCCTTGCGCGAGATGCGTCGGATCGTGGACGTCGGCACACATCGATTGGGGCTCTTGAACGGACGACTGGCGTGATGCCTCAGGACACCGATCGGTCGAGCGACCTGACGTGGTATCCCCGGTCATGGCGCGATCGATACGGCGACGACTTCGCTCTATATCTCCAGGACCGCTATGGGGATGACCCGCTCCCCATGTCAGCCCGGCTCTCGATGATGCGGTCCGGCACAACGGAGCGCTTGCGAGCCGGAGGGATCATCGGAACGGCGGTTGACCCGGACATTCGGGTCCGAGGCGCGTCACTTCTTGTGCTGTGTGCGTGGGGGATCTTCATCGTCGCCGGATCAGTGTTCGCCAAGTACACGGAGCATTGGCCACTGGCCACACCCCAGGTCGACCGCTGGCTACCTGCTGCAGCCATGGGCGCCGTCCAGGTGGCCGCCGCCATCGGCGTCCTGATCCTCATCGTCGCCAGTGCCGTCACCCTGCCCTCGCTGTTCGAGCTCATGAGGTCGGACGGCTGGAGATCGCTCTGGCCATCGGTCCGGCCAATGGTCCTCTCCGTGACGGCGGCAGGAGCAGTTTCGATCGGGATCGTCGTGTGGAACGAGCAGCTCGGTCCTACTACCAACACCCCGTTCGCTCTGAGAATTGCGGCAGTCCTGGCAGGGCTGGTGGTGGTCGGTGCCCTGGCCGTGTGTTGCGGGACGGTCGTCGCCACCGTGTACCGCCTTCGCCTCTCCCATCGGGCCACCCGGATCCTGGGCCTGCTCGCCCTGGTGATGGCGGTGGCACTCGCCGTCATCTTCGCCGGGGCCCTCACGTGGTGGATCTCCACCGCCATCCACGCGCCCTGGTTCTTCGGAAGTCTCGTTCCCCGTTCGCCAGGTACTCCTGCGCCACTCGTCATGATCGTGCTGGGCCTGACGATGCTGTCGGGACTTGTTCTGGCCGGGATCGGCACCATCCGCATCACCACGTTGATGAGCCGAGTCCGGGCGGCTGGTACACCGACGCCGTTCAGCTGACAGCGCGGATCGATGCAGTCTCCGCGCAGCCCCGCCTGCACTCCACCTACCGGATGGCCACGAGCAAAGGGAGTACATGAGCACGATCACCATCGACGAGGTTGCCCCTCCGAACGCCGCTGACAGCCAGTGGGCTGTCGAGACCCACGGGTTGACCAAACGGTTCAAGGACAACGTGGCCGTGGACGGGGTCGAACTCCTCGTCCCCCGGGGGTGTGCCTTCGGCTACCTCGGGCCCAACGGCGCCGGAAAGACGACGCTCATCCGGGTACTGCTCGGACTGACCCACGCCGACGCAGGCTCGATGTCCCTGCTGGGCTACCCGGTCCCCCACCACCGCGACCAGGCGCTGGCCCGGATCGGCGCCATCGTCGACGAGCCCCGGTTTCACGGCCACCTCACCGGCCGCCAGAACCTCCACATCCTGGCGGCAGCTCGGGAGCCGGCGGCCCGGGGACGGATCGACGCCTCGCTCGAGCGGGTGGGCATGATCCAGCGGGCCGACGACAAGGTGTCCAAGTACTCGATGGGGATGCGCCAGCGCCTCGGCGTGGCCGCGTGTCTCCTGGGGGATCCCCAACTGCTGATCCTCGACGAGCCCATGAACGGGCTCGACCCCGGCGGCATGCTTGAGATGCGCGAAATGATCACTTCCCTGGTGGCCGAGGGCCGCACGGTGGTCCTCTCGTCCCACCTGCTGGACGAGGTCGAGCGCACATGCGATGCCGTGGCCATCGTGGATCGGGGCAAGGTCATCCGCCAAGGCCCGATCGCCGGCCTGCTGGCGGACTCCGCCTTCGATCTCCAGATCGACTGCTCCACCCCCGACCGGGCCGGCACGCTGCTGGCCGGCACGCAGTGGGGAACGGGGGTGGAGGTCGGCCCGGACGGGCTCCGTGTGAGTCTCGCCCCCGGCACCGAACGGGCGGTGGTGGCCGAGATGAACCGGCTCCTGGTCGAGGGTGGCGTCTCCGTCTACCGCCTACAGGAGGTCCACGCCTCGCTCGAGTCCTGGTTCCTCGAGGTCACGACGCGCCTGGGGGCAGGCCAATGACCATCTCCACCGTCGCCGACGCCCCGCCCCCCATTCCGGCCGCCCCGGACGCAGGTGGTCGAGTCACCGACCATCGCGGATCGTGGGTCCCCAACGGGGCCATGATCGCCACCCGGTTCATGGAGCTACGCAAACGCCGTGGCCTCATGGCGGCGCTGATCCTGGTGAACATCGGCATCCCCGTTGTGTTCCTCACCGTTCGACTCATCGCCCACGCCGTGGCCCCCCACTCCTACGGCCCGGCCGGCGGCTACGACATCTTCTCGTCCATGGTGGCCGGGGTGCTCTTCATCTTCGGCTTCATCGTGGCCGCCACCCTCGGCTGCACTGCGGGGTCGGTCGACCTGACCGAGGGCATGTTCCGCCACCTGGTGGTGACCGGCCGCTCGCGCCTTGCCCTGTACCTGGCGCGGATCCCGGCAGGGCTGGCCATCATCGTGCCGCTGGTGGCAGTGGGCTTCGCCTTCGTGTGTACCGTCTGCGTCCTGGCGGCACCGACCCAGCTCAGCTTCAACAACGTCAACGTGCCCGTCGGCCTGTCCAAACCCGCACTGGAGACGTGGGCCGCCGGCCATGTCGACGAGGTCATCTGCAACTTCGGGTTCAACATCGGACCCAACTCGGACCTGCTCCAGGTGGTCAACAGCGTCCCCTGTGGGGGCGGCAACGGCCCGTCCGTCAAGGTCGGCCCCGGCGCTCCCACCTCGACTCCGGTCTCCCGCGCCCAGGTGGAGGACGCAGCAAGGCAGATCGCGGCATTGAACTACACCGACTACTCCGGCCGCTTCCTGTCGCCGTCCAACTCGCTCATGGTGAAGTCCGGGCTGTGGATCGAGCTGTACGCGGCGGTCGGGTTCCTCATCGGCCTCGGCCTGTCCTCGCTGATGGGCCAGCGAACGGTCCCCGTGATCCTGTTGATCGTGCTCGAGATCGTGCTCACCCCACTGCTGTCGCACTCGCCCATCACCCACCTGATCAACCTGCAGCGAGCTCTCGTGGGCATCGCCGTGACCCACTTCGAACCCGGTGGGCTGCCATCCGTGTTCGGCGGCACCCACAACGGGGCGACCGGTATGGCGGGGGTGACCGAGTCCACCACGGTCGCTATCTGCGTCGTCGTGGGATGGATCATCGTGTGGACCGCACTTGGTGCGTGGCGGATGGTGAAACGGGACGCCTGACCCCCTCGTGGTGCGCAGCAGGCTGGCGGGTGTGGTCACTTCTTTCGCGGGAGCCACATCGCCGGGAGGGGGCAATCATCGACTGCCCCTGCCGAATCCTCTTTGAGTCAAGAGGGAGTTTTCGGGGTCTTCTGGGCGCGACGGGTCCACGTGCCCTCGAGGGCGCAGATGCCTAAGGTTTGGTGGGTCCGGGAGTGACTTCGCCGAAGAGCCGGCCGCCAGGGTGCAGAGCCGACCACGCAGGCCACGAGTCGTTCCCGCTTGTCCTCCCGGACCCTTACCTGGTGGCGTCGACGAGGGGGTCTGCTGCAGGTCAGGATGTCAACCAAACCTGCAGCAGACCCGAGGGTCCCGTAGATTCACCATGCCCGCAGCCCCTGACGACAGATTCAGGCCACTCTGATCACGAGTCAGTAGCCGCCCGACAGAGTGCCCGGATGGCCTCGGATCGCCCTGGACACCCCTCCAGTTTGCCGAAAGTGATCGCCAGGAATGATCTATTGATTCCTGGCGCACAGAGAACCAGGTTGGGGGGTCGGTTCACGAGCAAGAGATCACCCCAAGAAAGGCACCCTGACCTGGGCTTATATTCTATCCCAGGAGCTTCTTGGCGATGACCACCCGCTGGATCTGGTTGGTGCCCTCGTAGATCTGGGTGATCTTCGCGTCGCGCATGAAGCGCTCGACCGGAAAGTCCTTGGTGAACCCGTAGCCACCGAGCAGCTGGACGGCGTCGGTCGACACCGCCATGGCGGTGTCCGAGGCGAAGCACTTGGCCATGGCCCCCATCATGGTGAGCTCGTCCTCGGGGTCGCCGTTGTCGACGAGCGAGCACGCCCGGTACACGAGGGTACGTGCCGCCTCGTTGCGCATGGCCATCTCCGCCAGCATGAAGCGCAACCCCTGAAGGTCGGCGATGGGCTTGCCGAAGGCGGTCCGCTCCTGCATGTACCCCGCGGCATAGTCGATGGCACCCTGGGCGATGCCCACCGCCTGGGCCCCGATGGTCGGGCGGCTCCGGTCGAGGGTGTGCATGGCGATGGTGAACCCCATGCCCTCCTCCCCAATCAGGTTGGAGGCGGGAACTCGGACCTCGTCGAACGACACCGCTGCGGTCGGACTTCCCCGCAGGCCCATCTTGTCCTCGTGCGGAGCCACCTCGACGCCCCAGTCCGCCTCGACGATGAAGCAGCTGATCCCGCGTCGTCCGGCGTCGGGGTCGGTGACGGCGAAGACGGTGTAGGTGTCCGAAATGCCGGCGTTGGTGACCCAGTACTTGGTGCCCGAGAGCAAGTAGTCGCCACCGTCCCGCACGGCCCGGGTCCGCATGGCGGCCACGTCGCTGCCTGCGTCGGCCTCCGACAGGCAGTAGCTGGCCTGGCACTCACCTGACGCCACCCGGGGAACATAGGTGCGCTTGAGCTCCTCGGAGCCCCAGTTCAACACCGGCAGCATCCCGAGCTTGGAGATCAACAGGGTCACCGATGTCGAGGCGCAGACCCTGGCCAGCTCCTCGGCCATGATGGCCTGGGTCACCATGTCGGCCCCTGCACCCCCGTACTCCACGGGGATGCCGAGGGACGGGAGCTCGAGTTCGACGCAGGCGTCATAGGACTTCTGCGGATAGGTGGCCTCCCGGTCCGCCTTGGCGGCGTTCGGGGCGACGCGGTCCTCAGCGAAACGGCGGAGGGTGTCCCTGAACTGGCGGTGGGTTTCGGTCAGGGCGAAGGCGGGGGCATCCATCCCCCCAAGTTACTCACTGGTAGCAGATGCCGAGAACCCGCCCTCCAGGCGACCGGGACGACCGCCCGGTGGGGCATCGCCGGTTTGGGCGGTCAGCCGCCGGAACGGCAAGACGCGCTCAAGTCGACCTCATGATCGGCCGATCAACTAGGTCAGCAACCATGGACGGTTGGTGCTCGGAGGCCAACCCTCACTAAAAGTAGCGGAGACATCATTATGAGTGACATTTCTGCAGGGCCCGGCTGGTGGATCGCCAGCGACGGCAAATGGTACCCACCCGAACTCCACCCGTCGGTTCGGGGCGCTCACCCCGGCCAGATCGGTGGATGGGAGGGGCCGCCGACCCAGCAGCATCATGACCAGCCAGATGTCGGCTCGGACTCCCACGTCGGCCCGCGATTCCCCGACCTGTTCCAGGCGGCGATGCAGGGGTCGAGTTACGCCGACACCGTCTCGGTGAAGTACGACGGGGGTGACGAGCGGAGCGGGCATCCGCAACCAGCAGGTGCCAGCGCCACCGCCTCGGGTACGAGAAGCCCCGGAAGCGCCACGGCCGATGTCGGGGCCGGCGGCAGCGAGATGGCGGTCGGCGCCTTCACGGGGGCGTCGGCCAATAAGCGCAGGTGGCACAAGGGCCGCTGACCACCCCCACATCCTCCCGGTCACGCCATCGGCGCCCGGGACGGGCGGACGGCGCCGGCGTCACTCCCTGACGGGTCGGCGGAACCGGCCGTCAGGCCGATTCGGGGAGCACCAGCAGCTCGTGCCACTCCCCGACCCGTTCCGCCACTGCCTCGGGGGTCAGTCGCAGCGTCCGGTCGGGCACGCTGTCGGCGATGGCCCGCTGCAGTTGATAGTGGTGGCCGGCCGAACGGAAGAGCGGCCCGCGGGCCTCGACCAGGTCCGCCGGTGCGCCACCGAGGAAGCCCCACAAGGTGAACCCGAACGTCAGGTCGTGGACCACCGGTGCCCGGCCGAACCGGGCCGACCGGCGCATCGCCACCGCCGTGCAGCCGGCGATGGCGTCCTCGACCGACTCCCCCGGCGCCAGCACCAACCGGTCCTCGAACCGCCGGGCCAGCTTGAGGGCGAACCCCTGGTCAGGGCCGGGAGAGCCCAGCAGGGTGCCGGTGGGCTGACCCGTCCCACGCAATTCGGAGGCTCGCGACTGGGTCCAGATGCTCGGCACGCGCAGCTGATAGGCGCGGCGGACCTGGTCTGCCTCGACGATCGGCACGAAACTCGGCTGGGTCATGATGGGCTCCTGGATCTGGATGGCGGGCGGTCAGCCGCTGAAGCTGCTACTCGCCGTCGGACACGCCCGTGTGGAGCAGACCGTAGACGATCGAGTCCGAAAGGGCCTGCCACGATGCGGCAATGATGTTCTCAGAGACTCCGATGGTCGTCCAGGTGCGCTCCCCGTTGGTCGAGTCGATGAGCACCCGGGTCACCGAGCCGGTGCCCTTGGCCGAGTCGAGCACCCGGACCCGGTAGTCGACCAGGTGCACCCCCGACAGCGCCGGGTGCCGGGCGCCGATGGCGATGCGGAGCGCACTGTCCAGGGCATTGACCGGCCCGTTTCCCTCGGCGGTGGCGACGATGCGCTCGTCGCCGACTCTCACCTTCACCGTGGCCTCGGTGGACAGCCGCAGGCCCTGGTCGGCGATGACCCGGTACGACTCGAGCACGAAGAAACTCTGTTCCCACCCGGTCGAGTGGCGGAGGAGAAGTTCGAGCGATCCGTCGGCCACCTCGAAGTGGTAGCCCTCGTACTCGAGCTGCTTGAGGGAGTCGAGTACCGAAGTCATGGCCTGCGAGTCGAGCGCCAGCCCGAGCTCGGCGGCCTTCATGGCCAGTGTCGACCGGCCGGCCAACTCGGAGACGACAAAACGGGTGCCGTTGCCGACCAGCTCGGGCGTGATGTGCTCGTAGGCATCCGACCGGCGGGCGATGGCCGACGTGTGCAGGCCGGCCTTGTGGGCAAACACCGAGGCTCCGACGAACGGCTGCTGGGGGTTCGGCGCGATGTTCACCAGTTCGGCGATGTGGTGGGACACTGGGGTGAGCAGTTCCAGCCGGTCGGCCGGGATGGTGTCGACCCGCAACTTGAGGGAGAGGTCGGGAATCGCCGCGGACAGGTCGGTGTTGCCGGCCCGCTCGCCGTACCCGTTGACACAACCCTGGACGTGGGTGGCGCCCACACCTACCGCGGCCAGGGAGTTGGCCACCGCGCAGCCACTGTCGTTGTGGAAATGGACCCCGATCTGGGTCTCGAAGCCACCCAGCACGTCGGCGACGATGCGTTCGACCTCGTAGGGCAGCGTGCCACCATTGGTATCGCACAGCACGAGGGTCTCGGCACCGGCCTCCTCGGCGGCACGGATGATCCGTTTGGTGAACTCGGGGTTCGCCTTGTAGCCGTCGAAGAAGTGCTCGGCATCGAGGAAGACCCGCAGGTCGTTGGCCCGCAGGAACTCGACGGAGTCGGCCACCATGGCCACCGCCTCGTCGAGGGTGGTGCGGAGCGCGTCGACCACGTGCACCTCCGAGGACTTTGCCACGATGCAGACCGCCTCGGTCTGGGCATTGACCAGGTGGCGCAGCGTCTCGTCGTCCTCGGCCCTCACCCCGGCCCGGCGGGTCGATCCGAAGGCGACCAGGGTCGAGCTCGACAGCGAGAGCTCGGAAGGGGCCCGGGCGAAGAATTCCGCGTCCTTGGGGTTGGCGCCGGGCCAACCACCTTCGATGAACGTGACCCCCAGCTTGTCGAGCTGCTCTGCCACCCGGAGCTTGTCGTCGACCGTCAACGACAGTCCTTCCTGCTGGGAGCCGTCCCTGAGGGTGGTGTCGAAGACGTCGACGGCTTCGGGAAGGGCGGGCAGATCGAAGTCGTGCCCGGCGCCACCGCCGCCGGCGTCGGGGGCGTCGACGGATCCGGTCCGGTGCGGCCGGCCCGCTTCCTTGCCGTGGGCATGGGCGTGCTGACCCGGCGTCACCGGGTGGGTGTGGCTCGGGCCGGCCCCGTGGGAGTGGGCATGGCCCCTGGGCGGCCGTCCGCCGGCGTGGGAATCATCGTTCAGGGTGGGGCCTTCACTCGACATAATCCAACCAGTCCTTGTACTGATCGACCTCGCCTCGCACCGTGGCGAAGTAGGTCTGCTGGAGCTTCTTGGTGATCGGCCCGGGCCTTCCGTCGCCGACCTTGCGGTCGTCCACGGCGCGTATGGGCACGACTTCGGCGGCAGTGCCGGTCAGGAATGCCTCGTCGGCCGTGTAGAGATCGGTCCGGATGATCTGCTCGTAGACCACGTCGTAGCCGAGGTCGCGGGCGATGGTCTCCACCGACTGCTGGGTGATCCCCTCCAGCGCCCCCGCGTCGGAGGTCGGCGGGGTGATCAGGCGCCCCTTGCGGACAATGAAGATGTTCTCGCCGGTTCCTTCGCTGACGTTGCCGTCCGGAGCGAGAAGGATGGCCTCGTCGTAGCCCGCCTTCAGCGCCTCCACCTTGGCCAACGACGAGTTCACGTACATCCCGGTCCCTTTGGCCGCGGTGGGGACCGCATTGGGGTCGTGGCGCCGCCACGAGCTGATCTTCGTCGACACTCCGTTGGCCACGCCCTCGTCACCGAGGTAGGTGCCCCAGGGCCACGCCGCTATCGACACGTTGACCGGGCAGGGCATCGGGTTCAGGCCCATCTCGCCGTAGCCCAGGTAGACCAGGGGCCGGATGTAGCAGCCCTCGTCCAACCCGTTGACCCGCACCAGCGTCCGGGTGGCATCGACCAGCTGGTCCACCGAGTAGGGGATGTCGATCATGAACACGCCGGCCGACACGAACAGGCGCTCGATGTGGTCGCGCAGGCGGAACACCGCCACCCCACGCGCGGTCGGGTAGGCCCGTATGCCTTCGAACACGCCTGATCCGTAGTGCATGGTGTGAGTCAGCACGTGGACTGTGGCGTCGGCCCAGTCGACCAGCTCGCCGTCCATCCAGATCTTCTCCGTCGGGGTCAGGGGCATGGCTCACAGCCTTTCTGCGATGGCGTCGCCGATGGCGGCGGTCGAGAGATTGGGATCGGGTTGCGATGCGATGAAGTCGGCGACCGCCTGGGTCATCTTCTCGGCGGCGGAGGCCTCACCGAGGTGATCGAGCATCAGCGCGGCCGAACGGATGGCTGCGGCCGGATTCGCTCTCCCGGTGCCGGCGATGTCGTGGGCCGCGCCATGGACCGGCTCGAAGAGTGACGGTCCGGTGCGATCCGGATTGAGGTTGGCCGATGCGGCGTAGCCGATGCCACCGGCAATGGCCCCTGCCAGGTCGGTGATGATGTCCCCGAACAGGTTGTCGGTGACGATCACGTCGTAGCGGCTCGAGCTCTCGACCAGATAGATGCAGGTGGCGTCCACGTGGTTGTAGTCGCGGCTCACCGACGGGTAGTCGGAGGACACCTCGTCGACGGTGCGCTGCCACAGGTCGCCCGAAAAGGTGAGCACGTTCGTCTTGTGCACCAGGGTCAGCCGGTGCCGCGGCCGCTCCGCGGCGAGGGCGAAGGCGAAGCGAGCGCACCGTTCGACGCCATGGCGGGTGTTGACCGAGCCCTGGGTCGCCACTTCGAAGGGAGTGCCCTTACGCAGGAAGCCGCCCTCTCCTGCATACGTGCCCTCGGTGTTCTCGCGGATCACCACGAAGTCGCAGTCCGGTGCCAGCGCACCGGGCACCCCGGTGAACGGGCGCATGTTGACGTAGAGGTCGAGCTCGAAGCGCAGGCGGAGGAGGAGGCCCCGCTCGAGGGCGCCCGAGGGCACCGCATTCGAACCCACCGGGGGGCCGACGGCTCCGAGCAGGATGGCATCCTGGTGACGCAGCTCCTCGAGCACCTCATCGGGCAGGATCTCGCCCGTGCGGACGTACCGGTCGGCACCGAGGTCGTACTCGGTGGTGGAGAGAGGGACACCCACCGCCTCGGCTACCTTGAGCGCCTCGGCCACCACTTCGGGACCGATGCCGTCGCCGCCGATCACGCCAACCTTGTAGGTACTCACGCTTGTCCTATCCCTCTGCTGTCGTCTGCTTCTCGTCGTCCTGGTGCCCGTTGGCCGGCCATCGCCACCCCCGGGCACATCGGCCCCGGCGGTTTGCCGTCCGGGCCCCCGATCCCCAGACGATGCCTACCTCATCACGGCCGATTCGTCAGGGCCGGCCACGAATTGAAAAACCGCCCACCAGGTGGACGGTCAGGAGGCACACACCGGTCGGGTACGTGCCTAGTCGATGATAATTACGTCGCCGCGTGCGAAGACGCCGATTTCCATAAGGTCTCCAGTGTCGCCTGTCGGCAGGTGGAACGTCAACCCCACGGCAGACCGGGGCCCGGGCGCACTCGGCGCCGGCACGGCACCGGGCGCCCCGGTGCCGTCCACCGTGCCCGGAGCCCTGGAGCCCCGGAACCTCCTCAGGCGGTCTTGGCGATCAGGACGTGGCAACCGGCCTTGTGGGCCACGCTGTTAGGGACCGAACCAAGGACCCGCCGGGTGCCCCGCATGCCCTTGCTGCCCACGACGATGAGGTCCGCTCCGACCTCGTCGGCCCGCTTGACCAGCACCTCTGCCGGATCGCCGACCGCGGTGTGGATCTCCACTTTGATGCCCTCGATCCCGCCGGGCACCTTGTCGAGCAAGTGCTGGGTCGCCGTCTCCAACTGCTCCTTGGTCGCACCCACGCTCGCTGAAGGCACGGGAGCAGCAGGGGTGCGCACACCGATCACCACGTGCAGTTTTCCACCGCCCTCACGGGCGAGTTGGACGGCAAGAGCCACCGCTTCGCTGGCTGTCTCGGAGCCATCAGTGCCGACGACGATGTTTGTGAACACCGGTTCCTCCCCGCGCCTAGTTGACCTTGCGAGTGGCATGGTAGCGGATGGCGGGCGGCGTCCGTCGAGAAAGCTGGCGTCAGGCCAGCGCCCGTCGGCGCCAACGCATGAGCGGCCGCTCGACCAGGTACCAGCTGAGCAGCGCGATGGTGAAGATGATGGCGAGTCGGAGGGCCTCTACCGGCCAGAACGACCAGTGGGTGGTGAACTGGCTCACGGCCACGTAGACCGGCCAGTGCACGAGGTAGAGGGTGTAGGCGAGGTCGCCGACCAACACGAACGGGGCCAGGCCGACCAGCCGTGACCCGAGGCCTTCGGGGCACACAACGAAGTAGACGATCAGGACGGCCGAGGCCACGATGCTGAGGGGGAGCCACCACAGCAGCGACTCACGCGTCCCATAGGTGGCATTGACCACCATCCATCCGAGCAGACATGCGGACACCAGACCACCGGCCGCGACACTGCGTCGGAACGTGGCGCCCGTGCGATCGAGGTGCCCTCCCGTCGCCGCCAGGCCGAGCACACATCCGACGAAGAGCGCGTCCACTCTCGAGCCGAACCCGAAGTAGACCCGGCCGGCCACTTCGGTCGAGAAGTGGGGGGCGCTCAGCAGGAGCCAGAATCCATACGTCGCGCTGATCGCCGCACCCGAGATGGCCAGTCCGTAGGCGGCGAAACGCCTGCCCATGGCGAGTGCTGCCAGCATCAGGAGCGACCAGATCACGTAGAACTGCTCCTCGATCGAGAGCGACCACGCCTGGGCGAGGAAGCCCAAGAACGGCTCCCGCCCCGAGGCCGAACGGAAGTCGGCGTAGTAGAAGACCGCCGCCGAGACGTCGCCCCAGACCCGCTGCGGCGCATCGGGCACGAAGACGATGGCGGCATAGATGCCCAGCAGAGCCACCGTCATCAACAACGGAGGCAGTAGGCGCAGTGCCCGCCGCGTGTAGAACCTCCGGAGGCTGATCCGATCGTCCCGCTGGTGCTCGGCGAGCAGCATCGAGGTGATGAGGAACCCACTCAGCACGAAGAAGACCGAGATCGCCGCCCACGCCCCCGGAAACGTGTGGAAGTTCGAGTGGTACACCAGGATGCAGCCGATCACGAAGGCCCGGATTCCGGTCAGCGGGGGCCTGTTCCCCAGACGGAACTTCGGCCGCCCCGAAAGAGCGGGGTCGGGAGAGCCGGCTGCGACGGAGGACGAACTGCCCTCCGGTGCCAGGAGTCCCCCACCGGGAAGTGTTCCCCCCTCTCCGCCCGGCGGCCCGGCCGGCCCACCGCCGGTCACCGGCCACCGCCAGGCGTCGGCCGGCAGGGCCGGTGGTCGAGGATCTCGCTCCAAGCGACGGCTCCCTCACGGAGACATCGGGAGGTGGGGCCGCGGCACTCGACCACCGTGGAGGGAACCCCGTCGCAGACCCCCCCGTCGAGGATCACCACCGGCTGCCCGGCACCTGCAAAGGCCTGCGCCACCTGGTCTGCCGTGGTTGCCGGAGCCGAGCCGTGGATGTTAGCGCTGGTGACGGCCAGCGGTCCCAGCCGGCGGCACAGCTCCTGGACCAGTTGGTGGTCCGGCCAGCGGATCCCCACCGTCCGTCCTGCCGACCGGCGGCCACCAAGGTCGACGGCGAACCCGGGGCGCCGGGGGACGACCAGGGTCAGGGGGCCCGGCCAGAAGCGCTCGGCCAGGGCCTGCGCCGCGGTCTCCAGCGGCCTGGCCAGTGCATCGACCTGATCGGGGCCGGCCACCAGCACGGGGAGGGCCACATCGGCCGGGCGCTGCTTGAGGGCGAACAGGCGCTCCACCGCCTCGGGTCGGCAAGGGTCGGCGGCCAGCCCGTAGACGGTGTCGGTCGGTACGGCGACCACCGAACCGTCGGCCAGGGCCTCGGCGGCGAGTTCCATCGCCTCGGGGTCGTCCGCACGCAGTATCGCCGCCATCGTCAGCACCGTGCCACGAGCATACGGAGGCTCCCGGCCAGGTCGCGCTCGGTGGCCACCTGACCGAAGCCGGCGCGGCGGGCCGCATCGATCGATGCGTAGGCCTGGAGAGGCGCGATCTCGATCACCACCGCCCCCGAACGATGCAGCCAACGCCGGGCACCGGCGATGATCGCCTCGATGTCGGCCATTCCCCCCACCCCACCGACACCCCGTTCCGCCACCAGCGCCCGGCGGGGCTCCCAGTCGCGGACGGTGGGCTCGAGCCCGGTGTATTCCGACGCCGCCACGTAGGGCGGGTTCGAAACGAGCAGGTCGACCCGGCCGGCCAAGCGGGGCGGCAAGGCGTCGAACCATGAGCCCTGGGCCAGCCGGACCCGCTCCGCGGCGGCCGGATCCACGAAGGCGAGGCCAGCGAGGTTCTGGCGGGCCACCGCCAGGGCCTCGACCGACTCGTCGGTGGCCCACACCTCGGACCCGGGCGCATCGGCACCGGCCTCCACGGCCAACGAAAGGGCGATCGCCCCCGAACCGGTCCCCAGATCCACGCAGACCCCGCCGGCGGCCTGATCGGCCGACCGTCCGGATGCGGCGGAACTCGGCCCCGAACGCACGGCGGTACGGATGCGGCGGAACTCGGCCAACGCCACCTCCACCACCTGTTCGGTCTCGGGACGGGGGATGAGCACCCTCGGGTCGACGTCGAGTTCGAGCTCCCGGAACGGCCAGCGACCCAGCACGTACTGGAGCGGCTCGCCTGCGGCCCTCCGTTCGGCCAGCGCACGCGCACGCTCTTCGCGGCCGCCGGACGGCCGGCGGGAGGGGACCTGTTCGGGGCGGCCCGGGTGTCCCGACCGGGCCGCGCCTCCGGACTCGACGTGCTCGACGATCCACCTGGCTTCCCGCTCCGAGCCCAGCAGGGAGGCCAGGGACGAGACCAGCCGGGAGTGGTCGTCGCCGGCGGCGTGTCCGGTGGACGCGCCGCCGGCACCGGACGCAGGTCGAGGGGCCACGCCGGGCTCAGCCGTCGGCCAGCTGCCGGGCGCGCTTGTCGGCCATCAGTGCATCGGTGAGGTCATCGAGATCGCCCATCAGGATCCGATCCAGCTTGTGGAGGGTCAGCTTGATCCGGTGGTCGGTCACCCGGTTGTCTTTGTAGTTGTAGGTCCGGATCTTCTCCGACCTCCCGCCACCGCCCACCTGGCTGCGTCGTTGTTCGGACAGCTCGGCCGCCTGTCGGTCCTGCTCCGCCTTGAGGAGTCGGGAACGCAGGACGGTCATCGCCTTGGCCCGGTTCTGGATCTGGCTCTTTTCGTCCTGCATGGCCACCACGATGCCGGTGGGCAGGTGGGTTATGCGCACCGCCGAGTCGGTGGTGTTCACCGACTGACCGCCCGGGCCGGTCGAGCGGTAGACGTCGATCTTGAGGTCGCCGGGGTCGATGGCCACGTCGACCTCCTCGGCCTCGGGCAGTACCGCCACCGCCGCCGACGAGGTGTGGATGCGGCCCTGCGACTCGGTGACGGGCACCCGCTGCACCCGGTGGGGCCCACCCTCGTGCTCGAGCCGCTGCCATGCGTCCTTGCCTTTGACCGAGAAGGTGATCTCGTTCAATCCGTCGCGTTCGGACGGGCTCGAGGAGAGCACTTCGATCTTCCATCCCTTGGCGGACGCATACCTCGAGTACATCTCGAAGAGGTCCTTGGCGAACAGGTTCGCCTCTTCTCCGCCTTCGGCACCGCGGATCTCCATGATCACGTTGCGCCCCGCGTTGGGGTCCTTGGGGAGCAGTTGGAGGCGGAGCTCCTCCCCGAGCCGCGCGATGTCCTGCTCGGCCTGGGTGACCTCGAGTTGGGCCAGTTCACGCTCCTCCCCGACGGAGTCGTTGGACATCTCCCGCGCCGTTTCGAGATCGGCCTCCGCTTGCTGTAGCCGGCGCCAGCAGCCGACCACTTCCTCGAGCTCGCGATGTCGACGCGACAGGTCGCGCAGACGGTGCGGATCGGAGGAGATCGACGGGTCGTTGAGCGCCTCCACGACGGCCTCGTACTCGCGCTCGAGTTCGGTCAGGCGGTCGTTGAGCACGGGCCAAGGGTAGCGTCAACCACGCGGTATACCTCTGGGAGAGCGGTGGACGCCCGCCCGATCACCAACGGGCCGAGGGGTGCGATCCGATCAGGATGCAGAAGGAGGCGTGCGCTTCTTGCGCGAGCCGGTCTTGGCATAACGGCGCTGGAACCGCTCCACACGGCCACCCGAGTCGACCAGCTTCTGCTTACCCGTGAAGAAGGGATGGCACTCGTTGCAGAGCTCGAGGTGGATTTCGGACTTGGTCGACCTGGTGGTGAACGCGTTGCCGCACGAGCAGCGCACCGAGGTCTCGGTGTAGTTGGGGTGGATGTCAGTCTTCATGGAATCTCCCGTAGTGACAGCGTCTCGGCGTCGACCGACGGCCGGATCGCAGCGGACAGAGTGTATCGGACCAGGCTCACCGCCCGTTCGCCGGTGGTTCGTGGGCGATCGGTTCGCGTGCCGCCCGCCGCCCGGGTGAGGGTCAGGTGGCCGGGCCCTTGGCGATCTCCGCGAGGAACTCGTCGTTGCTCTTGGTGGTGCGGATCTTGTCCATCAACAGCTCGAGGCCGGCGGCGGCACTGCCTTCGTTGGCCAGGGCATTCAGCACCCTGCGGAGTTTCCACACCTGCTGGAGCTGGGAACGGTCGAACAGCAGTTCCTCGTGCCGGGTGGAGCTGGCATTGACGTCGATCGACGGATAGAGCCTCCGCTCGGCCAGGCGGCGGTCGAGGCGGAGCTCCATGTTGCCGGTGCCCTTGAACTCTTCGAAGATGACTTCGTCCATCTTCGAGCCGGTCTCGACCAGGGCCGTGGCCAGGATGGTGAGCGACCCGCCCTCTTCGATGTTGCGGGCCGCACCGAAGAAGCGCTTCGGGGGGTACAGGGCACCAGAATCGACACCACCGGACATGATCCGGCCGGTGGCCGGCTGGGCCAGGTTGTACGCACGGGCCAACCGGGTGATCCCGTCGAGGATGATCACCACGTCGCGCCCCGCCTCGACCAGTCGCTTTGCCCGCTCGATGGCCAACTCGGCGACGGCAGTGTGCTCCTCGGAGGGGCGGTCGAACGTGGAGGCGACCACCTCGCCCTTGACCGAGCGGCGCATGTCGGTCACCTCTTCGGGACGCTCGTCGACGAGCAGCACCATCAGATGCACATCGGGGTTGTTGGCCTCGATGGAGTGGGCGATGTGCTTCATCACCGTCGTCTTGCCGGCTTTGGGGGGCGACACGATCAAGCCGCGCTGGCCCTTGCCGATGGGAGAGAGCAGATCGACGATGCGCGTCGTCATGTTCTCCTTGTCCCCGGGCATCTCGAGGTGCAGCCTCTCGTCGGGAAAGAGCGGGGTCAGGTCCTCGAAGCGCGGGCGGTTGCGGGCGGCCTCGGGATCGAGCGAGGAGACGGAGTCGATCTGCAGCAGCGCCGGGAACTTCTCGGTGCTGCCTGCGGGGCGGCAGAACCCCTCGATCCGGTCACCCTTGCGGAGCGCGAACCGGCGGGCCTGGCTGATCGAGACGTACACGTCCTTGGTCGAGGGGAGATAGCCCTCGCACCGCAGGAATCCATATCCCTCGTCGCGGAGATCGAGCAGGCCGCTGACCGGGATGAGCTCACCCTGGTACTGCTGCTCCTGGGTGCCGGACCCCTGCAGGTCCCCATCGCCACCCTGGCGGTCACGACCGCGCCGGCGGCGGTTGGTGCGCCGATTGCCGGCGTCGTCGTTGCCGCCGCCCTGTGGGTTCTGGTTGTTGCGGTTGCCCTGGTTGTTGCGGTTGCCCTGGTTGTTGCGGTTGCCCTGGCTGTTCTGGTTGCCCGGGCTGTTCTGGCTGCCCTGGCTGTTCTGGTTGCCCTGGTTGTTCTGGGTGCCCTGGTTGTTGCGGTTGTTGCGGTTGCCCTGATTGTTTCCCTGTCCGTTGCCACGGGGCTGGTTGCTCTGGCGGCCTCCGTCGCCGGACTGCTGGGAGCCCCCCCCGTCCTTCTGGGCCCCGGCACCGGTCTGCTGTGCTCCGGACTGACCACCGCCCTCACCCTGCCCGCTGCCGTCGTCCGCGTCGGCCGCGGCCTTCACATCACCGAAGTCGCCATCGAGGACGGACGGACCGTCCGACCGTTCGACGTCGTCCGCCGGCCCGAAGGAGCGCACCACCGGCTTCCGCCGGGACGTGCTCGGACCATCGGGTCTTGCGCCCGAGGCGCCGCCTCCCGATCCACCCGGCGCGTCACCGTTGGTCGTCGCGCCGTTGCCGCCGCCGTTCGCGGAATCGGCGGTACCGCCGCCCACGGCCACTCCGGTGGCCTTCAGAATGCCGTCGATGATGTCGGCCTTTTTCGTCCTGGTATTGGTCTTCACAGACAGGGCCTGTGCGATCGCGTGGAGCTCATCTCGCTCCTTGCTCTCCAATACCGAGCGCTCGAGCTGCTGTTCGGCAGTCATCGGCTTCCTCGTTTCAGAATGTCCTCGTTGACAGATGGATTGGCTCCGACTGCCAGGGAATCAGGGGCGGGGAGTTGCGAGCCTCGAGATCGACTCTCGCCAGCCACTCCCCCCGTCGCCGGGCACGGGCTGATCGCGTCGACTGATGCGAACCAGAAGGTCCCGCCCACAGGCCCGAACGGGCAAGTTGTGGAAGCGAAGGTGAACCCATACTACAGGCGGCAGGCGGTTCCGGCAACAACCGGGGGGTCCCGGCCCACCGTCCGGTCCCCTCCTCCGGGTGGTGGCAGAACCTGCCCGACGGCCCCCGACTACAGCGAGAGCTGTTCGAGCACCGCGCCCAGATCGGCATCGACCACCGTCGGCACGGAGATCTGGCTGATGGCGATGTCCGGGTCCTTCAACCCGTGGCCGGTCAGGACGCACACCACGGTGGCCCCCGAGCCGACACCATCCGGCAGTCCGTTCTTGAGGAGGCCGGCCACCGAGGCGGCCGAGGCAGGCTCGCAGAACACCGACTCCTCGGAGGCCAGGAAGCGGTAGGCCTCGAGGATCTCGTCGTCGGTCACCGCGCCGATGCCACCGCCGGACTCCGAAGCCGCCGAGGTCGCTCCGTACCAGCTCGCCGGGTTGCCGATCCGGATTGCCGTGGCCACGGTGTCGGGGTGTTCGATCGGGTGCCCCTCCACGATGGGGGCCGCTCCCGCGGCCTGGAAGCCGAGCATGCGCGGCAACCGGGTGGAGCGCCCGGCCTCCTTGAACTCGAGATACCCCTTCCAATAGGCGGTGATGTTGCCGGCGTTGCCCACAGGGATGCAGTGCACTTCGGGGGCGTCACCGAGCTGGTCGACCACCTCGAAGGCCCCCGACTTCTGGCCCTCGATGCGGTACGGGTTCACCGAGTTGACCACGGTGACCGGCGCCCGCTCGCCGAGTTCGCGCACGATGGTCAGCGACTGGTCGAAATTGCCACGGACCTGCAGGACCCGCGCCCCGTGGATGAGGGCCTGGGCCAGCTTCCCCAGGGCGATATGGCCCTCGGGGATCAGGACCGCACAGGTGAGCCCGGCGCGCGCTGCATAGGCAGCCGCTGAAGCCGAGGTGTTCCCGGTGGAGGCGCACACCACCGCCTTGGCACCTTCCTCGGCTGCCTTGGAGATGGCCACGGTCATTCCCCTGTCCTTGAACGAGCCGGTGGGATTGGCACCTTCGACCTTCAACAAGACCCTGGCTCCCACTCGGGCCGAGAGCCGGGGCGCTGGTAGCAGCGGGGTGCTTCCCTCCAACAGGGTGACCACAGGCGTGGCACCCGAGACGGGGAGGAACTCGCGGTACTCCTCGATGACTCCCCGCCACCCGACCGCGCTCCCGGCGTTGGTCATCCTGGGTCGCCGACGATGCGCATGACTCCCCCGATCTGCTCGACGATGTCGAGTTCGGACAGTGCCTGCAGTGTGGCCTGGATATCGCCTTCACGCGCCACATGGGTGACGAAGAGCAGCCGGGCCTCGCCCGCATAGCCCTCCTGCTCCATGGACCGGATCGAGACGTTGTTGTCCCCGAACGCCTTGGTCACCGTGGCGAGGACGCCGGAGCGGTCGATGACGTCGAGACTGATGTAGTACTGGGTCTGTAGATCGGATTCGGGTAGAAGATGGGCGGGCTGGCGATCCGGGGCCGGCGCGGACGCCCCCGCCAGGAAGTTGCGGGTGGCGTCGATCAGGTCGCCGACGACCGCACTGGCCGTGGGGAGGCCGCCTGCACCTTGCCCGTAGAGCATCAGCTCCCCGGCCGCCTCGCCTTCGATGAAGACGGCGTTGAAGGCGTCGCGGACCCCGGCCAGCGGATGGGACTTGGGCACCATGGCAGGATGGACCCGCACGGAAAGGGCGTCCTCCCCGGTGCGTTCCACGATGGCCAGCAGCTTGACGACGTAGCCGAACCTGTCGGCGAACTCCACGTCGACGGCGCGGATGGCGGTGATCCCCTCTCGCATCACCTCATCCCCGGCCACGTCGTACCCGAAGGCCACCCCGGCCAGGATGGCAGCCTTGGCGGCGGCATCGAAGCCCTCCACATCCGCCGTCGGATCACGTTCGGCCAGCCCGAGCGCCTGGGCCTCGGCCAGCACGTCGGCGTAGTCGGCACCCTGCTCGCTCATCTTGGTGAGGATGAAGTTGGTGGTTCCGTTCACGATGCCCATGACCCGATGGATCCGCTCACCGGTCAACGACTCCCGCAACGCACGGACCAGCGGGATCGCCCCGGCCACTGCGGCCTCGTAGAGCAGGTCGACGCCTCGCTCGTCGGCCAGGTGCCGCAGCTGCACGCCTTCGGGAGACGCAAGCAGTGCCTTGTTGGCGGTGACCACCGGCTTGCCCGCCTTCAGGGCCGTCCGGACCAGCTCCTCGGCAGGCACCAGGCCACCGATCAGCTCCACCACCAGGTCGACCGAGGGATCGGCGACCAGGCGTTGCGCGTCCGCGGTCAGCAGCTCGACCGGGACGTGGGGGGGCCGGGTCGCTGACAGGTCGTTGACGGCGATGCCGGCGATCTCGAACCGGGCACCGGACTGGACGGCCAGTGCGTCCGCCCGGTCCTGCAGGATACCGACCAGCGCGGAACCGACGTTCCCACAACCGAGTATGGCGATGCGCACGACACGATCCGACGAGGGCCCCGAGGTCACCCGGTCACGCTACCGCCTGATGGAGCAGGCGAACGATTGTCAGACGTCGAGGCGCACCAGGTCGTCGAGCGTCTCGCGGCGGACGACGATCCGAGCTACACCATCGGCGATGAACGCGACTGCCGGACGGGGCACCTTGTTGTAGTTGGACGCCATCGAATGCCCGTAGGCACCGGTGACCGGGGTGGCCAGCACGTCACCGACCACGAGGTCCTCGGGGACGTAGCCCTCGGAGACCACCACGTCGCCGGTCTCGCAGTGCTTGCCGACCACGCGGATCGCCTTGGGGCGGGCAGAGCGGACCTCCCGGGGCAGGAAGGCCTCGTACCCACTTCCGTAGAGCACCGGCCGCGGGTTGTCACTCATCCCGCCGTCCACCGACACGTACGTCCGATGGCCCGCGATGTCCTTGACCGTCCCCACCCGGTAGAGCGTGATGCCGGCGGTGGCCACGATCGATCGGCCGGGCTCGGCCGTGACCCGGACCGAGTCGGGGATGCCCGCCGCACGACAGGCCTGACGCACCGAGACGGCCCACTCGGCCATCGGCGGGGCCTCCTCCCCGTTGACGTAGGCGACCCCCAGACCGCCTCCCACCACCAGCTCGGGAAGGCCGAGCGGCGCGAAGAAGCCGGCCAGCACGTCGATGGCCCGTGCGAAGGGCGCCAGGGCGAAGACCTGGCTTCCGAGATGGGCGTGGATGCCCACGAACTCGACGACCCCCCGGGCATCGAGGGCGGAAAGGCGCCCCACCGCTTCGGCTGCCGCACCGGAGGCCAGCCCGAAACCGAATTTCGAATCGTCCTGGCCGGTCTGGACGAACTCGTGGGTGTGGACCTCGATCCCGGGGGTGATCCGGGCCAGCACCTTGGGACGGCCCGGGGACGCGGCCACCAGGCGCTCGAGCCGGTCGATCTCGTCGAACGAGTCGATGATGATGCGGCCCACGCCCACCTCGAGGGCGGCGGAGAGCTCGGCATCGGACTTGTTGCTCCCGTGCAGGACCAACCGATCGGCCGGCACCCCGGCGGACAGGGCGACATGGAGCTCGCCACCGGTCGACACGTCGAGGCACATCCCCTCTTCGTGGGCGAGCCGGGCCATGGCCACACACAGGAACGCTTTGGTGGCGTACGCCACACCGTCCCCCCACGCCTCGACAGCCTCGCGGCACATGGCCCGGAGATGTGCCTCGTCGTAGACGAACAACGGCGTGCCGAACTCCTCGGCCAGGCCGGTCAGGTCGACACCGCCGACGCGCAAGCGGCCGGCCGGGTCGACCTCGGCTGTCACCGGGAGCAGGCCGCGGGCGACCGGACCGGAGGGATCTGCGACCGAGGGATCCGGGGGAATCGCACCGGCCCGATCGACGCCCGGCGCCGATTCGGCGGTCACATCGCCTCCGGCGCCGACACCCCGAGCAGTCCGAGGCCGATGGACAACCCGATCCGGGTGCCCTCGACCAGCCACAGACGGGCCTGGGCCAACCCCGGGTCCACGTCCTCGGCCAGAATCGGGCAGTCGTGGTAGAAGCCGTGGAAGCAGGCGGCCAGGCGGCGGACCCATGCAGTCACCTTGGTCGGCGCCCGGTCGACGGCGGCGTCGGCCACCACCTCGGGAAGCTCCTCGAGGCAGCGGATCAGCTCGAGCTCGCGCTCGTGGGTGAGCAGCGAGAGGTCGACCTCGGCGAGCGGGGCCCGGGACACTCCCCGCTCCGCGGCCTTCCGACCCACCCCCCCGATGCGGGCACTGGCCATCTGCACGTAGAAGACCGGGTTCTCCGCCGACTGCTCCCTCACCGCAGCCAGGTCGAAGGTGGTGGCCTGGTCGGGGGAGGTCATCAGGCTGAGGATCCGGGTTGCGTCCGGCCCGATGTCGGCCACCAGCGAGTCGAGCGGGATGGCGTTGCCGGCCCGCTTACCCATCTTGACCGCCTCGTCACCGTCGACCAGCGAGACCATCTGGCCCAGCTTCACCTCCAGACGGTCCGGCTCCACCCCGAGGGCCTTGACCCCGGCGACCAGGCTGGCCACCTGGCCGTGGTGGTCGGCACCGAACACGTCGATCACCCGGTCGAAGCCCCGCACCAGGAACTTGTCGCGGTGGTAGGCGAGGTCACCGGCCAGATAGGTGGCATCGCCATTGGACTTTCGCAGCACCCGATCACGGCTGTCGCCCAACTCGGTGGCCCGGAACCAGGTGGCTCCGTCCTCCTCGAAGACCAGGCCCTTCTCGGCGAGGAGGGCGATCGTCTCGTCCACAGCCCCGCTCTCCTCGATCGAGGCCTGGCTGTACCATTCGTCGAACACGATACCCACCGAGGCGAGGGTGGCCTTGATGTGGTCGAGAATGCCATCGGCCGCCCAACGGCCGGCGACGGTCACGTCGTCGGGCCCGTCGTAGGTGGCAGCAAGTTCGGTCACGTACTCGCCCTGGTACCCACCTTCGGGCACTCCGTGGCCGTGATGTCGGGCCAGGAGGCTCTCGCCCAAGGTCCTGATCTGGCCACCGGTGTCGTTGACGTAGTACTCGCGGCTGACCCGGTAGCCGGCACGGGCCAGCACCCGGGCCAGGGCGTCGCCGTAACTGCCCCACCACCCGTTGCCGACATGGATCGGGCCGGTGGGGTTCGCCGAGATGAACTCGACCTGGACCCGTTCGCCGCGGCCGATGTCGGGACGGGCGTAGTGGTCCTCCCCTTCCGACAGGACATCGGCCAGTGCGTCGTGCAGCCATCCGTCGTCGAGCCGGAAGTTGATGAACCCGGGTCCGGCGATCTCCACCCCGGTGACGTGGGCGGGCGGCTCGGCACCGAGCACCTCCACCAGTGAGGAGGCCAGGGCCCGCGGGTTGGTGCCGGCGTTCTTGGCCGTGGCCATGGCGACATTGGTCGACCAGTCCCCGTGCTCACGGAGGGCCGGGCGCTCGAGATGGACGACGTCAGGGTCGACCGAGAGGTCGAGGCCGTCACGGGCGGCAACCGTGGCGACGGCCTCGCTGACGGCTTGGGCAAGTTGATCTCGGGCAGACATGCTGCTGCGAGAATACGTGGTCGGCAGGCACTCACCGTTTGGGCGGGAAGTCCGGGGGCGATGGATCGCACTACAGTTGGTCCCTCGGTGGAGCGTGCCGTCGGTTCAGATGACCGGCGCCCGGCCCCGCCCGTTGCCCTCGTAGCTCAGCGGATAGAGCACCGGCCTCCGGAGCCGGTGGCGCAGGTTCGAGTCCTGCCGGGGGCAC
>PLHF01000130.1 GCA_003138855.1 Acidimicrobiaceae bacterium | reverse complement strand
CGGGGTCGTAGGCGAGCAGGGCGGCGAATCCCTCGGCAATGGTGTCGGTGGGCACGACCCAGACCGTCTTGGTGCTGAGCTCGTCGACCCGGTCGGCCACCGGGCGGATGTTGCTGTTGTTCGGGAGGACGATCACCTCGTCCGACCTCTGCGCGTCGACCGCGGCGACCAGCTCGGCGATGGACGGGTTCATGGACTGCCCGCCGGCGATGAGCCCCTGGACACCGAGGGAGCGGAAGATGCGACCGATCCCGTCACCGCTGGCCACGGCCACCACGCCGGTGACCGGCACCGGTCCCGGTGGGGTCTGCGACGGCCCGCTCTCGGCGGAACCCGCCCCTTCCCGTACCCAGCGCTCCTCCTCGACCTCCTCGAGCAGGTCGGTGACCCGGATCGCCCTCGGCCTTCCCGCGTCGAGGGACGCCTCGATGGCCGCACCGATCTCGTCCGTGTGGATGTGGCAGTTCCACAGGCCGTCACCGCCGACCACCACGATGGAGTCACCGAGGCCCGCCCACACCTCCTTGAACATGGGGATCGTCTGGTCGGGTGCTTCGAGGAGGTACATCACCTCATAGCGCAGACCGGACAGGACGGCGTCGGCTTCGTGGCCGGGCAGCGTGGCGCCATCGAAGGACGCGGCGGCGGAAGGGCCGGCCGGCAGCGCCGGGGGCGTGGGCATGGGCCGGCCGTCGAGGACCGACAGCAGTGCGTCGAACATGAGCAGGTAACCGGCGCCGCCGGCGTCGACCACACCGGCCTGCTCCAACACCGGCAGGAGGGACGGCGTGCGCTCCAGCGCGTCCGCGGCCCCGGCCCTCGAGGCCTCCGCCACGCCCACCATCGAGTTCCCTTCTGCGGCAGCGACCCGGGCGCTTTGGGCTGCGCCCCGCGCCACGGTCAGGATGGTGCCCTCCACCGGCCGCATCACTGCTTCACGCGCCAGCTGGTCGGCGATGGTCAGGGCCTGGGAGAGATCGGTGGCCCCGGGAAGCCCGTCACCGGTGTTCAGTCCCTCGGTGATGCCCCGGAGCAGTTGGGACAGGATGACCCCCGAATTGCCGCGCGCCCCCATCAGCGACCCGTGGACGATCGCCTTGCAGGTCGCCTCCATGTCGTGCGACTCGAGGCCCTCGAGCTCGGCGGTGACCGACTCGAGGGTCAGGGCCATGTTGGTTCCGGTGTCGCCGTCGGGCACCGGATAGACGTTGAGGCGGTTGATCAGCTCCTGATGGGTCCGCACCCCGTCACGGAACGTGGTGATGACCTGGCAAAGCTCCGCTGCACCCAGCCTGTCGAGAACCACCATGGCCAGGATGCTAACCTTTGCGCCTTACCCAGAGGATTCGAAGAGGAAGTCGGAGCGTCATGGCAGCGGTGTGCGAGGTCTGCGGCAAGAAGCCGTCGTTCGGAATGAACATCAGCCACTCCCACCGGAGGACCAAGCGGCGCTGGGATCCCAACATCCAACGGGTCCGGGCCCTAGTCGACGGTTCGCCAAAGCGCCTCAACGCCTGTACCTCGTGCATCCGCTCCGGAAAGGTCGTCAAGCGGCCGGTCCGGAACATCCCGGGCTGACCCCACCCGTGGCCTGGCCCCGCCTCCCGGGATCGGACCGCGCCCGTCGGGCACGGATCGGCAGCATCAGAAGAGGTGCCTCCAGCCCCCGAGTGGCAGCGGGCGACCCTCGAGGGTGTACTCACCAGGTCGAACCGTGCAGTGGCCCAAGGCCAGTGGCGGCCGCATGCCCGCGGACTCGAAGGCCGCCACCAGGCGGTCGGGCTCCCCGGTGGCGATGATCAACTCGTAGTCCTCACCGCCGGAGATCGCCTCCTCCCTGGTCGCCCCGTCCACCACCGGCACCCCGTCGAGGACGATGCCGACGCCGGACGCCTCGGCCAGATGCCTGATGTCGGCGGCCAGGCCGTCGGAGATGTCGATGGCGGCCGTTGCGCCGGATTCCCGGGCCAGGGCCCCTTCGGCGAGGCGCGCCACCGGTCGGCGGTGGCGTCGGGCCAATGCCGAACGCGGCGGTTCGGCGGCACCACCCTCCCGTAGCAGCCGGAACCCGGCGGCAGATCCGCCCAACGCCCCGGTCACGAACAACCGATCACCGGGCCGGGCACCGGAACGGACCAGCGGCGCCAGACCGGGGTCACCCCTGAGTGAGCCGAGGACCGCGGTGGACACGACCAGGACCGGTGACCCGGACAGGTCGCCCCCGACGACGGTGCACCCCGACTCGTCGGCGGCCTCGGCGGCGCCCGCCCCCAGCAGCTCGAGATCGGTGCCGGGCGGCGCGGCGATCGACACCAGCGCGTAGTCGGCCGCGGCGCCCATGGCCGCCAGGTCGGAGAGCGAGACCATCAGCGCCTTGTACCCGACGTCGTCGAGCGCACACAGCTCGAGGTCGACATGCACCCCCGCAACGACCAGGTCGGTTGCGAGAATCACGGGGCCCGGGGACGTGGGCCCGACCACGGCGGCATCGTCCCCGATCCAGACATCGCCCGGTGGGGGTGACCCGGGAGCCGATCGGGTGCGTGCGGCCGCCTCGAAACGGACCCGGAGCCGCTCGATGACGGCGAATTCGTCGCCCGGGCCGGCCTCGGGTGCCCCGGCATCTCCGGAATTGGGACTGTCCACCCGTCTTGCCTACCATTGGGGCGAGGCGTGCCCACTACAATTTGCCGGACCACCGAGCAACGGACCCTGGCAGCACGGGTCCCCGGTTGCGCCGGTTGCCGGAAAACCAAGGAGGAAACACCAGCCCATGCCCCCCACCGATCACAAAAAGCTCATCGCATGGGTAGACGAGATCGCCGCTCTGACCGAGCCGGACACCGTCGTGTGGTGCGACGGCTCCGCCGAGGAGTACGACCGGCTGTGCCAGCTGTTGGTGGACCAGGGGACGTTCACCAAGCTTTCCGAGGCCAAGCGACCCCACAGCTACTGGGCCCGCTCGGACCCCGGTGACGTGGCCCGCGTCGAGGACCGGACCTTCATCTGCTCGGCGGACGAGTCCGACGCCGGCCCCACCAACAACTGGAAGGACCCCGCCGAGATGCGNNTTCTCGATGGGTCCCCTCGGGTCGCGCATCGCCCACATCGGCGTGGAGATCACCGACTCGGCCTATGTGGCCGTGTCCATGAGGATCATGACCCGGATGGGACGGGGCGCACTCGAGGTGCTGGGATCCGACGGCGTGTTCGTGCCCTGCCTGCACTCGGTGGGGGCCCCCTTGGCGGAAGGCCAGGCCGACTCTCCCTGGCCGTGCGACGCGGAGAACAAGTACATCGTCCACTTCCCCGAGACCCGGGAGATCTGGTCCTACGGATCCGGCTACGGCGGCAACGCCCTGCTCGGCAAGAAGTGCTTCGCCCTGCGTATCGCCTCGGTGATGGCCCGGGACGACAGCTGGCTGGCCGAGCACATGCTCATCTTGAAGCTGACCTCGCCGGCGGGCGACACCCGCTACGTGNNACCCTGCCCGGCTGGAAGGTGGAGACGGTGGGCGACGACATCTGCTGGATGAAGTTCCATCCTGACGGGCGCCTGTACGCCATCAACCCCGAGGCCGGGTTCTTCGGCGTGGCCCCGGGCACCAACAACCGGACCAATCCCAACGCCATGCTCACCCTCGACGGCGGCGCCATCTTCACCAACACCGCCCTCACCGACGACGGCGACGTGTGGTGGGAGAGCATGACCGACGAGCCGCCGGCCCACCTCACCTCGTGGAAGGGCGAGGACTGGACGCCCGGGTCCGGCACACCGGCCGCCCACCCGAACGCTCGCTTCACCGTCCCCGCCGCGCAGGACCCGGCGATCGCCTCCGAGTGGGAGGACCCGGCCGGCGTGCCGATCGACGCCATCCTGTTCGGCGGCCGCCGGGCATCGGTGGTGCCCCTGGTCTTTCAGTCGAGGGACTGGCAGCACGGCGTCTTCCTGGGCTCGATCATGGCCTCGGAGACCACCGCGGCGGCCAGCGGCGCCGTGGGCAACCTACGCCGCGACCCGTTCGCAATGCTGCCCTTCTGCGGCTACAACATGGCCGACTACTTCAGCCACTGGCTGAGCATCGGCGCATCCGCCGACCCCGACAAACTGCCCAAGATCTTCTACGTCAACTGGTTCCGCAAGGACGAGGACGGGCGCTGGCTCTGGCCGGGCTACGGCGACAACTCCCGTGTGCTCGAGTGGGTCTTCGAACGGGTGAACGGCACCGGCGAGGCCATCGAGACCCCCATCGGGCTGATCCCGGCACCGGGTGCCATCGATACCGAGGGGCTCGACGTGTCGGCCGCCGACATGGAGAAGCTGCTGACCGTAGACCGCGAGGAGTGGCGGGCCGAGGTGCCGAGCATACGCGAGCACTTCGCCAAGTTCGGCGACAGGCTCCCCAGAGAGCTCCAGGCCGAGGTGGACCTGCTCGAGCAACAGCTCGGCTGAGCCACCGGTGCGGGCACCTGCCCGCCCGGCGGCCGGGTCATTGGCGCGGGCGGGCCCGCCCGGCGGCCGTCGGGGCGCCGTGCACCGCCCTGCGCGAACTCATGTAGGAGACAGCCCCCACTGAGGCCACCACGGCCATGACCAGGTTGCCGGCGGCGATGGGCAGGGAAAGCACGACCGGCACCAACGAGCCGAGCACCCACAGCAGTTGCAGCTGCGCTTCGAACCGGGCGAAGGCCCGGCCCTGGTCCGACTCGCGCACGTGGCGTTGGACCAGGGCGTCGAAGGAGGGTTTGGCCACCGCCCCGGCGGCCCCCACCCCCAGGGCCACCACTGCCTGGAACCACCGGACGGGGAAGTACCCGCCGAGGGCGGTGACCCCCGCCACCAGCCACAGCGAGCCCGTGAGCATCTGCTGCTCGCTCAGCACCCGCCGGATCCTCGACACGGAGAGCACGCCGAGCAGGGCCCCGGCGGTGAGGGATCCGAGCAGGAGGCCGAACCACCAGGTGGCAGCCGCCTCGCGCCGGAGACCGAAGGCGTAGAGGAAGGTCAGGAAACCGAGAAGGGCCTTCTGCACCGACATCGGCATCAGGGCCAGTATCACCTCGGTGTCGGCCATCGGCCGGAAGGCGGCCAGGTCCTCCTCGTCGCCGGCCCAGCTCTCGTCGAAGTCAGGGGCGAACTGCACCTCGGGAGGCACGGGCACCAGGGCCGGCGCGGCCCGGGGCCGGCGCTGCAGCCGGCGTCGGACCGGCAGCCGGGCCCCGGCCACCACCGCGGCAGCGAACACCGCGGTGTCCGCCCACAGCACGCGGGGTGCGCCGCCCAGTTTGAGGATCGCCACCGCAGGCAGGGCGAAGGCGAAACCGGACAGGGACGCCAGGAGCCCCAGCCGCGCATTGAGGGTGGCCAGGTCCGGCTCGACGCTGTCCGCCCCGGTCACCGTGTCGTCCACGTGGACGACCGGGGTGCCGTAGGGAGGGGTGGGTCTCGGGCGGCCGGCGCCCGGAGGCTCAGGATCGGGGTCCTCGGCTGCAACGGGGTGGCCCGCCTCGACCCCTCGTCCGTCGCCGAGTGCGTCGTCGAGCATGCCGAGGGCGGCCATCTCGGGGACCAGTGCCCCCTTGGTGACCAGGTACACCTTGGACAGCACCAGCATGAGGAAAGCCTCGGGGAACAGGAGCAGCGAGTGGATGTCCCGGGCGATGAACGGGCAGAGGACGGCCCTGCCCAGGGCCGAGGCGACCACCATGGCCCGACGGGCTCCGCGGCTCCGGTCGATGAGCGGGCCCAGTGCCGGGGCGACCACGGCGAAGGGGCCCATCGTCAGCAGGAGGTACAGGAGGACCTTGTCCTTGGCCGCGGTGGGAGAGATGGAGAAGAACAGCGAGCCGGCCAACGAGACGGCGAACATGGTGTCCCCGGCCGTCATGAGCACGTGGGTCAGGGCCAGTCGCCCGAAGGGCCGACGCTGGTCGAACAGGTCGGTGATGGCCGACCTGGCCAGACGCCGGAACTGGTCACCTCGCTCCCGAACGCCCACGATGGCATGGTAGGCGCCGGGTGTGGCGGGGATAGCATGTCCACGCCACACTCCCCGTGACTCAGGAGATTCGAATGCCGGTCAGCGCCTACGTGCTCATCCAGACCGAGGTCGGAAAGGCCGCCTCGGTGACCCGCGCGGTGGCGTCGCTCGATGGCGTCGTGGCAGCCGAGGGGGTGACCGGACCCTATGACGTGATCGTCCGGACCGAGGCCGCGACCGTCGACGAGCTGGGGCGGATGGTGGTCGGCAGGATCCAGCTCATCGAGGGGATCACCCGCACGGTCACCTGCCCGGTGGTCCACCTCTGACCAGCCGGGCGTGGTGCGCCCCTACCGGATGGCACCCGACGCCCGGAGGGCGCCGATCTCCGCTTCCGCCACGCCCCAGTCGGCCAGGGCCTCGTCGCCATGCTGGCCCGGATTGGGCGGGGGCCTGCGGATGGAGCCCGGGGTGCCCTCGAAACGCGGCGACGGTGACGGCTGCACCACGCCTGCCACCTCGGTGAACGTGTGCCGGAACCGGTTGTGCGGATGGTCCGGTGCCTCGGCCGGTGACAGCACCGGTGCCGCACAGGCGTCGCTCCCCGCGAAGACGGCCTCCCACTGGGCCCGGGTCCTCGAGGCGAACACCTGGGCGAACCGCTCCTTCATCCGGGGCCACGCCCCGCGGTCCATCTGGACGGGCAGCTCCTCCCCGTCCAGCCCCATCAGTCGGATCAGCTCGGCGTAGAACTGCGGCTCGATGGCCCCCACTCCGACGAAGCCCCCGTCGGCGGTCTCGTACACCTCGTAGAAGTGGGCACCGGTGTCCAACAGGTTGGTACCCCGCTCGTCGTTCCAGATGCCTGCGGCCCGCAGGGTGTAGGTCATGGTCATCAGCGACGCGGCCCCGTCGACCATGGCCGCGTCGACCACCTGCCCGGCCCCGCTGCGCCCGGCACTGATGATGGCGGCCAGCATGCCGTAGGCGAGCAGCATGCCCCCGCCACCGAAGTCACCCACCAGATTGAGCGGCGGCAGCGGGCGCTCGCCGGCGCGGCCCAACGGCTCGAGGGCCCCGGCCAGTGCGATGTAGTCGATGTCGTGGCCTGCGGCCTGGGCCAGAGGCCCCTCCTGCCCCCACCCGGTCATCCGCCCGTAGACCAGCTTCGGATTGCGGGCCAGGCAGGCGTCGGGCCCCAGCCCGAGGCGCTCGGCCACTCCGGGCCGGAACCCCTCCATCAGCCCGTCGGCCCGTTCGAGCAGCCGGAGCACGAGGGCCACGCCGTCAGGGGCCTTGAGATCGACGGCCACCGAGCGCCGGCCGCGGTTCAGCAGGTCGACGTGGGGCTCCTGGCGTGGCGGGTACGTCGCCCGGTCGGAGCGATCGATCCGGATGATGTCGGCACCGGCATCGGCGAGCATCATCCCGGCGAACGGGGCAGGTCCCAGTCCGGCCAGTTCGACGATCCTGATGCCTTCCAGCGGGCCGCTCATCGCGCACCGCACACGACCGGTGCCGCCCCGGTCGGGACGTGGCACTGGGGATCGATGTCGCTGGAGATGGTCATGGCGGGATGGTGGCCCGTCCGCCCCCCCGGGGTCAAATGAGGTGGGTCTCCGGTCGGCACCCCCGCACCCGACCCGTGGTCGGCGCTCAACCCTCCGCGGACGGGACGACCCGGTGGATCGAGCCCGACTCGACGTCGTAGCGCCAGCCCTCCACGCGGACGCCGGCAGGCAGGAGCCCGCAGGTGCGCACCGCCTCGATGTCGGCACGGAGTGCCCGGTCGGGGTCGCGCATGGCCAGGAACTCCCAACCGTCCGATCCCACCGCCCCGCCGACCCCGAGGCTCGACCGCACGTCCTCGTCGTCGCGGTCGGCCAGCGCACAGTTGGTGTGCTGCATGACCGCGATCTCCCGGACCCCGAGGAATCTCGTCGCCAGGATCAGGGACCGCAGCACGTCCTCGGTGACCCGTGCGCCGGCGTTGCGGAGGATCTTCGCATCGCCGGGCCGGAGCCCCAACATGTCCAACGGCTCGATGCGGCTGTCCATGCAGGTGACCAGGGCGAACTGCTTGGCGGCCGAGGCAGGGATCCCCCGGAGCGCGAAGGTGGAGGCGTACCGGCGATTGGCCCGCAGCAACTCGTCGAACATGGCCGAGAGCATGCCAGACGAACGTGGCCACGGGCATGACGGNNGAGCCTCCGGATCGAGCCCGGCGAGGAGCCAGAGGGTGTCACAGCTCCGACGAGCCACAGGACCCGGCCGGGTCAACCTGATCGGTGACCACACCGACTACAACCAGGGTCTGGCCCTGCCCATGGCCATCGGCCTCGGGGTGGACGTCGAGTACGCGCCGGCGGAGGAGCGGCGGATCGTGGTCACGTCGACCGCCTTCGGCGACGAGGAGTTCCCCATCGACCTCGTGCCCGATGCCGACTCGGTGCCACTGCTCGAGCCGCCGTGGATCCGCCTGATCGGCGCCATGATCGGGCTGGCCCGACCCGACCGCGGCGGCAGGGTGCGCATCGGGGCGACCCTGCCCATCGGAGCGGGCCTCTCGTCGAGCGCCGCTCTGTGCGTCGCTCTGGCCGAGGTCTTCGGCGTCACCGGGTCCCCGGTGGACGTCGCCAGGCTCTGCCGGGAGGCGGAGCACCGCTCGGGCGTTCCGGTGGGGCTCATGGACCCCCTCGTCTGTGCGGGCGGGCGGCAGGGCCATGCACTGCTGATCGACTTCGCGACCCGGCCACCCGTCAGGTGCCGATGCCGGCGGAGACCGAGGTCGTGGTGGTCGACTCCGGTCACCGCCGGGCCCTGCGCGACTCGGGGTACGCCACCCGGGTGGCCGAGTGCGAGGCAGCTGCAGCAGTGATCGGCCCGCTGGGCTTGGCCGGAGCCGCGGACCTGACCGCCCTGCGCGATCCGCTGCTCCGCCGGCGCGCCCGGCACGTCATCACCGAGTGCGAGCGGGTCCGCCGTTGCGCCGCTGCCTTCGCCGCGGGGGACCTCGGCCAAGCCGGGGCGCTGATGACCGAGAGTCATCGCAGCCTGGCCGACGACTTCGACGTCTCGACCCCCGAGGTCGATGCTCTGGTCGCCCATCTGGAGTCGCTGGGTGGTGTGTTCGGCGCCCGCATGACGGGGGCCGGCTTCGGGGGCTGTGTCGTGGCCCTGGGCCGGCCGGGCGCCGTCGACCTCGGCCGGCTCCCTGGCCGCGGATGGCGGGTGGAGGCCACCGACGGGACTGTCGCCGCCCGCTCGGCGCACCACCGGTCCGTGCCGACGGGTGGGCCCGTCTAGTAGCGCGGGCCGACGCCCGGGTCGGCAGGCGGGGCCATCCTCCGGTACACGATCCGTTGCAGGATCACCGGCTTGCGTACGTCCTCGATCCACCTGACCACGTCCTCGTCGTCGACCCGGAACGCGAGCTCGAGGCGACCGGTGCCGACCAGGCGTCGCAGCGGAGACTGGACCACCCTGGTCGACTCGATCCGGGACAACCGGATCTCCCACTGCCGGCGGGACACCACGCCCCAGTACTCGATGAGCCTGAGCGGGGTGAGCACCAGGCCGGTCGTCCTCCACCGCACGACACGCACGGCGAGCCATGCACACGGGACGGCCACCACCCCTCCCTCCACCCAGTGCAGCGCCACCGACGTATGGGGAATGCCGACATCGAGGGCGATGCCGACTGCCACCACGGCCAGCGAGAGCACCAGGGGGGCCGACACGTAGGACCAGTGGGGCCGGATGTCGACCAGGACCTCCTCGCCGGGGAGGAGTTGCAGCCGGCGACCGGCCAAATGCCTCAGCCCAGCTTGCCGGCGATGGAACCGGCCGAACGGAGCACCGTGCCGTCGGCCCCCGCCGCCGAATAGGCGTGCGTCGGTCGCCGGCGGGCCTCGTCCAAGAGGTCGGACAGAAGGGTGGCGAACGGCACCGCGGGTGCCACCCAGAGATAGCGGGCCAGAGAGCCGGGCACGGTGTTTACCTCGTTCACCACGAACGATGCGCCGTCGGAGAGGTAGTCGATCCGGGCAACGCCCCGGACCCCGGCCAACTCCGTGATCCGCTCCGCGGCGTGGCGAAGCTGCTCTTCGAGCTCGGGCGGGATCCGGGCCGGGAGCTCGCGGTTGGCTCCGGCCATGCCCTCCCCGGCCACGTACTTGTCGCGATAGTCGAGGATGTCGGCGGACCCCGAGGAGCGGATCGGCCGTTCCACCGCGGAGAGTTGCAGGGTCGGCCAGGTACGCACGCCGATCTGCAGGTCGGTCAAGTCCGGGCGGTAGGGCTCGAGCACGGCACCCATCCGCAAATGGGGATTGGCGGACAGGCGGGCCTGCGCGGTGGCGAAGTCCTCGACCACGTCGATCCCGATGGAGGAGCCCCCGAACCGTGGCTTGACGATGAACGGCCCGTCGAAGTCCGGCGGCTCGGCACGGGGGGAGAGCAGCAGCCGCGGCAGTGTCGGGAGGCCGGCGTCGGCGACCACCGACCCGAAGGCCAGCTTGTCCATGCCCAGCGCCGCCCCGGCCACGGTGGGCCCGGAGTAGCGGATGCCGGCCAGGTCGAGAGCGGCCTGCAGCGTGCCGTCCTCACCGGGGCCGCCATGGCAGCACACCAGCGCGGCGTCGAGGTCGAGCGTCCGGGCCCGTCCGAGCCGCCCGCCGGGCTCGGAGAAGCCTCCGCCCGCCGCCGCCACGAGCTGCAGCCGGGTCGCCCCCTTCGGCACCCCCTCGAGGAATGCCTCGGCCTCGAGGGACGGGTCGACCTCGTACCACTCCCCCGTCTTCGACCAGAACAGGGCCCGCAGGGTGGGGCGGGAGACCCCGGGCGCGTCGGCGAGGCCGCGGGCGGCCTGCAGCCCGGTCAACACGCTCACGTCGTGTTCGGGAGACGGACCTCCGAAGATGACGGCGACTTCGGGCACGGTGGGCTGACTCCTCCGATCGACAGGTGCGGACAGGAGCCACCGGCGGCAAGGCAGGGCCGGCGGCTCGACTGTTCAAGGGTAGTGGTCCGGCAGATCGTTCTCGTACAGCACGGTGTCCCCGGCTGTGACGTGCTCCTTCACCCAGTCGACGGCACGGTTCCGGTCACGGAGCACCCTCACCGAGACGGATGTGCCGGGCACGGACGCCACGCCCGCCAAGAGCGCCTTCCGGTTGGTCCGCCCCACGATCAAGAGGTCGGTGGCCACGACGGCCGCCGCCGCGCCGAAACGCCGGTTCTCCTCGAACTGGCGTGAGCCGAGCTCCACCATGCCGGGAGTCACCACCACCAGCCGGCCCGGGCGGTTGGACCCGACCGGCTCCCCCACCCCGGCCGACCCGGCCAGTGCGGCCAGGGCCTCCGACGCCCCGGCGGGATTGGAGTTGTAGGTGTCGTCCAGGATGGTGGCACCCGAGACGGCGCTGACCGCCTGCAGACGGTGCTCCACGCCGGGGAGGTCGTGGACCCGGTCGGCGATGGTTGCCGGGTCCACCTTCACCAGCAGCGCCACGGCGATGGCGCAGGCCAGGTTGGAGGGTTGGAGCCCGGTCGGCAGCTCGACGTCCTCGGCCAGGGCCTCGCCGTTCGCATAGGCCGACAGGTGCGAGCCGTCGCCGCTGCGCACGACGCAGACGTCGGCCGTCCGGTCCGAGGCCGAGCACCGGACCACCCGCTTCCCCTGGGAGGCGAGCCGATCGGCCAGCGCCGCCAGCCGTGGGTCGTCGACCTGCAGGACGACTGCGTCCGCAGGTCCGGTGATCTCCGACTTGGACTCCACGATGCGATCCTCCGAGCGGAAGCGCTCGAGGTGCACCGGGCCGATGGCGGTGATCACCGCAACGTCCGGTGGGCACCACCGGCACAGATCGGCGATCTCGCCGGGGCCGTATGTCCCCATCTCGGCGACGAACACCTCGGTGCCGTCGGCCAGATGCTCGTTGATCGCACGGGCCAGGCCGGCCCTGTTGTTGAAGCTGGCCGGGGTGGCCACGATCGTGCGCGAGGGCCGCACCAGATGGACGATGTGGCCCTTGGTGGAGGTCTTGCCGTAGGAGCCGGTCACGGCCACCACCGTCGGCGCCACCCGGGCCAGCCGTGCCGCGGCGTCGTCCACGAAGTGGCTTGAACGTCGGACCTCCAACGGAGAGGTGACCAGACAGGCCGCGTCGACCAGCAGCGGGACGGCGAGGACGGCTGCCGCCGCCACGATGGACACCGGCCCGATCAGGGCCCCGACCGCCAGCACCACCAGTTCGAGGGCCGCCCACACGGCGGCCAGCGTGCGCAGTCGCCGGGTCCAGGCCAGGGCTGAGGTCCGGCCGTGCACGGAGAGCCCCAGCGGCCCGGCCGCCACCGCCCCCGCCGTCGCCACCGCGGCGATCGGCCACCAGAACGAGACCACGGTGGCCCCCAGGGCCACCGCAGCCAGCGCGACGTTGGGCGGTGTCGTCCGCCACCACCGACCGGCGAACCGGGCGACCGACCCGGCCAGGTAGTGCTCCCGCTGGGCCACCCTCAGCCATCGCAGGCCGGCGGGGACGCAGGCCGCGGCGCAGGCGACGACAACGACCCAGGCCGTTCCGCCGTGGAGACGCGAAGGACCCAGTGCTCCGACGACCCCCCAGGGCCCCGGCCCGCTCACGGCGTGTCACCAGCCGGGGTGTCGTCGACGGGCCCGACCCCGGTCGGGGTCTCCGGGCCGCGCCGACCGAGGACGATCTCCCGCAGGGCGGCGGGGGCCTCGGTCGGGGTCAGGTGGCCGACACCGGGCAGGATGGTCAGTGTGGCCGAGGGAAGGAGCGCCCGGGCCCGAGCGGCCACCTCGACGGGCACCTCGGTGTCGTCCTCGCCCCACACCAGGTCGACCGGGCAGTCGATGGACGCCAGCTCGTCCCCGTACTGCTCGGCCAGCACCCGGACGAACACCTCCCGCATCACGCCCTGGGCCGACCGGTAGTCGGCGGAGCCGTATCTGTTACGCATCGCCTCCATGCGCTCGTCCCCCACCACTCCCATCCGGTGCAGCCGCCGGACCAGCCGGTAGGCGGTCGCCGGGCGTGATCTCCGACCCTCCCGGTCGAGCAGGGGCACACCGGTCAGCACCATGCGTTCGATCCGGTCGGGCACCATGGCCTGCAGCGGGATCGCCACCCTCCCTCCGAAGGAGTGTCCCACCACCACGACCCGGTCGGCCAGCGTGCCTGCCTCCTCGAAGAGGGGCACCAGGTGGCGGGCGTACTCGGCAGTCCCCCACGCCTCGGGAGGGGGAGGTGTGGCCCCGAAGCCGAACAGGTCGACCCCGACGGCGGCCGGGTCACCGGGCGAGCCGGGCCGGTCGAAGACCGGGGAGAAGTCGTTGTGGGTGCGCTGCCACCCGTGCAGGGCCAGCACGGACGGCACTCCGGACCCCCACGTGGCGCCGAACAACCGGCCGCGGGCGAACGACTTCAGCACCGGCACACCCTACCGACCACGTCGCCACCGGTGGGACCACCGGGACACGAGGGCCGGGCCGGGCCGGTGGACTCGGCAGGCGCCGGCTTGCCTCCCCGCATCCCGGCGACCGGCGAGCGCTCACTCGTAGGCGTGCGCCGGCCTGGCCGTGAGGTCGCCCCGGTGCGGGTCCTCCGGGCCGACGAGGGTTCCGGCGTACTCGAGGATCTCGGTGTCGAAGGGGTGCACGTCGGCGAACCTGATGAGCTGGTCGCCATCCCGGCCCGCTCCCGACAGCCGAACCCGGGGCGCCACACCCCGCCAGTAGCCTCGGCGTCTGTGGAACCACTGCAACCGACGGCGCCCGGGCCGGGCAGGGCGACCGGGTCCGGCCCCGATGCGTTCGAGCGGGCCGAGGCGGTGCTCACCGAGCGACAGCGGCGGGCCGTCGACTCGCCCTCGGAGTCACTTTGCATCGTGGCCGGTGCCGGTTCTGGGAAGACGCGGGTCCTCACGCTCCGGGTGGCCCGTCGCATCAAGGACGGCTCGGCCGAGGCGGACCACACCGTGGTGTGCACATTCACCCGCAAGGCCGCCCACGAGCTGCGGGGGCGCCTCCGGCTCTACGGCGTGCCCGTCTCCACCCCGGCCTCCGCCGGCGGTGTACCGGGCCCGGGCGTCCGGGCGGGGACCCTCCACCAACTGGCGCTGACCCTGCTCCGGCGCCACGCGCTCGACTCGGGCCAGGCGCCGCCGGTGGTCGCCGAGCACCGCTACCGCACGGTCCACTCCTTCGTGGGCGACCCGGCCGGCGCGTCCGCGGTCGATCTGGAGATCGGGTGGGCCAAGGCCCGCTGCCTGACCCCCTCGACCTATGCCGGGGCTGCGGCCGCCGCGGCCCGGACCGCCGTCGTCCCTGTCGACACGATCGTGGCGGCCTTCGACGCCTACCAGCTCTCCCTGCTCCGTCGCCGCGCGCTCGACCTCGACGACGTGCTCATCCGTGCGGCCGACCTGCTCGGTGAAGACCCCGACTTCGCCGAGCGGATGCGGTGGCGCTACCGTCACCTCTCGGTCGACGAGTTCCAAGACGTCAACCCGGCCCAGTTCCGCCTGATCGAGATGCTGATGGGCGGCCGCACCGACCTCTGTGCGGTGGGGGACCCCAACCAGGCCATCTACGGTTGGAACGGCGCCGACCCGGGCCTGCTCGGCCGGCTCCCGGGCCTGGTGGCCGGCATGGAGGTGGTCCGCCTCGACGACAACCACCGGTCCACGCCGCAGGTGGTGGCGGCGGCTTCCGCCGCCATCGGGAGCTCGGCGGCTGTGCCTCCCCGGTCGGCAGCCGCCGACGGGCCGATGCCGGTGGTCACCGCCTACGACGACGACGCTGCAGAGGCCGAAGGTGTGGTCTCCCTGCTGCTCGAACACTCGGCCGATGGCATCCCCTGGTCGGAGCAGGCGGTGCTGGCCCGTACCCACGACCAGCTCTCCGTCATCCGCCGGGCGTTGACCCGGGCGGGCATCCCGTGCCGGATCGCCCCGGGGCCCGAGTCGCCGACGGGAGGGCCCCGCGCCGGGGAGGTGGTGGCCGGCACGGAGCCGGGCCGTCGTGCCGGGCGCCACGCGTCGGTCGACGGCGACGCCGTCGAGCTGGCCACCTTCCACCGGGCCAAGGGCCTCGAGTGGACCTCGGTACACGTGGTGGGCCTCGAGGACGGCTTCGTGCCCATCATCTACGCCGCCTCGGCCGAGGCACGGGACGAGGAGCGCCGGCTGCTCTACGTGGCCCTCACACGGGCCTCCCGGATCCTCCACTGTTCGTGGGCGCGTTCGCGCACCATGGGGAACGGCCGGACGATGGAACGTCAGCCGTCGCCCTGGTTGGCCTCCGTCGCCCGCGTGTCGAGGACAGGTTCCGGACGGATCGCCCCGCGGGACGCCGGACGGCGCATCGCGGAGATCAGAGCCGGGCTCCGACGCTGACCGGGGGGGCGCACTGCGCCGCACCTTGCCCTCGAGGACCTATCCGACCACCGTGTCGATGAAGACCGGCGTGTGATCCGACGGCTTCTCGCCCTTACGGGCGTTCCTGTCGATCAACCCGTACGTGGTCCGATCGGCCAGGACCTCGGTGACCAGGATCAGGTCGATGCGCATCCCCCGGTGCCGGTGGAACGATCCACCCCGGTAGTCCCACCAGGTGAACAGCTCGTCGTCCGGGTAGAGGCGGCGGAACACGTCGACCAGACCCCAGGACTCGAGATCGGCGAGGGCGTCGCGCTCGGGCCGGCTGACGTGGGTCATCCCCTCGAACTGGGACGGATCCCACACGTCACGGTCTTCGGGCGCCACGTTGAAGTCGCCGCACACCGCCACCGGCCGATCGGGTGACGTGGTCCGGTCCAACAGTGCGCGCAGTCCGGCCAACCAGGCCAACTTGGCCGGGTAGTGCTCGCTGTCGAGGGCACGTCCGTTGGGAACGTAGACCGAAAGCACGCGGACCCCTCCACACTCGGCGGCGATCACCCTTGTCCCCTGTTCGTCCTCCCCCGACCCCAGGCCGGTCGATACGTCGGCGAGACCCACCCGACTGGCGATGGCCACCCCGTTCCAACGCCCGTCGCCGTGGTGCGCCGTCTCGTACCCGAGGGCCGCGAACGCCTCATGGGGGAAGGCGGAGTCGGCCTGCTTGGTCTCCTGCAGGCACACCACATCGGGCTGGGCATACCCGATCCACTCCTCGACCCGGGGGAGGCGGGCGGTGAGCGAATTGACGTTCCAGGTGGCGATGCGCACGCGGCGGCGGCCGGTCACTCCGCGCCGGGGGCGATCGAGTCCACCAGGACGAAGAGAAGCTCGGCCTCGCAGGCCAGCTCACCGCCGACCGTCGCCCTGCCCTTGCCCTTTCCCGCACGGGCCGACATCCGCCCCAGGGTCACCTCGAGCTCGAGCAGGTCGCCGGGTACCACCTGGCGGCGGAACCTGGCCCGTTCGATTCCCCCGAACAACGGGAGCTTCCCGGCGAACTTCGGGTCAGCCAGCACCGCCACCCCGCCCAGCTGGGCCAACGACTCGACCATCAGGACACCTGGCAGGGTGGGACGGCCGGGGAAGTGGCCGGCGAAGAACGCCTCGTCACCGGTCAGCTGCCAGGCTCCCGTCGCCGAGAGTCCGGGCTCGACCGAGCGCAGTTCGGTGACGAAGAGGAACGGATCCCGGTGGGGCAGGTAGTCCTCGGCTCGCACGAGGGTCGAGGCTACCGGGCCGGGTGGGGGGCCGGGACGCAAACGGAGCCGGAGCGGGTGTTCGGGTCGGTTACTCCCCCACGCCCGGCACGCCCAGCTCGGCCCGCCGACGCGCCGCGTCCAGCGAGAGGAGCACGAAAGGGCGGGTCTCCCCCTTGGTGAGGACCTGGCGGGCCTTCTGGGGAGGAGGGTCGGCCAGGCGCCGCAGTGGCACGTGGCAGAGCATGCCGCCGACGTCGATATGGGCACCGTGGGAGGTGAACGAGACGACCGTACCGTCGAAGTTGCTCCCCATCGGGTGGTCGGCCACGAAGGTCAGAAAGGTCATCGGATCGTTCAGGGCCTCCGCCGCTGGACCCGGTCGTCCATCACCGCCATCGGCGGCGCGGTTGGAGCTCGCTCTCGTCCTACGCGTCGACGCCCCGTCTCCCTCGACCGTCGGGGACGAAGCGCCGCCCCTCGACGCCTTGGTGGCCTTGGTGGCCNNGTGGCCTTGGTGGCCTTGGTGGACCTAGTGGTCTCGCCCGTCCCCCCCGCGGCGGCCGCATCGGCAGCCTTGCCGGCCTTGGCCGTCCGGGTTGCCTTGACTGCCGTTGTCGCCTCGGACGCCTTGGTGGTCCTGGTGGCTTTGGTGGCCTTCGCCGCCTTGGTGGCCTTGGTTGCCTTCGCCGCCTTGGTGGCCTTCGCCGCCTTGGTGGACTTTGCCGCCTTGGTGGCCTTGGTGGACTTGGTGGCCTTCAGTGTCAGCTCGGCTGTGGCCGGGGTGGCCACGTTCGACGCCTCTGTGCCGTCGGTGGCCTCCGACGGGGCGGTTGCCGTGGCGCCCCTCCTCGACCTTGTGGTCCTGGCCGGTTCCGCCTCGGATCCTGCCTCTGCGGAGCCGGCCGACCGTGTGGCCCTGGTGGCTTTTGTGGCTGTGGTGGCTGCTCCCCGGCGCGTGGACCCGGCACCGGCCGCCATCTTGCCGTCGAGCCCGGCCTCGCCGCCACCGTCCACGGCCGCCAACTCGTCGGCTACCTTGGCATCCCGCTTCGACTTGGACGTCACCGAGCGGCTCCGGGGTCCCCGCACCGGCGTGCGGGGCGTGAAGACCCATCCCACGCCGGGCACCGGTTTGCCTCCGATCAGCCGCCCGGGTTCGAACAGCCAGGGCCTCTCGGCATGGAACTCCTGGAAGGAGTCGTTGGAGAGAACCAGGGCGCCCGACTTCTCGGCGATCCGCAGAATGAAACCGTCCCCTCGGCCGATGGCGCCGGCCGGGGGCGTGATCATCTCGTCGTGCTCGATTGCCTGCTCGAATGCGGACTGCTCGGAAGGGTCGATCCGGTGCCCGAAGGAAGCGTCCACCACCACCGTGACATCCGAGGTCGTGAACCCCGGGTACTCCTCCAGAAACGTCCGGATGGCCTCGTCGAGCTGGGCCAGGCTGGGGAGGGTCCGCCCCTCGGTGGCGATGTTGGAACCGTCCACGACGATTCGCCTGCGTGCTGGGAGGTCGTGTTCCATGCCGGACAACAGTCAACCATCTGCCCAGGTCGGCACCGAACATGGTCAACGGCGAGACCCTGCAGCCGTCGCCTGCTGGCGGCGTCAACCTAGGATGGACCGGTGACCTCAGAGACGGGCCGCACCGACGAGGCGACCGACCTCCTGCAGCACCTGATCCGAAACGGATGCGTCAACGACGGCACCCCGACATCGGGCCAGGAGCAGCGCAGTGCCGACCTGATCGAGCACTACCTCGAAGGTTCGGGTGTCGACATGGAGACCTACGAGCCGGGGGCGGGGCGGACCTCGCTGGTGGCCAAGATCCACGGCTCCGACCCGTCGGCGCCGTCGCTCACCCTCCTCGGCCACACCGACGTGGTGCCAGCCAACGGGGACGACTGGCGCCACGATCCCTTCGGCGGCGAGCTGATCGACGGGACGGTGTGGGGACGCGGCGCCATCGACATGCTCAACCTCACCGCCACCATGGCCACCAGCGTTCGGCACCTGGCACTCAGCGGCTTCCGGCCGGCCGGCGACCTCACCTACATCGCCGTGGCCGACGAGGAGGGCCTGAGCGACTACGGGGCCAAGTGGCTGTGCGAGCACGCCGCCGACGACGTGCGGGCCGACTACGTGATCACCGAGTCCGGAGGGTTTCCCATGGGCGGCGCCGACGGGACCCCGCGGCTTCCGGTGATCGTCGGGGAGAAGGGTGTCTACTGGTGCGTCCTTACGGTCAAGGGCACCCCGGGGCACGGGTCCCAGCCTCTCCGGACCGACAACGCCCTCGTCAAGGCGGCCGAGCTGGTCCGCCGGATCGACGAGTACCGGCCTCAGGCCCAACTGCACGAGGCCTGGACCCGGTTCATCGAAGGTATCGGGTTCCCCCCGGAGTTGGCGGAGCCTCTGCTCGACCCCGCCCGCATCGACGCCTTCTGCAACGAGCTGCCCCTGGTCGGGCTGGCGCGCCAGGCGCACGCATGCACCCACACCACCATGGCCCCGACGGTGATGCGCGCCGGGACGAAGCTCAACGTCATCCCCGACCGGGTCGAGCTCGAGGTGGACATCCGCTCCCTCCCCGGATGGGACACCGTCGACGTCCGGGCCATGCTCGACGAGGTGGTCGGTGATCTGGCCGACGACGTGGAGGTCGAGTTCCGTTCCGAGCAGCCCTCGACCACCTCACCGATCGACACTCCGCTGTGGGATGCGCTCCAACGGGTCAGCCAGGGGTTCTACCCCGGTGCACGAACGGTTCCCTTCCTCACGGTGGGCGCCACCGACGCCCGATTCTGCCGGGAGCTCGGCAGTGTGGCCTACGGATTCGGCCTCCACAGCCCGGCCATCAGCTTCGAGGAGTACGGGGCGATGTTCCACGGGATCGACGAGCGGGTCGACGTCGAATCACTCCACCTGTCCACCGAGATGTGGATCGCCCTGGCGCACGACTTCCTCGTCTGACCCCTCAGCCGATGGCCCGGGCCAGGAGGTCCTCCTGTTCCAGGCGGTGCAAGGCGGCACTCCCCGATGCCGGGCTGGCCGACTCGGCCCTGCTGACATGCCGCAAGGTGTGGGTCTCACGGAGCAGCCGATGGAGCCGACTGTGCACGAAGTTCCACGCGCCCATGTTCTCCGGCTCCTCTTGCAGCCAGACCAGCTCGCCGGCGTTCGGGTACCGATCGAGGATCTCCCGGAGGTTCGCCTTCGGCCACGGGTACAGCTGCTCGACCCGCACCACGACCACGCCGGTGCCGTCCTCGCCGAGCTGGTCCCTGCGCTCCAGGGCGTCGTAGGCCACCTTGCCGGCGCACAGCACCATCCGGGTCACCCCGTCGGGGTCGAAGCCTTCCTGGGCCGAAGCAGGGTCGTCGAGCACCTCGGAGAACGAACCCGAGGTGAACGCCTCGATGGGCGACCGGGCCAGGCGCGACCGGAGCAGCGACTTGGGGGTGAACACGACGAGTGGCTTGCGATCGGCGGTCTTGGTCTGGGAACGCAGCAGATGGAAGTACTGGGCCGAGCTCGTCGGCTCGGTCACCCGGAGGTTTCCCCGGGCGCACAGGGTGAGGAACCGCTCGATCCGGGCCGATGAGTGCTCCGGCCCCTGCCCCTCGTAGCCGTGCGGGAGGAGGAGGACCAGCCCCGACTTCTGACCCCACTTGTCCTCGGCGGCCACCAGGAAGTTGTCGACGATGATCTCCGCGCCGTTCCAGAAGTCACCGAACTGCGCCTCCCAGGCCACCAGGTCGTCGGTCGCCTCGACCGAGTAGCCGTACTCGAAGCCGACGCTGGCGTACTCGGACAGCAACGAGTCGCGGATGGTGAACCTCCCGCCCTGCAGGCCGGCCAGGGGGACGTGCTCCTGCCCGGTGGCATGGTCCACGAGGACGGCATGGCGCTGCGAGAAGGTGCCTCTCCGGGTGTCCTGCCCGGTCACCCGGACGTTGACCCCCTCGAGCAGCAGCGAGCCGAAGGCCAAGGCCTCGCCCAACGCCCAGTCGATCTCGCCGTCGGCCACCACTTTGTCACGCTGCTCGAACTGTCGGGCGAGTTTGGGATGGAGGACGAACCCCTCGGGCACCGAGCGCACCTCGGTGGCCAGGCGGTTGAGCACCGACGAGTCGACCCCGGTCTCCACCGGCGGGATCCACAGGTCGGGGACCACGTATTCGGGCAGCACCGGGGTGACCCCGGCCGCCGACTCGGCTTCGGCCCTGGTCTCGTCGAGCGCGGCCTGCAACCGGGCCCCGAAGTCGTCAAGTGCCTGCTCGGCCACTTCGAGCGAGATGTCCCCCCTCCGCACCAGCGTCTCGGTGTAGAGCTTGCGGACCGACCGCTTGGCGTCGATCAGCGTGTACATGAGCGGCTGGGTGTAGCTGGGATCGTCGCCTTCGTTGTGGCCGTGCCGTCGGTAGCAGACCATGTCGATGACGACGTCCTTGTGGAAGGCCTGGCGGAAGCCGAAGGCCAACCGGGCGGCTCGGGCGCAGGCCTCCGGATCGTCGCCGTTGACGTGGAAGATGGGCGCCTGCACCATCTTCGCCACGTCGGTCGGGTAGACCGAGGTGCGGGCGGCCTCGGGCGCGGTGGTGAAGCCCAGTTGGTTGTTGATCACGATGTGGACGGTGCCGCCCGTGCGGTATCCGGCCAGACCCGACAGGTTCAGGGTCTCGGCGACCACCCCCTGCCCGGCGAAGGCCGCATCTCCATGGAGCAGGATCGGCAGGATCGGGAAGGGGACGCCGGTCCCTTCCTCGAAGCTGGGCCCGCTCCCCCGCTCGCCGCCGAGGGCATCCTGCTTGGCCCGCGCCATGCCGACCACGACCGGGTCGACGGCTTCGAGGTGGGACGGGTTGGAGGCCAGGGCCAACGGGATCGACCCACCGGAGCCGGCGACGAAGACGCCCTGCGCGCCCTTGTGGTACTTGACATCACCAGAGCCCTGCACCGAGTCGGGGTCGAGATTGCCCTCGAACTCCTCGAAGATCTCGCCGTAGGACTTGCCCACGATGTTGGCCAGCACATTGAGCCGGCCACGATGGGACATGCCCATGACCGCTTCGTGGAGACCCTCGTGGACCGCCTCGTTCAAGATGGCGTCCAGCAGCACGATGGCCGATTCGGCCCCTTCGAGGCCGAATCGCTTCTGGCCCACGTACCGCGTGTGCAAGAAGCGCTCGAAGACCTCTGCCGCATTGAGCCGGTCGAGGATGTGGCGTTGCTCTTCCGACGAGAGCCTCGAGGGCACACCTTCGACATGCTGTTGGATCCAGCGCTTCTGGTCGGGATCCTGGATGTGCATGTACTCGACCCCGAGTGTCCGGCAGTAGGCATCGCGCAGGATGCCGAGGATCTTGTCGAGTGTGGCCATGTCCTTGCCGGCCAGGCCGTCGGCAACGAAGTTTCGGGGAAGGTCCCAGATGGTCAGTCCGTAGTGGAGCGGATCGAGCTCCGGATGCAGCTCCGGCGGCTCGGCGTCCAGCGGGTCGAGGTGGGCGATCAGGTGCCCGCGGACCCGGTACATGTTGATCAGCGTCTGGACGTGGACCTGCTTGATGAGGCGCTGATGGCCACCGTCGCCGTCGTCGACCGGGTCGTTGACGTCCTTCTGCCACCGCACCGGTTCGTAGGGGATCTCGAGGGAAGCGAACACGTCGTCGTAGAAGCCGTGCCCCCCCATCAGGCACTCGGACACATGGGCCAGGAACAGCCCTGACTCCGCACCCTGGATGATCCGGTGGTCGTAGGTCGAGGTGAGGGTCACCGTCTTCCCCACGCCCAGGTCGGCCATCATCCGTGGGTCGGCCGCCTCGAACCCGGGCGGGAACCCCAGGGCCCCGACGCCCACGATGAGGCCCTGGCCGGGCATCAGCCGCGGCACCGACTGCACCGTTCCCAAGGTCCCCGGATTGGTCAGCGTCACGGTGACCCCGGCGAAGTCGTCCGGGGCGATCTTGTTGGTGTGGATCTTGCGGACCAACTCCTCGTAGGCGTTGACGAACCCCCGGAAGTCCCTGGCATCCGCATCGGCGATGCACGGCACCAGCAGCGTGCGGCTGCCACCGGACTTCTCGACATCGACCGCCAGCCCCAACCCGACGCGGCGGCGACGGATGACCCCGGGGGTCCCCTTGCCGTCGACATCGGCCACGAACGCGGCGTTCATGGCCGGCACCGCGATCAGTCCCTTGACCAGCGCGTAGCCGATCAGATGGGTGAAGCTGACCTTGCCTCCGGTGGTGCGGGCCAGCTGGTTGTTGAGGATCGTCCGATTGACCTCGAGGAGCTTGGCCGGAACCACCCGGAAGCTGGTGGCGGTCGGAACCCCGAGCGAGGCCTCCATGTTGGCGACGATCCGACCTGCCGCACCGCGCAGAGGGGAAGCCGGCTCGGAGCCCGGCGCCGGCACGCCCGGTCGAACGGACGCCTCGCGGCCACCGGTGGCGGTGCCCCCGCTCCCACCAGTGGCGGGTTGCGCCGGGGCGCCGGTGCCGACAGGGGTCGGGCCGCCGGTGCCGACAGGGGCCGGGGCGCCGGTGCCGACAGGGGCCGGGCCGCCGGTGCCGACAGGGGCCGGGCCGGCACCGGCCGGCCGATAGTCGGCGAAGAACTCGCGCCACGAGGCCGACACCGATTCCGGGTCGGAGCGGAACCGGTCGTACATGTCCTCGACCAGCCACGCATTGGGACCGAAGGTCCCGGAACCCGACCCAGCTCGCCGGTCCTCCGATCTCCCCGATTTGTCTCCGGCGTCTCCGGCGTCTGCGGCGTCTGCGGCGTTCATGGGCCTCAAGCCTACCGGGGCACCATTGGACGCGGCATTCCGGTCCGCCGCCCGACACGGGTGGGTTAGCGTCCAGACCGTGGCCGCTCCCCAAACCACCGTGACGTGCACGTTCACCTTCGAAGCCGCCCACCGGCTGGCCTGGCACCCCGGGAAGTGCCACAACCTGCACGGTCACTCCTACCGCCTCGAGGTGGGCGTCGGTGGCCCGCTGGACGCCAACGGGGTGGTGATCGACTTCGACCGACTGTCGGTGATCGTGCAGCGCGAGGTGATCGACCGCTGGGACCACCGCGACCTCAACGAGGTGATCGACAATCCCACCGCCGAGCTGTTGGCCCACGAGGCCTGGCGGCTCCTGACCGACGCCGGGCTGGCCCTGGCCGCGCTGCGCCTGTGGGAGACGAACGACTCCTCGGTCGAGCTCACCCGGAGAGCCGAGTCCTGACCGTGCCGGGGCACCTGGTGGTCCTGTCCGGCGGTCTCGACTCCACCGTGTGCATGGCCCTGGCCGTGGGCGATTCGGGTCGTCCCCCGCTCGCCCTCACCTTCGACTACGGACAACGGCACCGCACCGAGTTGGACCGTGCCGCCGGTGTGGCCGGCCACTACCGCTCGGAGCAGCTGGTGGTGCGACTCGACACCACCGCGTGGGGCGGTTCCGCCCTCACCGATCCCTCGATCGCCGTCCCCCTCGGGGGGACCGAAGATGGGATTCCGGCCACCTACGTTCCCGCCCGGAACAGCATCTTCCTGGCGGTGGCACTCGGCGTGGCCGAGGCGCGAGGGCTCGACGCCGTGTGGATCGGGGTCAACGCCATCGACTACTCGGGCTACCCCGACTGCCGTCCCCAATTCATCGAGGCGTTCCGAGCCGTGGCCGCCACCGGCCAGAAGCGGGGCGTCGAGGGCAACCCCATCGCCATCCGGACCCCACTGATCGAGTGCACGAAAGCCGAGATCGTCCGGCTCGGGGTGGACAAAGGGGCCCCGCTCCACCTGACCTGGTCCTGCTACCTGGGGGGCGACCGCCCCTGCGGGGCGTGCGACGCCTGCATGCTGCGGGCCCGCGGATTCGCCGAGGCCGGCGTGGTCGACCCGGCCCTGCCGTGAGCCACTCGCCCGCAGCCGAGGACATCCTGGTCACCGAGGTCTTCTCTGCCATCCAGGGAGAAGCCGCTCTGGTCGGGGAGCGACAGGTCTTCGTCCGCCTCACCGGCTGCAACATCCGGTGCGCCTACTGCGACCAGCCCGAGGCCCTCGAGAAGCGCCCTGGCCCGTGCCGAATCGAACGGACCCCCGGCCGCCGGGACTGGCAGCTGCTCGACAGCCCGCTTCCCATCGCCGCCGTCGCCGACGCGGTCGATGCCCTCTGCCGGCGCCTCCCCCACCACTCGATCAGCCTCACCGGCGGCGAACCGCTGATGCAGTCGGCCCGGGTGGCCCGGCTGGCCGAGCTGCTGTCCGCCGGCGGGCGGGCGGTCATGCTCGAGACCAACGGCACCCTGGTGCCCGCGCTCAAGCGGGTAGCGCCATGGCTCGCCTACGTGAGCATGGACCTGAAGCTGGCCAGCGTCGACGGAGAGCAGGTGGCACCCGACGTGCAGCAGAGATTCCTCCGCGTCGCGATCGACGCGGGGCTCGCCACCTGGGTGAAGATCGTCATCGGCCCCGCCACCGATGTCGACGAGCTCGACCGGGCGGTGTCCATGGTGGCGGTGCTGGCCGGCCGACGCGGCCCCGGGAGGTCCGGCCGAAACGACGGGCCACACCGCGCCGCGGGCGCCTACCCCGAACTCTTCCTCCAACCGGTCACGCCGTTCGGGGCGGTCTGCTCCGCTCCGAGCCCGGAGCAGGTCCTCGCGCTCCAGGAACGCGCCCTGCGCATCTACCCCCGGGTCCGGGTGGTGCCCCAGACCCACAAGGCGATCGGACAGCTCTGACGGCGCGCTCCGACGGTGGGGTGGAGCGGTGGCCCGGGCCGAGCCCGGACCACCGCGGAGAAGCGACTACTTGGCCTTGGTCAGCTTCGGAGCTGGGGCCTGGCCGTTCACTACCTTCTTGAACGAAGCGCCTGCCGACACCTTTGGGCTCTTCGACGCCTTGATCTTGATGGCCTCGCCCGTCTGCGGATTGCGGCCGGTGCGCGCGGCGCGCTGGGCCCGATCAAATGTCAGGAAGCCGGTGAGGACAACCTTCTCGCCTTTGGCCACGTTGGCCACGACCACGTCCTCGATGCCACCGAGGATGGTGGCAACGTCCTTGGCAGTCGCACCGGTGTGAGCGGCGACGGCTGCGATGAGATCGGTCTTGGTAAGGGGCACTGTCTCTCCTTCGTCATTTGGAAGCCCCAACAATGCACGATCTGGCGGCTCGATGTGGGCATTTCGGGCACCGGACCCCCGGATCAGGGCGGTTTCGGCAGGTGAGGTGCGGAGTTGCCGCACCGGGCAGGAAGCGGACCATCCCCCTCGAACGCCCCGAAATGGCATGGGCGCGGTCGAACTGACAGGCTGGGCGGGCAGATGCCACCGACCCACGAACTCGCCGTCAACGAGCACTTCCCCTCCGATTCCGGTGCGGATGAGCCGGTGGTGGTCATGGTCCACGGGTCCCTCGATCGCTCGACCAGCTTCGCCCGGGTGCTCCGCCGGCTCGGCGACCTGCACACCGTCGCCTACGACCGTCGCGGCTACCACCGCTCCCGTGACGCGCTGCCCATCAACACCACCCTCGACGGGCACATCGATGACCTGCTGGCGGTCATCGACGGGCGGCCGTCGGTGGTCGTCGGGCACAGCTACGGCGGCGATATCGCGCTCGGAGCGGCACTCCGGGACGGAGGATCACCCTCGATCCTCTCCATTGCCGCCTATGAACCTCCTCTTCCCTGGTTGGGCGAATGGTCGAGAAGGGCCGCCGCCGCCCCGTCGGGCCGCCCGCAGGAGCCGACCACCGGTTCCGGGGGCCGCGACCCCGCCGAGGCTGCGGCCGAGCGGTTCTTCCGCCGGATGGTCGGCGACGCGGCCTGGGACCGCCTACCCGAGGAGGGCAAGGCCGCCCGGCGGGCCGATGGCCCCGCGCTCGCCGCCGAGCTGGACGCCATTCGACTGACCGAGGCACCCTTCGACGTGTCGGTGCTCACCGTGCCCGCGGTGTTCGCCCGCGGTGGCATCTCCCTACCCCATCATCGGAGCGCGGTGGCCTGGCTGGCCGAGCACACACCCGGCGCCGAACTGGTGGAGATCCCCGGAGCGGGCCACGGCGCACATCTGACCCATCCGGACGCATTCGCCGAACTGGCACGGACGGCGTTGTCGCGGGTCGGCATCCCGGTCGGAACGACGCCGTGAACACGCTCGTCACCGGCTCCTCCGGTCTCATCGGAACGGCACTGACCGGACGGCTGGAGGCCGGCGGGCACCGAGTCACCCGGCTGGTCCGCCACCCGTCCGCCACCGGCGGTGGACGCCGCCAAGGGACGGCCGACGTGTCGTGGGACCCCGACCGCGGCACCTTGGACCGCGCTGCACTCGAACGGGCCGGCCCGTTCGACGCGGTGGTCCACCTGGCCGGTGCCGGCATCGGTGACAAGCGGTGGTCACCTGCTCGCAAGCAGGTCATCCTGCGCAGCCGGACCGCGTCGACGTCCCTGCTGGTCGACGCGGTGGTCGAGCTCACGCCACCTCCGCCCGTGCTGGTCAGCGCGTCGGCCGTCGGGTACTACGGCGACCGGGGCGACGAGGTGCTCACCGAACGGTCCGCACCGGGGAGCGGGTTCCTCGCCGAGGTCTGCTCGGTCTGGGAGGCGGCGGCCGCCCCGGCCGTCGACGCCGGGATCCGGACGGTGCTCCTCCGGACCGGCATCGTCCTCAGCGCCGACGGTGGAGTGCTGGGCAGGCAGCTCCCGCTCTTCCGGCTCGGGCTGGGCGGACGCATCGGCTCAGGACACCAGTACCGCAGCTGGATCACCCTCGAGGACGAGATCTCCGTCATCCTGGCCTGCATCGAGGACGCAGGGCTGTCCGGACCGGTCAATGCCACGGCCCCCCATCCGGTCACCGATGCCGAGCTGGCCAGGGCGTTGGGCGCCGCCCTGCACCGGCCGGTCGTGCTGGCCGTCCCGGGGGCCGCACTCCGGCTGGCGCTGGGGTCGGAGATGGCCACCGAACTGGTACTCGGCGGCCAACGGGTGCTCCCCGATGTGCTGCAGACGCGAGGGTTCGCCTTTGCCCACGCCGAGATGGACCAAGCCGTGCGGTCAGTGCTCGCCGCCGGCCGCTGAGCCGCCACCGGCCGATGGGCCGCCGGCCGGCTCCTGGGCCTGCGGTCCCGGGACCGCAGGCCACCGGTCCCCGCTCTTCGGCTGGCGGACCAGCTTGTCGCCTGTGGAGGACTCGTCCTTGACACCCGCCACCAGGGGTGAGCGCGACAGCACGATGACACCGAAGACGACGATGCCCATGGCCACCAGCTCCACGGGCAGGCGCCACTGGGCGGTGTCGAGGTGGTCGTGGAACAGCCAGATGCCGATGACCACGCTCATGACGGGATCGACGATGGTCAAGGTGGCCTGCGAGGCGGTGATCGGTCCGGCGTGGAACGAGCTCTGGATCAGGAACAGCCCGATCAGGCCGGTCACCACCAGGGCGTAGGGATCCCAGTTGGTGAGGACGTGGCCCCATCCCTCGGTGACCAGCGTGGTCAGCTGCTTGGTGAGGGCGGCCGAGAGTGCGAACACGACAGCACCGGACGCCCCGAACATCGAGGCGCGGAACCAACGCGGACCGGTGAACCCGAGGGACGCGGCGACCGCCGCCATGGCACCCACCGCCACGAACACCACCGTCCAGCTCCGGAGGGTGGGGATCACCGTCCCGCCCCCCGGTGCCGCGACCACCAGGAACGTCGCCAGGCCTCCGGCGGCGGTCGCGGCGCCCGTCCACTCCCGCCAGGTCAGGTGGTAGCGGAACCAGACCCCCAGGATCAGGACGAGGAAGAGGAGCTCGGTGGTCACGATGGGCTGCACCGAGCTCAGCTGGCCGAAGCGGAGGGCCACGGCCTGCAGCAGGAAACCGACCCCGATCAGGGCCAGCCCGGCGAACCAGACGATGTGGCGAATGGCGTGGCGGATCAGGGCCCAGCTCATCGTGGTGTCGCTGGGCGCGTTCTGCACCCCGATCCGTTGGAAGACCGAGCTCAGGGCGTTGGCAAACGCTGCCAACGTGGCGAGGGCATAGGCCATGGGCATGGTCTAGTGCAACGTGCCGGCCGCAACGCGCGTCACCGGCTCACCCCCTGGCCCGACCTGCAGTGCCCGGGTGCCCCGCGGCGCCGGATCGCCGGCCCCGTGGGCCCACGGATACGCTGTCGACGTCCAGGGGCAGCCGGGCACCGACAGCAAAGGGAACCTCACCATGAGCAGTGCCACCGCAGCGAGCGAGGCCGGCGCACCCGCCTCGACGGTCGGCGATGCACCGACCCCGGAGCAGTTCGAGCTGGAGGCCCGGTCCTTCCTCGACGCCCAGGCGTCCAAGCGCCCCGAGGAGACGCTCGTATGGGGCGAGGGCTCCGACAACGTCAGCCTCTTCCCCGAGCGGACGCCGGAACAGGAAGCCCACGATCTGGCCGCGGCCCGATCGTGGGCACGGGCCGCATTCGATGCCGGCTTCGGCTGGATCACCGGCCCGACGGAGTACGGGGGCCGCGGCCTCCCCCGCGAGTACCAGAGCATCTACAACACGGTGGTCGCCGACTACAAGACACCGTCGATGTCCGTCTACGGCATCGGGCTGGGCATGGTGGCTCCCACCATCCTCGCCCACGCCATCGATGAGGTGAAGCGCGCCTACCTGCTCCCCATGTACCGCGGGGACATCGTGGCTTGCCAGCTGTTCAGCGAGCCCGGGGCCGGATCCGACCTCGCCTCGCTCCAGACCAGGGCCGTCCTCGACGGTGACGAGTGGGTGCTCAACGGCCAGAAGGTGTGGACCTCGGGGGCCCAGGTCTCCGACATCGGGGAGATCATCTGCCGCACCGACCCCGACCTTCCCAAGCACCGGGGACTGACCGGGTTCGTGGTGGACATGCACGCACCGGGGGTGGAGGTCCGACCCCTCCGCCAGATGACCGGAGGCGCGTCGTTCAACGAGGTCTTCTTCACCGACGTCCGGGTGCCCGACTCCCACCGGCTCGGCGAGGTGAACGGCGGGTGGACGGTGGCACTGACCACCCTGATGAACGAGCGGGCCGCCATCGGCGGCGGAGGCGGCGGTGTCGGCCTCCCCATCACCACGCGGCTGGTGGAGGTGGCCCGGGCCAAGGGCCGCAGCCACGATCCGCTCATCCGCCAGCAGCTGGCCGACATCATCGTCAACGAACGGGTGGCCCGCTACACCAACCTGCGGGCCATGGCCAAAATCGCCGCCGGCCAACTCCCCGGGCCGGAGATGTCACTGGCGAAGCTGTCGCTGACCGCCAACATGGTCCGCGCCTACGAGGTGCTGTCCTCGATCCTCGGTCCCGCGTTGATCGCCGAAACCGGTGCGTGGGGAACCTACGCGTGGTCCCAGTTCCTCCTCGGCGTCCCCGGCATGCGAATCGCCGGTGGTTCGGACGAGGTCATGCGGAACATCATCGGCGAGCGGGTGCTCGGCCTCCCCAAGGACCCGGCCCCGAGGTGACCGGCGATCGGGCATCCGGGTCGAGGGAGACACCAAGTGGCCACAGCGGTCCGGGTGACCTTCGACCGGGATGCCTTCCTGGCCGAACTCGGGATCCCCGAGGACGAGCGGGACGCTGGACCTAACGGAACGCGAGCCCGTCCACGTAGGACCACGACCGACGGTGCACCGAGGTCAGTCCGAAGCCGGCCAGGGCCATGCGGTGGACCGGCGAGGGGTACCCCTTGTTCCGGTCGAAGTCGAAGCCCGGAAAGCTCGACGAGAGGCCGCGCATCATCCGGTCACGGGTGACCTTGGCCACGATCGACGCCGCCGCGATCGAGACACAGGTGGAGTCGCCTCGCACCACCGTGCGGACCTCGGGGAGCGCCGGCGCTGTCGACGGCGCCCGATCCTCCCCGGCCGGCTCGGTCACGTAGTCGAACCCACCGTCCAGCAGCACGACATCCGGGGGTGCGGCGAGGCCGCCCAGCGCCCTCCGTGCCGCCAGCCGCAGTGCGGCGGTCATCCCCAGCCGATCGCACTCCCCGGCACCGGCATGGCCGACCGACCACTCGACACACCACCGGGTCACCAGTGGATAGAGGGCCTCCCGTCGGTCCTCGGCCAGCTCCTTGGAGTCACGAAGCCCGTCGGGGGGCGGCACGTCGGCGGCGAAGACCACCACCCCGACCGACGCCGGGCCGGCCCATGCGCCCCGTCCCACCTCGTCGATGCCGGCCACCCTTTCGAACCCTTCGACCCGCAGGGCCCGCTCGAGGCTGTCGTCGGGCGGCGACCCCCGGGCGCCCGGGTCCCTCACCGTCGGCGCCGTGCCGCAGGCGTCGCCCGCCCGCCGGCCCGGTCTGCATCAATCGAGACTGGTGCCACACCGCGAACCTATCGTGTGCTCACTCCCCGAGTCGGGAGTACACCACCTTGCCCATGGCGTTGCGGGGCAATTCGTCGACCACCCGCACCAGGCGCGGGCGCTTGAACGGGGCCAGCGTGGACGCCGTGAATTCGTCGAGGTCCTCGATCGAGGGAGGGTGGCCGTCGGGCACGATCCACGCCGTCACGACCTCGCCCCACTCTTCCGAAAGTGTTCCGGTCACGGCGACCTCGGCTACCCGTGGATGCCCGGCCAGCACGTCCTCGACCTCGCGCGGATAGACGTTGAGCCCGCCGGAGATGATCAGCTCATTCGACCGCCCCTTGATGACCAGGTAGCCGTCCACGTCCTCGCCCAGGTCGCCGGTGTGGAACCAGGGGCTCCCGCCGTCCGTGGAGGGCCGGAACACCTCACGGTTGGCCGCCGGACGTTCCCAGTAACCGTCGAAGACGTTGGGCCCCCGCACCAGGATCTCGTCCGCTCCGTCCACCACGACTTCCACCCCCGGCAGGGGGAACCCCACGGTGCCGGGTCGTCGATCCCCGTCGCAGGGGTTCGAGGTGTTCATCAGCGTCTCGGTCATGCCGTAGCGCTCGAGGACCCGGGACCCGATGGCGCTGCTGACGGCAGCGTGCAGCTCCTTGGACAGCGGGGCGGAGCCGGAGACGCACAGCCGGAGCCGGCGCAGCCCTGCCGCCCGGCCCGAACTGGCCAGGCGGTGGTACATGGTGGGCACGCCGAAGAAGAGCGAGGCATGATGGTCCTGCGCGGCCGCCTCGACCACCTTCGGGTCGAATCCGGGGAGCAGAACCGCCGACGCTCCGGCCGACAGGGTGCCGTAGACGCCGACACACAGGCCGTGGGCGTGGTACAAGGGCAGGCAGTGGATGAGCCGATCCTCGGGGCCCCAGCGCCAGGCGATGGTGACCGCCTCGGTGGCCGCCAGCAGGTTCCGGTGGCGGAGCACCGCGCCCTTGGGCGCTCCCGTGGTGCCCGACGTGAAGCAGATCAGTGCCGGGTCATCCGGTCCCGCCGTGTCGAGAGGACCCGGGTCGGCGTCGGGGAGGTCGAGATCCGAACCGATCACCATCATGGGAACCCCCGAGGCGCGGCGCACCCGCTCCGCCTGATCGGGACGATCGACGATGGCGGCCGACGGGCGGACGTCGGCGACGATGTGGGCCAGCTCCCGCTCCGAGTAGGAGGTATTGGACGGCACCACCACCAACCCGGCCCGAAGTGCCCCGACGTGGGCCACCACGGCGTCGATCGATGACCCGGTGGACCACACCACGCGCTCCCCGGGTCGGAGCCCGGCGCCCCGGAGGCGTCCGGCGGCGCGGCGCGTCGCCGCGTCGAACCGCTCGGCCGTCCACCACCCGCCACCCGGTCCCGCCGAGCCCGGTCGGTCCGGCTCCCACCACAGTCGGGCATCGGGTTCCGCCTGCCACCTCTGCGACCACGACCGCAGCAGGGTGCCCGAGGAGACCAGGTCGCCAGGGGTCAGCCGGTTCCCGGGTGGCAGATGATCCGTCCACGGGCGCAGTGTGCTCTCCTTCCTCGATCCCGTTCGATCCTGTTCGATCGTGCTCGATCTGGGCCGACCGGCCGTCGCACCCGGCATCGGAAACGGGCTGACGAACCGGGAGCGCGAGCCCTAGTCTTAGCGGAAAGCCACCCGGCGGTCGGGCTCCGTCGAACCGGAGATGCCGGCCGACGGTGGAGGCCCGGATCCGGGCCTGGTACACCGGAAGCAACAGATCCGCCCCGCCAGGGGGCTCTACGGTCGGCGGGCAGGCCGACGGTCACCAAGAGAGGGAGAAGTCATGGGACTGATGGACAAGGTGAAGGCGCAAGCGGAGGTCGGCCTGCTCCATGACCTCGGTGCTGCCGTGTACGCCGACCATGCCGGCCGCGGCAGCGACCAGACGACGGCGGATGCCGAACGGATCGTGGGCGAACTCCAGGCCTATGAAGCGGAGTACGGTCCACTCGTTCCATGAGCCCGGCCGCTCCCACAGGGAATGACCGTTCCGGCGGCGAGGCATCTCCAGAGCAGGGCGGCGCCAACGCTCGGCGGATCGCGGTCGTCCCCCACACCCACTGGGACCGCGAGTGGTACGACCCGTTCCAGACCTTCCGCCTCAAGCTGGTCCGGCTGGTCGACGGACTGCTCGACCTGATGGAGCGGGACAGTTCGTACAGCCACTTCCTCCTCGACGGCCAGGTGGCGGTGATCGACGACTACCTCGAAATCCGGCCGGAGAACGAGGAGCGGTTGCGGGCACTGACCATCGCGGGGCGGATCAGCGTCGGCCCGTGGTACATCCTCATGGACGAGTTTCTGGTGTCGGGCGAGACCATCGTCCGGAACCTGCAGACCGGGCTCCGGCGCGCCGGAGCGTTCGGCGGGGCGATGAACGTCGGGTACCTCCCCGATATGTTCGGCCACGTGGCCCAGATGCCCCAGCTTCTGGCCGCTGCCGGGTTCGAGGATGCCGTCGTGTGGCGGGGCGTCCCCTCGGCGGTGGACCGTTCGGCGTTCCGCTGGTGGTCCCCGGACGGATCCAGCGTGCGGGCGGAGTACCTGGTTGCCGGGTACGGCAACGGTGCCGCCCTGCCCGATGACGCCAAGGCCCTCGTGCGGCGCCTCCACGCCCAGGTGGAGGAGTTCGGCTCCTTTCTCGCCGCCGACGGCCCGGTCCTCTTGATGAACGGCTCCGACCACCTCCGCCCCCAGCCGTGGCTCGGGCCCGTGGTCGCCGAGGCCAACCAGATCCAGGACGAGTTCGAGCTGGCCATCACCTCGCTTCCGGGTTACCTGGAGGGGGCATCCCGCGACCACCTGCCCGAGTGGCGTGGTGAGCTCCGGTCGGGATGGCGCTCGAACGTGTTGATGGGGGTCGCCTCCAACCGGGTCGACGTCAAGCAGGCGGCCAGCAGGGCGGAGCGGGCACTCGAGCAGATGGCCGAGCCGCTCTCGGCGCTCTTCCTGCCGGCCGAGGCGTGGCCCGCCCCGTTCCTCGATCTGGCGTGGAAGCTGGTCATCCGCAACTCGGCCCACGACTCCATCTGCGCCTGCTCGGCCGACGACGTCGTCGACGCCGTGCTGCACCGCTACGCCGAGGCCCGCCACCTCGGCGAGGGCCTGGCCGAGGATGCCCTTGCCGCCGTGGCCCGGTCCATGGCACCAGCCGGTCCGGTCGTGGTCAACCCCTCGGCACGCGACCGCGGCGGGATGGTCGAGGTGGTCGTCCCGGCGGTGGGCGAGCCGGGACCCGACGTCCAGGTACTCGCCGAACGGACCGGACTGCCGGGCAAGATGACGCTCGACGGCGAGACGGTCCGAACCATGCTCGGACTCATTCAGGGCGCCCGCATCGACGAAGACAGCTACATCACCGACGTCTCCCTCGCCGAGGACGAGACCGGGCTCGACGTCACCATCGTGATCGGCAGCGGGGCCCGCGACGGCGTGCCCGTCGAAGAGGTCAAGCGGGAGCTCTACACAAAGTTGACGGCGCGACCGGACACCGAGGTCCGCGTGATCATCGACCAGCCCTCCGTCCGACGGATCCTCGCCCGCCAGGATCCCGTTCCCGCATTCGGATGGTCCCGATTCGCCCCTTCTTCGCTCGTCCATCCGGTACGCGTGGCCGGGCGGCCCGACGGTGCGGTCACGCTGGCCAACGGTCTGGTGACCGTGGTCATCGACCCGGGAGACGGGACGTTCTCGCTCGATGGGGTGCCGGGCTACGGACGGTTGCTCGACAGTGGGGACCACGGCGACACCTACAACTACTCGCCCCCGGCCCAGGACACGGTGGTCGACGCTCCCGACTCGGTCGCGGTGGCAGTCGGGGACGCCGGCCCGGTGCGGGCCACCGCGGTGATCACCTCCACCTACACCTGGCCCGACCGGGTGGACGAAGCCAGCCGGTCACGTGTGGGCGGCCATCGGGTCCCCGTGGAAACGACGGTCGAACTGCGGGCCGACGAATCCGTGGTGCGGGTCCACACCAACTTCTCGAACCCGTCCCGTGACCATCGGCTCCGGGTGCACCTACCCCTACCCGAGCCGTCACCGACGTCACGGGCCGAGAGTGCCTTCGCCATTGTGGAGCGGGGTCTCACCGCCGAGGGACGCCCCGACGAGCTCGGGCTCCCGACCTTCCCCTCGAGACGGTTCGTGACCGCCGGTGGTCTGACCGTCGTCCACGAGGGCGTGGCCGAGTACGAGTTGGTCGACGTCGACGAGGAGGGTGCCAGCGGGCAGCCGCGGGCCACGGCGCTGGCCCTCACCGTGCTGCGTTCGACCGGCATGCTGTCGCGGTTGGGGATGACCACCCGCCCGATGCCGGCCGGGCCCATGACCCACCTGGAAGGCCCGCAGCTGCTCGGGCCGGTCGAGGCACGGTATGCGCTGGCGGTGGGAGAGGTCGATCCCTTCGGGATGGCCGATGACGTCCTCGTCCCGCTGGCCACCACCGCCTCCAGCGGCGGCGGTCTTCGACCGGAGCGCGGGTCGGCCTTGACCGTGCGAGGCGCAGAGGTCTCCGCCGTTCGGCGCGAGGCGGGCTGCCTCGAAGTCCGGGTGTTCAACCCACACTCGGCCCCCACCGTCGTCGAGATCAAGGACCGGTCCGGCTGGCTGGTGGACCTACGGGGACGTCCGGTCGCTCCCTTCGACGGGGCGTTCGACCTCCGGGCCCACGGCATCGCCACCGTCAGGCTCGTGGGAGTCTGAAGGCGGCGGGTCCTTCTTCCCATTGTCGACGGCGTCGGACTTGGCGGCATCAACCCGGAGGGAACTCGGGCCCTCGACCACCAACCGCTCACCCCGGTCGCGCAGGTCATCGAGCTCGCGCAGGACTTCGCCGAGACGCTCCCATCGCAGGCTACGCCCCCGTTCGGCGCCGGGCTCGCTGCCGGCGCGGGTCAGCTTCCACACCTGGACCCGACCGATGTTCTTGAGGTTGCGGGTCCGCAGTGCCCGCGTGTCGTACCCGCTGCCACCCTCGTCGGCCAGCATGGAGCGGAACTCGTCGGAGACGAGGACCGTCCCCGGGTTCGCCACGTTGACCAGACGGTTGGCCAGATTGACCACCGGCCCGTAGTAGTCGCCGTCCTGGACCAGCACCGGGCCGAAGGCCAGCGCCACCCGGACATCGGAGAGCAGCTCGTCGTCGGCGTACGCCTCGGCCAGGCTCAGGCCGATCTCCGCGGCACTGCCGGTCGTCTGGACGACGAACATGACCTCGTCGCCGATCATCTTGACCACCCGGCCACCCAGGGCGACCACCGTGTCGTGGGCCAGCTCCTCGAACCGGGCCACCACAGCGGCCAGCTCCTCGTTCCCCAGGTGCTGGCTGAGCAAGGTGAAGCCGACCATGTCGGCGAAGCCCACCGCCATCACCGGGCTGATCCCCTCCCCGACCCCGCGGGCCCGGTGCAGCATGGCCCGGCGGGTGGCCGCCTGCAGGTGCCGGCGCCACACGTACTCGAGAAGTCGGCCCATCGCCGGGATCGAATCGGCCGCCTGACTGGCGAACTGGTCGGCGTCGATGATGCTGTCGCCCGACGACATCAGGATCGGCGTGGCACCCGGACCGGACTCGGCCTCGGCGATGCGGGCCATGGACGAGCCGATCACCCTGGCCATCTGGACCGCAGAGTCCATGTCGGCCATCCCCATGGCCACCATGGCCTGGAACAGGTGGACCGCCTCGATGTCCATGTCGGTGAAGGCCCGCTCCTCGTCCCCGACATCGAGGAACCCCAGTGCCCTCCAGAACCGTCGGGCATCTTCCACAGGGATGCCGGTCAACTCGGCCACCTCGGCCTGGGTCAGGCGCCGACCGGCCGGCACCAGCATGCGGTCGACGACCAGCAGGTCGAGGTCGTCGTCGACCACTGCCTGGTCAATTTCCTCGTTGGTGCAGTCGAGGGCGACCAGCAGCGAGCGCACGCGGGCCAGCGCCCGGATACGGGCCTGCCCGTCGACCGCTCCTGCTCCGTTGTCATCGCCGTCCGCCACAGCCACACCCTAGGGCCCCCCACCCGCCGGCAGCACGATGTGGCCTGCCACCTACACTGTCGCGGTGACAGCGCCCGACGACCGACTGCACGGGGACCCGCTCCGGCTCGGTCCGAGGGCGGTCCTCGTCCCCGTCAAAGCCTTCAGTCAGGCCAAGCGTCGGCTCCACCTCGCCCTCGGCGAACCGGAACGCGCCGAGTTGGCCCGGGCCATGGCCGACCGGGTGGTCAGTGCCGCCCACCCACTGCCGGTCGCGGTGGTGTGCGACGACAACGAGGTGGCCGAATGGGCGCGAACGCGCGGCGCCCTCGTGGTGTGGGAGCCGGGACGAGGGCTCAACGGCGCCGTCGAGGCCGGCGTCGACCGCCTGCGCGCCGCCGGAGTGAGCCAGGTCACCGTGGCCCACGCCGACCTGCCACGAGCGTCCGATCTGGCCTTGGTCGGTGAGGCGCCGGGCATCACCCTGGTCCCCGACCGCTACGGCAACGGGACCAATGTGATCGCGTTGCCGGCCGATGCCGGCTTCCAGTTCTCCTACGGTCCGGGCTCCTTCGCCCGCCACCGCGCCGAGGCGGAGCGGCTCGGCCTCCCGACCCGGGTGCTCGACCGCCCCGACCTGGCGTGGGACATCGACGAACCCGGTGACGTCATCCCGGTGGCGGTCCTGGGCCCGTCGGGCCCGTGACCCGGCGCGATCCCGACACCGATGGTGACCCGGGCCCGAGCGGCCTGCCCGTCGGCGACCTCCTCCTCCCGGCACCCGTCACGGTGGACCTCCCGGTGCCCGCCACCGCGTTGGCCATCGGTGCCCATCCCGACGACATCGAGTTCGGATGCGGCGCCACGCTGGCCAAGTGGGCGGCCGCCGGCTGCCGCATCCACCATCTGGTGCTCACCGACGGGTCCAAGGGCAGCTGGGACCCCGATGCCGACCTGGCCGCACTGGCATCCCGACGGCTCGACGAGTGCCGGGCCGCGGCCGCCGTCATCGACGGCTCGCGGGCAGTCGGCGGATCGGCGGCGGGCTCGGACCCGGAGACCGGGTCGCCGCCCGGACCGCGCGTCGGGCCGCGCGTCGAGCCGGCGCCCGAGCGGGTTCTGTTCCTGCAACGGGTCGACGGCGAACTTGTCAACGGCGTCGATGAGCGAAGGGAGGTTGCCCGGATCATCCGAACGGTGCGCCCCGAGGCACTGCTCGGCCACGATCCGTGGCGCCGCTACCGTCTGCACCCCGATCATCGGGCGGCCGGCTTCCTGACCGTCGATGCCGTCGTGGCCGCTCGCGACCCCCACTTCTATTCCGAACTCGGAATCGCCCCGCACCGACCCCGGTCACTGCTGCTGTGGGAAGCAGACCTCCCGAACCACCTCGAGACCGTGGTCGGCTTCGAATCCGTCAAGATCGACGCGCTGCTCTGCCACCACAGCCAGGGCGAGACCACCATGGGACTCGTCGACGACAACGGGCCAACGAGCCAGGGGACGGACGCGTTCGCCTCGAAGGTGCGACGTCAACTGGCCGCCCACGGGGCACTCGGCGGACTGCGGTCCGCGGAGGCATTCCACCTCATGAACGAACTCTGAGGGGCCGCCACGCGTCAGTAGGGGCCCGAAGGCCCCTACTGACGACGCCTTGGCGGCATTGCGCCGCCGCTCAGAGCAACTACCTGGCTCGGCGAACCGTGCGCTTGGCGACAGCCCTCTTCGCCGGAGCCTTGCGGGCCGGAGCCTTGCGGGCCGGGGCCTTCTTCACCGTGCGCTTGGCAACTGTCTTCTTCGCCGCAGTCTTGCGGGCCGGGGCCCTGCGGGCCGGGGCCTTCTTCACCGTACGCTTGGCAACCGTCTTCTTCGCCGCAGTCTTGCGGGCCGGGGCCTTGCGGGCCGGGGCCTTCTT
>PLHF01000145.1 GCA_003138855.1 Acidimicrobiaceae bacterium | reverse complement strand
GATCTTCTCGACGTCCACCCGGCTCACGATCTTGTCGACGTCCACCCGGTCGATCAGCCCGTCAACGTCCACCTTGCTCACGATGGCGTCCACATCGACACGGGAGAGGAGTTCGTCCATGTCGATGGAGTCCAGCACCAGGGTGACCACCCGCTCGGCGACCGCCTGGGCCAGCTGCTCGAGACGACCGGTTCCGGGCATGGGGCTCACGCCGACCGGGTCACAGACCGCGAGTGCATGCCGACAGCTTCCCATTGGTGGGCGGTCCAGTCGGGGACACCAGGTTCACGGGCGAACTGCGCCCGGAGACCGGGTGGACCCGAACGGATCGGCGACCCGCCGGCCGGACGGGTGCGCTCCTCAGGCCGGCGAGTGCTCCTTCAGCACCTCGAGGGCGCGGTCGGCATGATGGCTGAACCGCATCTCGCTCTGGATCACGTCGATCACCCGGAGATCGGGGCCGATCACGAACGTGGACCGCTTGGTGGGCGACAGCATGGTGAACCGGCGCCGCACCCCGAACTGGGTCGCCACAGCTCCGTCGGGGTCGGACAGGAGCGGGTAGTCGAACGAGTTCTTGTCCGAGAAGCGCTTCTGCTTCTCGACGGCATCGGCACTGATGCCCACCCGCCGGGCACCCACGGCCTCGAACTCCGCCTTCATGTCGCGGAAGTGGCAGCTTTCAGCCGTGCACCCCGGGGTCATCGCCGCCGGGTAGAAGAACAGCACCACCGGCCCCCCGGCCGCCAGGTCGCTCAACCGCCTGGGAGTCCCGTCTTCGTCGGGAAGCTCGAAATCGGGTGCCTGGTCACCTGGTCGCATGCTGCGAGGCTAGCCAGCCGGTCCGGCGGTCCGCTCGGGTCGGCCATCCCGGGAGACCGGCGCCTGGCGCGTGAGCCTGGCCGACCTCGCAATAGGATGCGGTGACGCCGCACCCCGGTCTCCGGGCGCAGTGCCCGGAGACCCTCCGGCCGGTGGCCACTGGCCGTCCGCCCACACGCCGAACCACCAGCGACAAGACGGGAATGCACGACGATGCCGTACGCCATCGAAGTCGAGCACATCAAGAAGACCTTCAAGGGCAAGCGTGAGGTGCGCGCCCTCGACGGGGTCAGCTTCTCCGTCGAGGAGGGCACCGTGTTCGGGCTGCTCGGCCCCAACGGCTCGGGGAAGACCACCGCGGTGCGTATCCTGACCACGATCCTCCAGCCCGACAGCGGATCGGCCCGCGTGCTGGGCCACGACGTGTGCAAGAAGGCCGGCCTGGTCCGGAGCCTGATCGGGTTGGCCGGCCAGTATGCGGCGGTCGACGAGAACCTCACCGGCCGGGAGAACCTGGTGATGGTGGGCAACCTCAACCATCTGAACAAAGCGGTGGTGGGCGGACGGGCCAAGGACCTGCTTGAGCAGTTCAACCTGGCCGACGCCGGTGATCGCCCGCTCAAGACCTACTCGGGCGGCATGCGCCGGCGCCTCGACCTGGCCGCGGCCCTGGTCGCCCGGCCGACCGTCCTCTTCCTGGACGAGCCCACCACCGGCCTCGACCCGCAGAGCCGCAACGACCTGTGGGAGGTGATCGAAAGCCTGGTCGGTGGCGGTACCACCGTCCTGCTCACCACCCAGTACCTCGAAGAGGCCGACCGGCTGGCCAGCACGCTCGCCGTGCTCGACCACGGGCACGTCATCGCCGATGGGACGCCGGCCGAGATGAAGGCCGACCTGGGTGCCACCGTCCTCGAGGTCGGCCTGTCCAACCTGGAGGACGCTCGGCGCACCGGCGCCGTCCTCGACACCATCGGCCCCCACAGCCCGATGGTCAACGGCACCGTCGTCGAGGTCACCGTCGATAACGGCCCGCAGGCGGCCATGCTCGGGTTGCGCGCGCTCGACCGCGAAGGGATCGTGCCGACCGCCTTCACCCTCCGCGAGCCCAGCCTCGACGATGTCTTCCTCTCGCTGACCGGCCACAGCACCGTCGAAGAGGCGCACACACAGGAGGACGGGGGATCACCCCGGCGGGGCCGGCGGGGCAGACGGCTCCGCGCCGCCGAGGAAGCACTGCCCATCGCAACCGGAGAGCTCTCATGACCACCGCCATCGCCGCCCCCACGTTGTCGGGTGCGCCTCCTGCGACCGGTATCGGGGGCAAGCTCCGCTGGTCCATCTCGGACACGCTCACCATCACCAGGCGGAACCTGCTGGCCCTCACCCGCATCCCCGAGGCGCTGTTCTTCTCGACGGTCCAGCCGATCATGTTCGTGCTGCTGTTCCGCTACGTCTTCGGGGGTGCGATCAACACGCCGGGCACCGACTACGTCAACTACCTGATGCCGGGCATCTTCGTGCAGACCGTCGCCTTCGGGGCGGTGAGCACCAGCATCGGCCTTGCCGAGGACCTGCAGAAGGGCCTCATCGAGCGGTTCCGGGCACTGCCCATGGCGAGGTCCGCCGTGCTGACCGGCCGCACCACGGCGGACCTGGTCCGCAACGTCTTCGTGGTGATCATCATGACCGCGGTGGGCTTCGCCGTCGGCTTCCGGCCGACCACGGGCGTGCTCCCCTATCTGGGCGGGATCCTCCTCATCCTGCTCTTCGCCTACTCGCTTTCCTGGGGTTTTGCCGTCATCGGGCTGTCCGCCGCCAACAGCGAGACCGCACAGGTGATGTCCTTCCCCCTGCTCTTTCCCCTCACCTTCATCTCGTCGGCCTTCGTGCCGGTCGACAAGATGCCGAGCTGGCTCCAGGGGTTCGCCACCTACCAGCCGGTGAGCGTCACGGTGAGCGCCTGCCGGGCGCTCATGATCGGGGGGCCCACCGCATCGTGGGTCGTCCAGTCCGTGGCCTGGACGATCGGGTTCCTCGTCATCCTGATCCCCCTGGCCGTGCACCGGTACCGCACCCGAACCTGAGCGGCCCGCCCCTGCTGAACCTGTGGTCCGATCAACGGGGCAGAATGGGTGCATGGCATACTCCCCCTCCCCCTCTGCCGCCCCCGACTCCTTCGGTGCCCGCGGCAGCCTGACCGTCGGCGACGCCGCCTACGAGATCCACCGGATCGGGGTGCTCGCCGATCGGTTCGACGTGGCCCGGCTTCCCTATTCGATCAAGGTGATCCTCGAGAACCTGCTCCGGCACGAGGACGGCGTGGCGGTGCGGCCGGCGGACATCGAGGCCGTGGCCGGATGGGGCAACCATCCCGGCCGCCATGGGCTCGGCGGGGAGGACGCCACGGAGATCGCCCTCACCCCCGAACGGGTGCTGATGCAGGACTTCACCGGTGTGCCCGGTGTGGTCGACCTCGCCGCCATGCGCGACGCCCTGGTCGACCTCGGCGGTGACCCGAGCCGGGTGAACCCTCTGGTGCCCGTCGAACTGGTGATCGACCACTCGGTGATCGCCGAGGTCTCGGGTCGCGCTGATGCCTACGACCGGAACGTCGACATCGAGTACCAGCGCAATGTCGAGCGCTACCAGCTCCTGCGCTGGGCGCAGCAGGCGTTCGACGGCTTTCGGGCCGTGCCGCCGGGCACCGGCATCTGTCACCAGGTCAACCTCGAGTACCTGTCACGGGTGGTCTTCGCCACCGACGACGGCAGGGCCTACTGCGACACCCTGGTGGGCACCGACTCCCACACCACCATGGTCAACGGCCTCGGCGTGCTGGGCTGGGGTGTGGGGGGCATCGAGGCGGAGGCGGCCATGTTGGGCCAACCGCTCTCCATGCTCCTGCCCCCGGTGGTCGGATTCCGCCTGACCGGCCAGCAGGCCCCGGGAACCACGGCGACCGACCTGGTGCTGACCATCACCAACCTCCTCCGCCGGCACGGCGTGGTCGGGAAGTTCGTGGAGTTCTTCGGGCCCGGCGTGGCCGCCGTCCCGCTGGCCAATCGGGCCACCATCGGCAACATGTCGCCCGAGTACGGGGCCACCTGCGCCATCTTCCCCGTCGACGGGGTCACCCTCGACTATCTCCGTTTCACCGGCCGGGACGACCACCACGTGGACCTGGTCGAGGCCTACACCAAGGAGCAGGGGATGTTCTACTCGGCCGATGGGGTCGAGCCGATCTTCTCCGAGGTCATCGAGCTCGATCTCTCGACCGTCGTCCCCAGCATCGCCGGCCCGTCCCGGCCCCAGGACCTCGTCGCCCTGGCCGAGGCCGGATCATCCTTCCGCACGGCGCTGGGCAGGGGCCGGCGCACCAGCACCGCATCACTGGAGGACGGGTCGACAGCGGCCATCGAGGACGGCCACGTGGCGGTGGCCGCCATCACCAGCTGCACCAACACCTCCAATCCCCAGGTCATGGTGGCCGCCGGCCTGGTGGCCAAGCGCGCGGTCGAGCGCGGCCTGCACCCCAAGCCGTGGGTCAAGACCACGCTCGCCCCCGGCTCACGGGTGGTCATGGACTATCTCGACCGGGCCGGCCTGACCGAGCCGCTGGCGAGGATCGGGTTCGACCTGGTCGGGTTCGGATGCACCACCTGCATCGGCAACTCGGGACCCCTCCTCCCGGGGGTCTCCGACGCGGTGCACGACGGCGCCCTGTCGGTGGTCTCGGTCCTCTCGGGGAACCGGAACTTCGAGGGTCGGATCCATCCGGATGTGCGGATGAACTACCTGGCGTCGCCGCCGCTGGTGGTGGCCTACGCCCTGGCCGGCACCATGGACATCGATCTGACCACAGAACCCTTGGGGGCCGGGGCCGATGGTGAGCCGGTCTTCCTGGCCGACGTCTGGCCCTCGCCGGAGGAGGTCGCCGAGGCCGTGCGGTCGTCGCTCACCTCCGAGATGTTCCGCCAGCGGTACGCATCGGTCTTCGACGGCGACGAACGCTGGCAGGCGGTCGAGACGGCAACCGGTGACACCTTCGACTGGGACGTCGACTCCACCTACGTCGTGCGTCCCGCCTTCCTCGAGGGCCTCTCCATGACCCCCGCACCAGTGACCGACGTCGTCGGGGCCCGGGTACTGGCCAAGCTCGGCGACAGCGTGACCACCGACCACATCTCGCCGGCCGGAAACATCAGCCCGTCCACGCCTGCCGGCCGGTACCTGGCCGAGCACGGGGTCGAGCCCGCCGACTTCAACTCCTACGGGGCGCGGCGCGGGAACCACGAGGTGATGGTGAGGGGCACGTTCGCCAACGTCCGGCTGCGCAACCAGTTGGCACCGCTCACCGAGGGCGGATTCACCCTCCATCTGCCCGAAGGCGAACAGACCACCATCTACGAGGCCTCGGTGCGCTACGCGGCCGAAGGCGTCCCACTGGTGGTCCTGGCCGGCAACGAGTACGGGTCGGGGTCCTCACGCGACTGGGCGGCCAAAGGGACCTCGCTTCTCGGTATCCGCGCGGTCATCGCCGAGAGCTACGAGCGCATCCACCGCTCCAACCTGATCGGGATGGGGGTGCTTCCCCTGCAGTACGCCGATGGTCAGAACGCGGCCTCCCTGGGCCTGACCGGGCACGAGGTCATCACCATCGCCGGGCTCGGATCGCTCAGCGAGGGGACCAGCCCCAAGACGGTCGCGGTCCGGGCTGTCGACGGCGACCGCGTGGTCGAGTTCGACGCCCGGGTGCGGATCGACACCCCGATGGAGGCCCAGTACTACCGTCATGGCGGGATCCTTCCCTACATGCTCCGCGAGCTGGTCGGCTGAGACCGGACAACGGCTCGGGCCGGCACGCCAGGCCCGATCGTCACTCAGGCCAACGGCAGGACGAACCAGGCGATCACGATGAAGTGGAACACCGCGCCGACGATGGTGCAGGCGTGGAACACCTCGTGGTACCCGAGCACCCCCGGGATGGGATTGGGTCGCTTGACGGCGTAGACGACGGCGCCGGCCGAGTAGGCAAGACCCCCGACGAGCAACAGGGCGAAGCCAGCCGGGCCCAGGGCCCGTTCGAGCTGTGGCAGTACGGCCACGGCGGCCCATCCCACCACGACATAGGGAAGTGCGATCACCCACTTCGGCGCGTCGAGCCACACCTGGCGCAGGGTGATGCCGACCGCGGCCCCGCCCCAGACGATGCACAGCACCGTGGTGCGAGCCCATCCACTGAGGGCGATGCCGGCCACCGCGGTGTAGGAACCGGCGATGGCGATGAAGATCGTCGAGTGGTCCGCCCGGCGCATACGTCGGCGACCGGCCGGACCCCAGGTGTGCCGGTGGAACAGTGCGCTGACTCCGAACAGCGTGGAGATCGACAGCGCGTAGACGGCCATGATCAGCTTGGAGCCGAGGGTGGGCGCGACCACGATCAGGACGACGCCCGACACCAGCGACACGAAGAACGCCACTTGATGGAAGACACCCCGCAGGCGCGGCTTGACCGGGTCCGGGGACCCACCGCCCCCCGGGTCACCCGGTGCGTGGCGCAGGACGTCGCCGGCCGGGCTCATGCGCGCCGGACCTCACTGCCGCTCGAGGCCGGGCCGATCTCCCCGGGCGTGATCACCGGGACCGGTCGGGAAGTCCCGCACCGTGCGACGAACCGACGGAGCAGCCGACGGCCGACGGTCTCGACCTGGGCCAGTCGCGGCCCGTCCAGCGCCACCCCCACCGGGAGGTACGGGCACCACGCCTCGGACAGCGCGCCGTCCACCTCCACGTGGAACTGGAGGCCGTACGCCCTGTCCCCCCACCGGAACGCCTGATGGGGGAAGACCCGGGTGGCGGCCAGATGGACCGCACCGTCGGGGATGGTGAACGTGTCCTGGTGCCAGTGGACACAGGGAAGTGTCGTCTGGGCCAGACCGCCGTACTCAGGGCCGAGGACCGGGTCCCTCCGGCCGGCGGCGGTCAGCTCCACGTGGCCCAGCCCGACCTCGGCGGAGGGCCCCGTGGTCACGTCGGCGCCGAGTGCAGCGGCCAGCTGCTGTGCGCCGAGGCACACGCCGAGCACCGGCACCCCGTCTCCGACCGCGGCGGCGATCAGCGCCCGCTCGGGTGCCAGCCACGGATGGGCATCGACCTCGTGGACACCCATCGGGCCGCCCATCACCACCAGCCCGGCGATCGAACCGAGGTCGGGGAGGGCATCGCCCCGGTCGGGGCGGACCACCTCGAACCGGTACCCGGCCTCGTCCAGCGCGCCGGTGATCAGCCCGGGGCCCTCGTGGTCGACGTGCTGGACGACGGCCCACGGACGCCCCGAGGCCTCCTCCGGAGTGCCGGTGCCCCCGGGACGGTCGGCGGCCACTACTCGGTGTCCACCACGTGGAATGCCTCGGCGAGCCTTCCCTCGGGCAGGCCCGCGGCCAGCGCCGTGCCCGACATCCAGGTGCGCAGCAGCTCGCCGAGGTGCTCGCCATCGCCGACCTGGCTCCTGTGGGAACGCAGGGCGGCCAGCTTGAGATCGAAGAACTCGGTGGCGTCCACCACCCGGTCGGCGCGCTCGGTGGTCATGACCCACAGTTCGGGCACCGAGTGGGGTTCCAGTCCCTCCTCGAGCAGCGCGGGGAAGGCGAACGGGTTGCGGGCATCCGGATAGACCGCGCAGATGGCGGCCTCACCGGCGGCCAGATGGTCCGGGTGGCTGGCGTAGATGCGCGACCAGTTCCGCTCGGGCGACTGGGCCACCACCCGATCGGGTCGGAAGCGCCGGATGACGCCGGCAATGGCCTGGCGCAGGTCGAGGCCGGGGGTGAGGCGGCCATCGGGGAACCCGAGGAAGGTCACGTCGGACACCCCCACCACCCTGGCCGCCTCGCGCTGCTCCTCACGCCGGACAACGGCCATCTCGGTGCGACTGACCGAACGGTCGGAGCCGCCGGCATCGCCGTCGGTGGCGATGCAGTACGCGACCTCCACCCCGGCATGGGTCCACACCGCAACCGACCCGGCAGCACCGAAGTCCACGTCGTCGGGGTGCGCGGTCACCACCAGTATCCGTTCGACGCCGTCGGTGCCGGCGCCGACCAACATCGGTTGACGGAAGTGGGTGTCTGCCACGTTGTCCTCCTCGCCGGCTCGGGGATCCCGGGCCGCGATCGTCTCCGGCGGTCTCCCGTGGGCCTGCGCCCGCAAGGGTCAGACCTTGGTGGGCTGCCACTCCGCGAGGTCGGCCAGCCTGGGGTCATTTGAGAAGATCTCGACGATGGGCATCCGCAAGCCGATGCGGGTCTGGATCCGCTCGACTTCGAGCACCTGGTTCCACTGGACGAGGGTCACCACCATCCCGGCTTCGCCGGCGCGCGCTGTCCGTCCGGAGCGGTGGAGGTAGGCCTTGTGGTCCTCGGGCGGATCGAAGTGGATCACCACGTCCACCGCATCGATGTCCAGTCCACGGGCGGCGACGTCGGTGGCCACCAGCACGTGCAGTTTTCCCTCGGCGAAGTCCTTCAGCGTCCGCTCCCGGTTGGCCTGGCGGAGGTCCCCGTGGATGGCTCCGGCCCTGACCCCTTCCTTGCCGAGTTGCTCGACCAGCCGGTCGGCACCGTGCTTGGTGCGCACGAACACCAGCGCCTTGTCCACGTTGCGGCAGATGGCGGCACAGACCTTGACCCGGTCCATCTGGTGCACCTCGAGGAAGCGGTGCTCCATGGCCTCCACCGTGGTGTGGGGCGAGGCCACCTCGTGCAGCACAGGGTCGGTGAGGTAGCGGCTGACCAGTCGGTCGACCGCTCCGTCCAGGGTGGCGGAGAACAGCAGCGTCTGGTGCTCGCGCTCGAGGCGCCGGAGCACCCACTCCACCTGGGGCATGAACCCCATGTCGGCCATGCGGTCGGCCTCGTCGAGCACCAGGGTCTCGATGTCGGCCACCGAAAGCTCACCCCGGTCACCGAGGTCGATCAGGCGGCCCGGCGTGGCGATGATCACGTCCACCCCCCGGCGGAGCTTCTTGATCTGGCGCTCGATGTCGGCCCCGCCGTACACGGCGACGATCCGCAGGCCGGCTTCCTTGGCCAGCGGCTCGAGCACCTCGCTCACCTGCACGGCGAGCTCCCGGGTGGGGACCAGCACGAGAGCGCGGGGCCTGCCGGGCTCGGTCGACCTGGCGGCCATGGTGCGCTGGAGTAGCGGAATGCCGAAGGCCAGGGTCTTGCCCGAGCCGGTCTTGGCCTTGCCGCAGACGTCGCGCCCGGCAAGTGCATCGGCCACGGTCATGGCCTGGATGGCGAAGGCGGTGGTGATCCCCTGTTCGGCGAGGGCTTTGACCAGGGCCGGGTCCACCCCCAGCGAGTCGAAGGACGGCTGTTCGCCGTCTGCGCCGGTCAGTTCGTCTGCAGCTGCGGAAAGCCGCTCAGCCGACTCGAGGGCGCGATCCGACGGATCGACGGTGGTTGTCATTGGATAGGAGGCTCACTCTCATCTGTTCAGTGACGGCCGGAGGCCGACCGTCGGCTCCCGTGCGAGTCACGGAGGCCTGCGGGCCCGCCTCGGGCCCTTGCCGAGCCCACGGCTGCGGGCGACAAGAACGAGATGAGGAAGACCCCGGTGGAAGGGCACTCGCCCCACCACGAGACCAGTCTACCCGGGAACTCCCCCGCCACCAGGTCAATCGCCCGAACGATCGCCCTGAACCGGGTGGTCGACGCCTCACCGTGGGCCTCGGGGCACCCGAGGAATCAGGAGTGTGCCATCGTGTGCACCTGCACCAGTTCGGGTTGCCCTCCGGAGCTGCCGAGCAGCAGCTCCGGATGAGACGAAAGGAAGCCGACCATGGGAAAGCTCGCCACCGGCGACAAGGCACCCGCATTCACCCTGCCCGACCAGGACGGCAAGCCGGTCTCGTCGAAGGACTTCGCCGGCCGGCAGGTCGTCGTCTACTTCTACCCGAGGGACGACACGCCCGGTTGCACCAAGGAGGCCTGCCAGTTCAACGACAACCTGCAGGCCTTCACGAAGGCCAAGGTCCCGGTCCTAGGCATCTCCGCCGACACCGCAGCCAAGCACCAGGCGTTCCGGGCCAAGTACGGCCTGAAGTTCCCGCTGTTGACCGACGCCGACCACTCCGTGGGTGAGGCCTTCGGCGCATGGGGTGAGAAGACCCTCTATGGCAAGAAGTCGATCGGGGTCATCCGCTCCACCTTCCTGATCGGCGCCGACGGCACCATCCAGCGCCCCTGGTACAACGTGAAGGCCGACGGCCACGCCGCCAAGGTCATCGAGGAGCTGGGCGGGTAGGCAGGCGTGGGCGGGCAGTCAGCCAAGGGCGTCCCCGCTGGCTCACGCCTGGTGGGCGGGACACCACCACGTGGTGCGGCCCCCTACCGTCGACCGCACCAGTTCGCCCCCGTCCCGGGGGCAGTGGCCGCCCACGCGGCGCTCGTCCGTCAGGTCGCCCCGGTGCGAGCCACCGCGTTCGATCAGGTCGCCGATGGTGTGGACCAGGTGCCGCTGCAGCCTCCGCACCTCATTGCGGGACAACGAACCGGCCGGGCGCAGCGGGGAGAGCCCCGACCGCCACAGCACCTCGTCGGCGATCAGGTTGCCGATACCAGCCACCCGTTGCTGGTCGAGCAGGCGGGCCTTCAACGGTGCCGAAGAGCCGCGCACTGCGTCGGCCAGGTCGGCCGGGTCGATGGTGGCCGCGTCCGGCCCCAGCCTCGATGCGTCCGGGTCGAGGGACACCCCGCCCAAGCGCCTCGGATCCCGGACCACCACGGTGCCGCCGTCCTCGAACAGCACCGACCACCGGTCCCACGCCGGGTGGTGCCGCCGCGGGGCATAGAGCAGCTGCCCTACCCCGTCGGCCCCGTCGACCACCAACGTCCCGGTCATCCCGAAACGGATCCCGAGGGTCGGCCCGCTGTCGATGCCGACCAGCAGCAGCTTCCCGATGCGGCGGGCGGAGTCGAACCGGTGGCCCATCAGCGCACGGCGCAGGGTGTCGGCGGTCGCTCCCCCCTTCACGAACCAGGGGTCGGGAACGGACACCGAGGCGATGGTCCGGCCGAGGGCGGTCTCGGCCAAGCGTCGGTAGCACTCGACCTCGGGAAGTTCGGGCACCGGACGAGGGTAGCCAACCCTCCGTCCCGGGCCGCAGTGCGCCGCCGGCCCCGCACCCCTGGGTAGGGTGTGGCCATGCCGCCAGAGAAGCCCCACTGGGCCGAACTCCTCTCCGAAGTGGTCACGTCCGGCCTGTGCACGGGCTGCGCCGGCTGCGTCGTGGCCTGCCCGTACGATGTCCTCTCCTACGACGACACCGGGGGCAGGTACAAGCCGTTCCACATCGACGCCGACGGTGGGCCGGACAGCTGCACCCACGGGGTCAAGGGGTGCACGATGTGCACCCGGGCCTGCCCGCGGTTCCGTCTGTGGGAGCCGGAGATCGACACCCACCTGTTCGGGAGGGAGCGCACCAGCGAGGAGGTGGCCGGGGTCTCGTCGGACATCCTCCTGGTGAGGGCCACCGATCCGGAGATCCACCAGGCCGGCCAGGACGGAGGGTTGGTCTCCGCCCTGCTCATCTGGGCACTCGAGCACGACGTGATCGACGCCGCCCTCGTCTCCAACCTCGAAGGCGACGGATCCACCTGGAAGGCGGTGCCCGGGGTGGCGACCACCCGGGCCGAGGTCCTCGCCGCCGCCGGCTCCCGCTACACCTACTCGGCCAACCCTCTGGCCTACCCGGGGGCCATCGAGGCGGGGGCCGAGCGCATCGCCCTGGTGGGTATGGGGTGCCAGGCCTCGGCGCCGCCGGTCATGGCTGCCCGCAAGGCGGGCAAGATCGCCCGCCGGCTGTCCCTGACCATCGGCCTCCTCTGCTCCAAGACGTTCGACGACGCCATCTTCCCCGAGCTCTTCGAGGCCAGGTACGGGATCGCCCGGGCCGACATCTCCAAGATGAACATCAAGGGCGTGTTCCAGGTGTGGACGCGTGACGGCGGGTTCCACGAGATCCCGCTCAAGGAGGCGCACGCCTGGACGAGGGAGGGGTGCAAGTCATGCCCGGACTTCGCCGCCGAGCACGCCGACATCTCGACCGGCGGCATCGGCGCGTTCCACGACTGGACCCTCACCATCGTCCGCACCGACAGGGGTCGCCAGCTGCTCGACAGCATGATCGCCGACGGGGCCGTCGAAACCCGGCCCGGCGACGACGACCCGGGGGCCATCGAACTGCTCCACCGGCTCGCCCGGGTCAGCCGCAGGCGGTGGCCCGAGACTGCCGTACCGATGCCGCGCCGCCTGCCGGCCCCCACGTGAGAATCGCCTAAGAATCACCGGAATAGGGCCGAACGACTCTCAACCGGATCGGGGTCCGGGCGTACACTTGGGGGAAAGGCCACGCCCACCATCCGGTGCTCGGGCACTCTGGTGCGGTCCCATGGGCCAAGGAGTGCCGCCGAGAGCCGGCGGTGCTGTCCACCTGTGGGGTCCGGCCACCGAGTGCTGGAGGATCACCGTTTGTTCGCCGCCCTAGGACGGTTCACCGTACGATTCCGATGGCTGATCGTCGCCGCCTGGGTCATCGTGGCCGTGGTGTTGAGTGTCGCCCTCCCTCCCCTCTCGAGTGTGGAGAAGAGCAGCAACTCGGACTTCCTGCCCGCCACTGTCCCCAGCATGCAGGCCGGCAGGCTCGCTGCTCCCTTCAATTCGCAGTCGCAGTCGGACGCCACCTTCGTCGCCGCCGCCCCGAGTGGGGCGCTCACTGCGGCCGACGACGCGGCCATCGACCGAGCCGAGGCGGCCATACGGTCGGTCCCACGGGTCACCGCCGTGCTGGACCAGGGGGTCTCCGCCAACGGGAGGGCCCGCAAGGCCCTCGTCGAGCTGAACCTACCGTCGCCCTCGAACGGCAAGGTGACCACCCGCACCGTCGAACAGCTGCGCTCCGCGTTCACGACGTCGGGCTCGCACCCCGGCGTGGCCATGCACCTGACAGGCTCGGTGGCCCAGTCGGTCGACGAACAGAACCAGACCAGCCACATCCAGATGCTGACCGAGCTCCTGTCGTTCGTGTTCATCGTGCTCTTGCTGCTGCTCACCTTCCGGGCCCTGCTGGCCCCCCTGGTCGCCCTCTTGCCCTCGGCCGTCGCCCTGTTCGCCGCCGGCCCGATCATCGCCCAGTCGTCCCATATCGGCGTCCAGGTGTCGGACCTCACTCCCATCCTGTTGGTGGTGGTCATGTTGGGGGCGGGCACCGATTACGGCCTGTTCCTCATCTTCCGTGTCCGCGAGGAGCTGAGACGCGGAAAGGGCGTCGACGAGGCCGTCTCTTTCTCCCTGTGCAAGGTCGGGGAGTCGATCACCTTCTCGGGGCTGACGGTGATCGGTGCGCTGGCGACGGTGGTGATCGCCACCTTCGGTCTCTACAAGGGGCTCGGGCCGGCCCTGGCCATCGGGATCGCCGTGGCCCTGCTGGCCAACCTCACGCTACTGCCGGCCCTGTTGGCGATCCTGGGGAGGAGCGTGTTCTGGCCCCGGATCCCTCAGGTGGGGCAGCACAAGCGCGGGGTGTGGGGACGTATCGCCGGGAAGATCGTGGGTCGACCGGTGCTGACGTTGGTCATCGGCCTGGTGTTCTTCGGTGGGTTGGCCCTGTCCATGCTGGCCTACTCGCCCACCGGGTTCGGAAACCAGGCGGCACCTGCCACCTCGGACTCGGGGAAGGGCCAGGCCATCCTGGCCGCCGACTACCCATCGACCGGCGGCGATCCCACCAGCGTGCTCTTCCGACTGCCGGCCCCCGTCTGGAGCGACCCCCAGCTGTTGGCCACGGCCCAGCAGCGGCTCGAGCGGACCGGGGACTTCGAATCAGTGACGGGCGCGCTCAATCCCAACGGCGTCATGCTCACGCCCGCTGAACTGGCCGATGCCCACGACCGGCTGGCGGCCCTCGGCCCCGCAGCCACACTGCCGGTCACGCCGCCGCCCGGCGTGGCCGTCCCGGCCGACATCTACAGTGCCTATCAGGCCTCGGCCCAGTACATCAGCCCCGACGGGATGACCGTCCAGTACCAGACCACCCTGCGCGCCGGCCCCTCGACCAGTACCGCAGCCGCCGCGGCCATGCCGGCCGTGCGTGCCGCGGTCGGCCAGGTCGGCCGGTCGATCGGGGCCAGCGCCACCGGGGTCAACGGCTACGCACCCGACGCCGCCGACGTCGGCGCCATCGCCGGCAACGACCTGGTCAAGATCATCCCCATCGTCATGCTCGTCCTGGCCCTGCTGTTGGCCATCGTCCTGCGCAGCCTGGTCGCCCCCCTGTACCTGGTGGCCAGCGTGGGCCTCTCCTACCTCGCCTCCCTCGGCCTGGCCGTCATGGTCTTCGTGATCATCGGCGGCCAGGACGGGATCAACTTCGTCCTCCCCTTCTTCATGTTCGTCTTCATCATGGCCCTCGGGCAGGACTACAACATCCTGGTGATGACCCGCATTCGCGAAGAGGCCCACCACGCCCCCATCCGGGTCGCCGTGCGACGGGCCGTCGAGGCCACCGGCACCACCGTGACGTCGGCCGGCCTCATCCTGGCCGGGACCTTCGGTGTGCTGACCGCCACGGGCAACACACAGGTGAAGGAGATCGGCCTCGGGCTGGCCGCCGGCATCCTGCTCGACACGTTCTTCGTGCGAACGCTGCTGGTGCCGTCGGTGGTGGTCCTGCTGGGTCGGTGGAACTGGTGGCCGTCCAAGCTCTCCCACGAGGACCACAGCCACGATCCGGAGGGTCCCGAATGGGACGAGATCGATCCCGCCGCCGCCATCGCCCAGCCCGTGCCGCCGGTCGTCACCCCGGTGGAGCGGGCTGCCGATCAACCCATGGCGGGCACCTCGCACTGAACGCTCGCGACCTCTCGGGGGCGGTCGGTGCCGCGCCCGGACAGAGTACGGTGAACAGGCGTGGCCAGCCGACGGAACCTCCCCACCAGACCCACGGTGATCCTCCTGGTCCGCCACGGCAGGACACCGACCACCGGCAAGGTGCTCCCGGGCCGCGCCCCCGGCCTGCACCTCTCTGACGAAGGCCGGGCCCAGGCCGAGGCCGCCGCCGAACGGATCGGCGCACTGGCCGATTCCGGCGGGCAGCCACCCTTGGCGGTCTACGCCTCACCGCTGGAGCGGACCGCCGAGACGGCGCACCCGATCGCCAGGCGCCTCGGACTCCGGGTCCGCTCCGACCGCGGCCTCCTCGAGTGCGACTTCGGCGAGTGGACCGGATCGCGCCTGGCTGCGCTGGCCAAGAAGCCGGAGTGGGCCCAGGTCCAGCGATCGCCCAGCGGGTTCCGGTTCCCCAAGGGGGAGTCCTTCCTCGAGATGCAGGCCCGGATGGGCTCGGCGATCAGCCGGTTGGTGGCCCGCCACCGGGGCGAGACCATCGTGGTCGTGTCCCACGCCGATCCGATCAAGGCGGCCGTGGCCGTGGCGGCCGGTACCCCCCTCGACCTGTTCCAGCGCCTGGTCGTGTCGCCCTGCTCGGTGTCGGCCCTGGCCTACACGGACGCCGGCCCGCACGTCCTGACCGTCAACTCCACCGCCTCGCTGAACGAGTTGGCCATCTCGTGAGCGAAGGCTACGACCTCACCGCCGACCGGCTCGTCCTGGGCACCATCGGCCCGGCCGGCAACCGGCTCTTCCTGCTCCAGTGCCGGCAGGGCCCGATGTTGCTCACCCTCAAGATCGAGAAGCAGCAGGTGGCCGTGGTGGCCGACCTCCTGGCGCGGATCGTCAAGGGCGAGCGGCGCCCCGGGCACCTGCCCGAGGAGCTTCCCCTCGAGGAGCCGGCCGAGCCGGTCTGGGCGGTCGGGACGATCGGCGTGTCCTACGACGATGCCGAGGACCGGATCGTCCTGGTCATCGAGGAACTCGTCGCCGAAGAGGAGGCCGGAGCCATCGCCCGCCTCGCCATCAGCCGTGAGCAGGCCGCCGCCTTTGCCATCCAAGCCACCAAGCTGGTCGAATCGGGGAGGCCTCCCTGTCCGTTGTGCGGATCACCGCTCGACCCGTCCGGTCACGAATGCCCGCGGACCAACGGCCACCGACCGCCGGCCGTGTGACCGGCTGGACACCCGATGTCGGTCCGGACCTGGGCACGGCGATCGAAGAGCTCGGGTCCGGTGAGCTCACCGTGGAGGGCAGGCTCCCGTGGAGTTCCAACCTGACCTTCCTGGTCAGCCTGGGCACCGATGGACCTGTTCCGCTCCGGGCCGTGTACAAGCCAGCAGGTGGCGAGCAGGCGCTGTGGGACTTCCCCGACGGCCTCTATCGGCGTGAGGTGGCGGCCTTCGTCCTCTCCGAGGCCCTCGGGTGGGGCATCGTCCCGCCCACCGTGGCACGTGAGGACGGTCCCTTCGGTGCCGGCTCGCTGCAACTGTTCGTCGAGGCCGACTACGAAGAGCACTACTTCACCGTCTTCGACGAGGGCAGCCGCTCCGCCGAGCTTCGCACGATCTGCGCCTTCGACATCGTCGCCAACAACGCCGACCGCAAGAGCGGCCATGTGCTGATGGGGTCCGACCAGCGGCTGTGGGGCATCGACCACGGCCTGTGCTTCCACCACCAGCACAAGTTGCGGACGGTGATCTGGGACTTTGTCGGCGAGGAGGTTCCCGAGGGGATCCTGGTCGATCTGGCCCGATTGGGATCGAGTCTCCCCGAAGCGCTGGACGAACTGCTGTCAGAGCCGGAGCGTGAGGCGATCCTGGGGCGGATCACCGCGCTGCTCCGCGCCGGGAGGTTCCCCGAGCCGACAGGGGACCGGCCCCCCTATCCGTGGCCGCTGGTGTGAGCGGCCGCCGAAAGGGCGTCATGGAGTCGCCAGCGGACGCGTCTCGTTGGCCCAGATCGGTCAGTGCATGCGCGCTCCGGATCCTCGAGAGCCTCCGCGAGGCGCCTCGAGAGCATGCGCGAGCAGCGATGCGTAGTACTTGGACCCGGCGGGCTCGAGATGCACCCCATCGGGATAGAAGTACTGGGGGTGGGCCGCGCTGTCGGCATACCAGTCCACCACGGTGGCGTTCGGACGGGTCCGGGCGACGGCGCCGATCGTGTCGTTGACCTCTTGCTGCCATGGTCGGGGCACGCGGATGTTGACGAGCACAATCTTCTGCATGGGGCCGAGGGAGGTGAGCAGCCCCTGCAGCTGCGATGCCGTGTAGGGCCCGTTTGTCCCGAGTTCGAGGATCAACCGGTTCCCCACCACGCCCTCGGCCTTGAGTTGGGCCACTCCACTCTGGACCTGGTCGAGCTGCTGGCCGACCTGGGCATCGATGGCGATGCCGGGCAGCATCTGTTGGAGGTAAGGGGCGGCGTCGACCATGATGGAGTCTCCGATCGCAGTCACACCCTGCCCGGGCGGTGGACGGGGGGCGGACGCGGTGGACACCGAGCCCGCGTGTTGAGCCGAAGAGGCACCCGCCACCGTGGCCGATGGTGCTTGGTGGTGGCCTTCTACGGGGACAATGCTTGTGACCTGGGACGCAGGGTCCGCAGCGGAGGCCGAGACCAGCCCGAAGAGGCCGACGCCGCAGATGGCGGCGTTGACCATCACCCCGCCGGCCAGCACCCAGCCCAGCGGCTGCAATCGGGGCCACGACCAATCGTGCTGCCGGATCCGCTGCCATTGGCGGCCGAGCGCTCCGTGCCGGACGGGCTGTTCGATATAGCGCCACGACGCCGCCGCGATGAGGAACGTTGCGAGGAGCTGGAGCGTCGCCCGTCGCGCACCGGGAGGGGCATTGAGTGGCGTGGTCAACACGATGATCGGGTAGTGCCAGAGGTAGATGGCGTACGACCGCTCCCCCACCCATCGGAGCGGTTCCCACCCGAGGATCGACCGCAACTGTGACCCGGGGTGGATGGTCACGGCGATGACCAGCGCCGTGAGGATGGAGAGGAGCACCATGCCGCCCCCGTACAGGAATGGCTCGTACTGGTTGGTGTGCCAGAACATCACGAGGATCCCGAGCAGCGACGCGCCACCTACGAAATTCAGGAGGCGTCGGGCACTGGGTGTGACCGTGGCGAAGGTTCGGTTGCGGGGCAATCCGAAGGCGAGAGCGGCACCGATCAACAGAGCGAAGGCCCGGGTATCGGTCCCGTCGTAGACCCGTGTGGGATCGCCGTCGGGGGAGAAGAGGACGGCCATCTCCAGCGCAGATCCGGCCGCCATGGCGAGGGCGACGAGGATCAGCGTCCGTTTCGTGTGGATCCACCGCATTCCGACGAGAATCACGAGGGGCCAGACGAGGTAGAACTGCTCCTCGATGGCCAGCGACCACAGATGCCCGAGCGGAGACGGCGGACCGAACCTGGCGAAGTACGAGACGTGATGAAAGATGAACCACCAGTTGCTCACATAGAAGATCCCGGCCGGAAGATCGCTGCGCAAGGTGGCCAGTTGGTCGCGATCGAACAACGTGGCCCAACCCACGACCACGAACAGCATCACGAAGAGCGCCGGCAGGAGCCTCCTGGCCCGCCGGATCCAGAACCGGGCCAGTCCGATCCCGTGGTTACGCCGGTATTCGGCCACGAGGAGATCGGTGATGAGGTACCCCGAGAGCACGAAGAAGACCTGCACGCCGAGCAAGCCGCCTGGAGCCCACCCGAAGTCGAGGTGATAGGCGATGACGGCCAGGACGGCGACGGCGCGGATCCCGTCCAGGCCTGGGAGGTAGGGGCTGGTTCCTTCTACAGGCCTAGGCACGGTGAACGCGAATCCACGGGAGGTGTCTGGAACCCAGAGGCCCGAAACAGCTGCCGATGTTCACCAGATGCCACACCGATGGGTCACCGAGCCTCTCTTGTCGGGCAGGACGGCTGCGGCGGCTGTAACCGGTGGGAGATCACTTCCCGAGGATCAGGGCACTGGAGGACTGTGGGAGACATTATGGCATGCGCCAGTCGTCGTCAGGGGTCGGACAAGCCACCCCTGACGGTACCCGGCCGAACCGCCTCCCACGCCGGCGCCACCAGCCGTCTGGTCGTTGCCGGGGCCACGACCAGTCGCCAGGGCGGCCCGCAGACGAGGGTATTCCGCCCCGCCCGGTGGTCAGCCGAGCCGGGACAGCGCGGTCAGCCCCTCGACTTCAGGGCGTCGATGAGCTTGGGCAACACCTTGTGGACATCGCCCACGATGCCGAGGTCGGCCACGGAGAAGATCGGGGCATCCGCGTCCTTGTTGATGGCCACGATGTTCTTCGAGTTCTTCATTCCCACCAGGTGCTGAGTGGCACCGGAGATCCCGCACGCCAGGTAGACGGTGGGCTTCACCGTCTTTCCGGTCTGGCCGACCTGGTGCGAGTAGGGAACCCACCCGGCGTCGACAATGGCCCGGCTGGCGCCGGCGGCACCCCTCAGCAGCGTCGCCAGCTCCTCGATGAGGGCGTAACTGTCCCTCTCGCCGAGGCCCCGCCCGCCGGACACCACGACGGCGGCTTCGTCGAGCTTGGGACCGGTGCGCTCCTCGACGTGGCGGGCGACGATCCGTGCCGCGTTGGTGGCGCCGGTGTCCGGTGCCGGGGCCGCCACCGCCGATGCGGGCGCGCCCCCGGAGGGCTCGGCGGGGAAGGACTTGGCCCTGACCACGTAGATCCCCGGACCCTCGCCCGTGAAGCGGGCAGAGACCACCTGGGTGCCGCCGAAGATCGCATGCTGGGTGACCAGCCCGCCGTCGTCTGCGATGAGGTCGACCACATTGGTCAGCACCGGGCGGTCGAGCTTCGCCGACAGCCGACCGGCGATGTCCCGGCCGTCGTAGGTGGCGGGGAACAGGACGGCATCGGGGCCGGCTCCGGCGGCAACTGCGGCGGCGATGGCAGCAGCGACCGGCACGCCGGGGAGGGCCCCGCCCAGATCACCGACGTCGTGCACGGTGGTCACGCCGTACTCGCCCAGGGTGGCGGCCACAGACGGGGTCGCGTCTCCCCAGGCAACGGCCTCCACCGTCCCGGCCAATGACCTGGCCTGGGTGATCAGTTCGAGCGAGGTGGTGATGGGCGCCCCGTCCACAACTTCGGCGAGGACCCAGATCTTGTCGACAGACATGTGCGCTTGTTCTCCTACCCGATCCCTACAGGACCTTCAGTTGCTCGAGGAACTCGATGACCCGCTGATGGCCCTCGCCCTCGTCGACGACGATCTCGCCGGCGGCGCGTGCCTCGGCGTCGGCCACCTGGGTGATCTCCTGGCGTGCCCCGGCGGCGCCGATCTCACCGGCGTCGAGCCCGAGCTCGGCCACCGTGAGGATCTCCACCGGCTTCGACTTGGCCGCCATGATCCCCTTGAAAGAGGGATAGCGGGGCTCGACCACGCCGGCGGTCACGGTGACCAGCGCCGGCAGCGGGCTCTCGACCTCGTCGTACCCGGCCTCGGTCTGGCGTTCCACCTTGACCGAGTTGCCGGTGATCTCCACCTTCTTGGCAAAGGTCACCGAGGGGAGGCCCAGCAACTCGGCGACCTGCACCGGAGTGGTCCCGGTGTACCCGTCCGTGGACTCGGTGGCAGCCAAAACCAGGTCCGGCTCGGCCCGCTTGACGGCCGCGGCCAGCACCTTGGCCGTTCCCAGGGCGTCGGTCCCGGCCAGCGAGTCGTCACTGACCAGGATCGCCTTGGCCGCTCCCATGGCCAGCGCGGTGCGCAGCCCCGAGGTCTCGCCGTTTGGAGCCATCGACACCAGGGTCACCTCGCCTCCTCCGGCGGCGTCGGCCAGCTGCAGCGCCATCTCCACGCCGTAGGCGTCGGAATCATCGAGGATGAGCTTTCCTGCCCGGACGAGGTTCTTCGTCCCCGCATCGAGGGCCGGTGGTGCGGCCGGATCGGGGATCTGCTTCACACAGACAACGACGTTCATGGCCGTGCATTGTTGACGAAATTCGGCCGATCGACCAATCGGGCCGTGATCCCAGGTCAGGGCACCCCGATCCGAGCCGCCGCCGGCGGCGGCACCGGGCGCGGTCCGGGTCGCTCAGCCCATGCCGTAGGTGGCCAGGGCAAGGGGGACGTCGTCGGTGATGACCGTGTCGACGCCCGCCCGCTCCATCGCCTCCAGGCCGGGCCGATCGTCCACCGTCCATGCGGCAACCGACAGGCCGGCATCGTGGGCGTGGCCCACCAGTGCCGGCGTGACCAGCTCCACCCACGGGTGGAGGGCGGTGCACCCCCGTTCCGTGGCCATCGCCACGCTCAGGGCGGGGTCGAACCACGAAGCCACAAGGAACCCGGTGGGCAGTTCGGCGTGGGCCTCCCGGACCGCCTCGAGGGTGGCGGGCCAGAACGAGGAGATCACCACCGACGTCGTGCGTCCCGCCGCAACCAACAGCCCGACCACTTGCCCCGCCAACCGCTCGTCGGAGTCGAACCCGGGCTCACCAGGGAGGTTCTTGATCTCGATGTTGACGATCATCCCCTCGCACACCTCGAGGGCGGCCCCGAGCAGGGGCACGAACGCAGGGAGGTCATCGGCGGCCAGCTCGTGGACGGGCCCGACACCGCTGACGACGGGGTCGTGATGGACGGCCAACGCTCCGTCCGCCGTCCGCCGCACATCGAGCTCGACACCGGCGGCGCCGAGCTCACGGGCACGCACGAATGCCTCGAGCGTGTTCTCCCGGACCCCCCTGGCGGCGTCGGGACTCCCGCGATGGGCCTGGACCGCAGTCGCAACCATCGCTTCGGGGCCTCCCCAGGTTTGCCGCTCCGGCCGGAACCACGCCACAAGAGCCGTGCAATAGGCCTCAGAACTGCTTGCAAGCGTAGGTGCCGGTGATTACTCTAGTGAACGCACCCTGAACGGCCGGTGACGCTTCGGCGCCCGGTTATGTGAAACTAATCACAAACAGGGATTCTCGGGACTGTGGAGCGGAGGAAATCAGCGTGGCTCTTATGTGGAACCGCACGGTCGAGTGGGACGACGGGGACTGGCGGCATCTCGCTGCCTGTCGGAGCACGGAACCCGACCTCTTCTTCCCGATAGGCACCACCGGGCCGGCCGTCGACCAGATCGAGGCGGCCAAGCGGGTCTGTTGCGCATGCGACGCCCAGGAGCCCTGCCTCGACTTCGCCCTCGCCACCAACCAGGAGTCGGGCGTGTGGGGCGGGACCTCCGAAGAAGAGCGCCGCAAGCTGCGCAAGGCCTGGCTCGCCGCCCGGCGACGGGCCTCCTGAGCGGCCTCTCCCCTGCAGCGGGCCTCCTTCCCGCCCCCTACTGGCCGATCGGCTGGGCCTCCTGTGCCGGGAGTTCGATGATCACCGTCGTCCCGCTCTGGGCGGGGTCGACCTCGTTCCTGTTGCGCATGGTGATGGATCCGTCCAACTGACTGCGCACCAGATCGCGGACGATGGACAGGCCGAGGCTCTCGGAAGCATCGATGTCGAATCCGTCGGGCAGGCCCGATCCGTCGTCGGTCACCTCCAGCCTCAGCGTGGTGCCGTCGTTGACCAGATGCACCCGGATGTGGCCTGTTGCGTGGGGGGCTCCACCGCCGTCGTGATCCGAGGAGCCGTGCGGGCCCGGGCCCTCGGCACCGTCCTGCGCCTCGATCTCGGGGAACGCATGCTCGATTGCGTTCTGGACCAGCTCGGCCACCACCACCGCCAGGGGTGTCGCCACGTGGGCGGGCACCTCGCCGAGCAGCCCGGTGACTTCAAAGGAAAGGTGCCGCGACACCAGCATCGAATCCTCGGCCATCCGGATGAGCGAGGTCACGATCTCGTCGAAGGGAACCTGGTCGCTCGGCTCGCGGGAGAGGATCTCGTGGACGATGGCGATCGACCGCACCCGACGTTCCGACTCGAAGAGGGCCACTCTGCCCTCGCCCGGGGGCAGGCGCCTGGCCTGGAGGCGGAGGAGGGCCGAGATGGTCTGCAGATTGTTCTTCACCCGGTGGTGCACCTCGCGAATGGCCGCGTCCTTGGAGAGCAGCAGCCGGTCGAGTCGCCGCACGTCGGTGACGTCCCGCATCAGCACGAGGCATCCGGTCACATCCTCGTGCGCGATCAGGGGGATGCAGTGGAGCAGCACTGTGACATCCGGCCGGCGCTCCACCTCCTCGACCACCGGCAGGGCCGAGGCCAGCGCCCATTCGATGGCGGACTCCTCGATTCCGAGGTCGGTGAGGCGCCGGCCCTCGATCTGCGAGTACATCCCCATCCGGTGCAGTGCGTTGGTGGCGTTGGGTGAGGCGAAGCGCACCCGACCCTCTTCGTCGACCAGGACGACGCCGTCGCCCACCCGCGGCGCCTCCTCGGTGGCGACCTCCTCGCTCGGGAACGGGAATGTCGACTCCGAAACCATGACCGCGAACCTCTCGAACACGTCGCGGTAGGTGCGCTCGAGATGGCCGGGCCTGCGGCCCGCACCGGCCGAGAGCCGGGCCAGCACCGCCACCGTGGTCCCTTCGCACCGGACCGGGATGCTGTGGAGGCGAACCGGCTCCTCGCCGGCCTCGAGCAGCTGCTCGCCCCGTGAGGCCTCACCGGACTGGAAGGCCTGGACCACCTGGGGCCAGTCGGTCGGCCCGGCGGTCTGCCCGACCAGGTCGTGCTGCACGACGGTGGCACTGTTCGACGGTCGCATCTGGCCCAGCACGACCAGCATCTGCCCGTCGGCATGGGGATCTCCCGGCAACGGTGCCATCGGGGCCATGAGCACGAGGTCCGAGAACGACAGGTCCGCCAGGATGCCCCAGGTACCGAGGAGGCGCTGGAGGTGCCCCAGCTGCGCCTCGTCCAGGTCGGTCCGCTCGAATGCGAGCTCTGCCGGCGTTGCCACGGTCAGTTCCCTTCCGGCGTGGCCACGGCGACCTCGTAGGGCTTCCGGTTGCGGAAGCCCTGCAGTCGGCTCACCCCGGCGGCCACGAGCAGGTCACGAAGGTCGTCGACACGGTCGGCAACATCGGGGAGGCTGTGTGCGTCCGACGCGGTCGTGAGGGGGACACCCTGGTCGATGAATCGCCTGAGCAGCGGGGGTGCCGGGTACTCCTCGCCCACCGGCTTCCTCCATCCCGCCGAGGAGAGCTCGGCCGCCATGCCCGAGCGCACCGCCGCCTCGGTGATCCGATCGTAGAACTCGCCTGGAACGGCCGGCATCCGCCCGGCGATCTTCACCAGGTCCGGGTGGGCGAAGACGTCACACACCCCGGAAGCTGCCAGCTCCTCCATGGCCCGGGTGTACTCGTCCCAGACGGTATCGATGTCCCGGGCGTCCCACTCGGCCAGGATCAGCGGATCGTTCAACACGTCGAATCGCCACGTGCCCAACCAGTGCACGGATCCCAACAGCACGTCGAAGGGGTAGCCGGCCAACAGTCCGGCCACCTGGTCCATGCGGTCCTGGTAGAAGTCGACCTCCAGGCCAAGCACGACCGGCAGGCCTTCGGCCTTCACCGCCTGGACGACCTCGACATAGGCGTCGAGGTCCACCCGGGCGTGGTGATCCCAGTAGGCGGCCATGCCCGGGCGGAGCGCCTCGCCGGGGAGGTCGTCCCAGAACCCGCCCAGAAGCTCCTTGGCCTGGGTGAACCGGAAGAGGTGCTCAGTGAGGGCGATCTCCTCCACCCCCGCCTCGACGGCGCGACTGCAGTAAGCCGCCACCTGCTCGATGGTGGCCTCGGCATCACGCTGCGAGTGGGGCCAGAGGTGAAGGTGGTAGTCCAGCACGGTCGTACTCGGTCCTTTCGAGAGCATGGGCGCTCCGTCCACAACGGGCGGCCAGAGCGGGAAGCCGGGGGTGTCAGGCTGCCCGGCGGATGAGGGTGACTCCGTCGCGGACGGTGGTCTGGACCACGACCACCCGCGGGTCGACGGCCAGGGCATCGTTGAAGAGGCGGAGGGCCACCGTGTCCTCGGTGGTGTCGGTCGGGTCGAGGATCCGGCCGCTCCACAGCGTGTTGTCGGCGGCGATGAGGCCACGTGGGGCGAGTTTGGGAAGCACTGCCTCGAAGTAGTCGCGGTAGGCGGCCTTGTCGGCATCGATGAAGACCAGGTCGAAGGGGCCCTCCAGGACGGCGATGGACTCGATGGCCGGGCCGACCACCACGTCGATGCGGTCGGCATACGGGCTGGCCGCGATGTGGCGGCGGGCGAACTCGGCATGCACCGGGGAGATCTCGCAGGTGGTGATCCGTCCACCAGGGGCCAGACCGGCCGCCATCGACAGCGACGAGTATCCGCCGAACGTGCCGATCTCGAGCACCGACCGCGCATCGAGGGCGAAGGTGAGCATCTCGAGGAAGCGGCCCTCGAGTCGGCCGACCATCATGCCCGGGGAGTCGAGCGTGGCCCGCAGTTCGTCGGCCAGCTCCTCCAGGAAGAGCGGCGGCGGCGTGGTGCGCTCGGTGGCGTACGCCTCCAGTGCGGGGTCGACGATGTCGGTCATGGATGCATCGTAAGGCAGCCGGACGACGTGCTCGGAGGGGCGCCCGGCGTTCGCGTCTAGTCCCAGATCTGTTCACCCAGCCTGAGAAGGCCGGTCAAGTCGAAGATGTCGGTGTCGAAGAAGGGCACGGTGGCCAGCACCTCGGGCACCACCGAGAGGCTGGACCGCTCCTCCAACTCCCGGAGCGCCACCACCTGGAAGTTGAGGTAACTGTCGGCGACCTCGGTGAGGACCCGGGCGATCTGGTCGGTGTCGCCGAGCGCGGGGTCCACCTTGGCCAGCGTCGGGGAGAGTCGCTCCGCGAGGTCCCCGGCCCGCTCCTTCATCGCTTCGGCCACTGATGCGCCGCCGGCACCCCGGAGGTAGTCCGGCAGCACCTTGTTCAAGACGATGGCACCCAGGTGGAGCCGCCTGGCGGTGAGCTGCTCGGCGAAGAACTCGGCCTCCCGGAGCGGCACCGCCTCGAGGGTGGAGACCACGACGAAGGTGGTGCGCCGGTCGGACAACAGCCGGCCTACCGACTCGGACCGCTCGACGAAGCCGTCGTACATCGACTGGAAGAGGATGAAGAACTCCGAGATGTCGGCGAGGAACTCGGTACCGAGGATCCGATCGGCGATCTGGTAGAAGGGCTTGGTGGCCACGTTGACCAAGCGCGAGCGGTAGGGGACGATCAGCCAGCGGAGCAGCCGGGAGGAGAAGAAGTCGGCCATCCGCTGGGGGGCGTCGAGGAAGTCGAGAGCGTTGCGGGTGGGCGGGGTGTCCACCACGATCAGGTCGTAGTCGCTCTCCGAATGGATCTCGTAGAGCCGCTCCATGGCGATGTAGTCGTGGCTCTGGATGAACCGCCCCGAGATGTTCTGGTACAGAGGATTGGCCAGGATCTCCTCGCGGGTCTGCGCGTCGGGGGCGTGGTGCCGGATGAGGGCGTCCCACGACTCCTTGGTGTCGAGCATGGCTGCCCACAACTGGCCCCTGGGCTTCACCCCGGCGGCGCGGAAGGCCTCGTCGGGGACCCGGTGCTCGGTGTTACCGATGCCATCGAGGCCGAGAGCGTTGGCCAGCCGTTTGGCCGGGTCGACGGTCAGCACCAGCACCTTGGACCCGTGCCTGACGGCGGCCATCACGGCCGCGGCGGCCGCGGTGGTCGTCTTGCCCACGCCGCCGGGTCCGCAGGCCACGACGATCTCCTTGTTGGCCAGCAGCCCGTCCATCGATCCGCTGCCGGCCGCCGGCGCCGAACCTGCGATCCGGATGGCGCCGGCGTCCTGAGCGGAGCGGCCCCCCCTGCCGGGGCGGGAGCCGGCCATCAGTAACCCAGCTCCTCGCCCAATGAGGCCGCCACCTGCCGGGTCGTCCGGAGCCCGTGGGACCGGGTGAAGAGAAACGGCAGGTAGAGCATGGGGGTCGCGCCGCCGATGCTCGCGCGGAGGCGGTCGAGGTGGGTGGAGCGGGTCCGCCGCATGGTAACGGCCAGCCGGGCGGCGTCCAGCACCGGACCGGCGTCGGCCCCGACCAGCTCGTTCAGCCGGCCCAGCGCCTCACCCGAGCCCAGGACGTCGAACACCTCTTCCTCCTGCCGGCCGAACAGCTCGGGCAGGACCCGGTTGACCACCACCGCGGACAGCGTCACCGTGGTCTCCTTGCTGACCCGGTCGGCCAGTTCGATCGTCTCGGTGACCGGCATCTCCTCGGGGGTGCACACCGCCACCAGGCCGGTGGACGCCGGATCGGAGAGGATGTCGAGCATCCAATCCGTCTGGCTCCGGATGAGGCCGACCTTGACCAGGTTGTTGATGGCCTGGGGTGCCGCCAGCTGGCCGACGATGTGGCCCGAGGCCGGTGCATCCACCACCACCAGGTCGTAGTTGCGCTCGCGAACCTCGTAGCAGAGCTTGCCGACCGTGAGGATCTCCCGGACCCCGGGTGCCGCCGTGGCCACGAAGTCGAAGGCCTTGGCCAGCGGGCCGATGCGCCCCACCACCGGGATGCGCAGCTGGAGCTTGAGGTACTCGCGCAGTGACGCCTCGGTGTCCATGGTCATGGCAAAGAGGCCGGGCAGGACCTCCCGCTCCTTGAACACGGTGGGCGGCGCCTCGTAGAAGCCGGCGACGTCGCCCTTGGCATCGACTTCGCAGATGAGGACCCGCTTGCCCTGCAGCGAGGCGAGCAGGGCCATGGCCGAGGCCACCGTCGTCTTGCCGACGCCCCCCTTGCCGGTGACGAAGACCAGTTTGAGATCGAGGAGCGCGGTCATCCGATCAACAGCCACTTCACCGATCGGCGCCGTACCCACCGGCGATACTGGGTCGAATCAGGAGATCCCGAAGCCGACCCGCCGGTCGGAGTTGGGTGGATCCACCTCCACGTAGGCCACCTTGCCGACGGGGACACCGACCTGACGACCCTTCCGGTCGGTGAGCCAGAGGATGGTCCCGTCTTCGGCCAACGCCGCCTCGATGTCGGCCAGGACCTTGTCGCGCTCTGCGTCGTCGGGCAACTCGATGTCGAGCTCCTTCATCGATTGCACGATCCCGATACGCACGTCCACCTGGCACGCTCCTCTCAGCTGGCTCCGGCAACGCTGCCGGCTGCCTCCGACGATACAAGGTCCGGGGCGCCCGGCGTCCCGCCGTCGCAGCTATGGGGCACACTGGCAGCATGGACAGGGAGAACGAGCGCCACCGCCGCTGGGCATCGACCATGGCGGGTCATGGCGGCGACGGCATCACGTTCGCCCACCTGGACAGCCATGCCGGCACGGGTGCCGAGCTCCCCGAGTCCGGCTTCGATCGCCAGGCACGCGAGAGGGCGGATCGTGGGCAGTTGGCCCCGAGGGCCACCCGCGGGCTCGGAGCCGGCAACCGGGTGCGGCCCGAGGAGCCCGACCGGTGGCGCACCTGTTTCGAACGCGACCACGACCGCATCCTGCACGCCACGGCGTTCCGGAGGCTGGCCGGCAAGACCCAGGTCTTCGTGTTCCCCGACGACCACCAGCGCACCAGGCTGACGCACGCGCTGGAGGTGGCCCAGGTGGCCACCAGCATCGCCCGGGCCTGCCGCCTCAACGTCGCCCTGACCGAGGCGATCGCTCTCGGCCACGACTGCGGGCACGGCCCGGGGGGCCATGCCAGCGAGGATGCGCTGTCCCCCTACCTCGACGGGGGATTCGACCACGCGACGTGGGGGGCGGACGTCTCGCTGGCACCGCTCAATCTCTGTCACGAGACCCTCGACGGCATCCGCAACCACTCGTGGTCGCGGCCCGCGCCGATCACCCCGGAGGGCGAGGTGGTGAGCTGGGCCGATCGGATCGCCTACGTCTGCCACGACTTCGAGGATGCGGTGAAGAGCGGCATCGTCACCCCGAGCGCCCTGCCGCAGCTGGTGCGGGAGCGGTGCGGCGACCAACGCAGCCAGCAGTTGGGCACCTTCATCGATGCCATGGTCTCGGCAATCCTGAGTTCGGGGCGCATCGGCATGGCCGATGCCCAGGCGGAGGCCCTGGCCGCCTTCCGGGCCAGCAACTACGAGCACATCTACCTCCGACCCAGCTCTGTCGCCCAGGGGCGGTCGGTCGTGGGGGTCCTGCAGGCCCTGGTCGAGCACTTCGGGGATCGCCCGAACCTCATTCCCGTTGGCGGTGGCCGCACAACCGACCTCACGGGGGGCGAACCACTCGCCGTGCGGGAGGCGGTGGCCTATGTCGCCGGCATGACCGACCGGTTCGCATTCGGCCAGGCTGTCGCCCTCCTCGGCTGGGACCCTGACAAACTTCCCGTGGGCATCGGTGTGACCAGGAGGCTTTGAGCCCCACCCGGTGGTCACCCGGTCAGAGGGCCCGGTGGTCACCCGGTCGGCGCCGGTCGGCGGAGCCCGCTCAGTGGTTGTCAGGCTCGCCGTTGTCCCCGGTCACGATGACCGGGCAGGGCGCATGGCACACCAGATGGTCGGAGACCGAGCCGAGCACGGCGCGCTTCAGCCCCCCGTTTCCCCTCGACCCCACCACGACCGCCTGCGCCGACAACTCCGGGTCCAGCCGGCAGATCGCCTCTGCGGGCTCGCCCCCCAGAACGAAGGTCTCGGCGCCGCCCAGTCCCAGCCGCTGCTGCGCGTCGGCGACGATCGCCCGGGCCTCGGCTGCGGCCACGTCCGTCCTCGCGTCGAACTCCTCCGGCAACACGACTCCCCCGGCCATGCCGGTGCCGGACAGCAACTCCGGGTCCGGCGAGTCCATCACCGTCACCACGGCGACCGGGGTGGCCGGGTCGAGGAGCGCTCTCCCTCTGGCCAATGCCCTGAGGGAGAGATCGGACCCATCGGTGCACCGCAGGACAGGCGACGCCACGCTCGCACCCTACCAAGCGATGTGCGGGGTTCGGCGTGGTCAGAGCGCCGGGGCGAGGGCCCGGGGATCGTCGGTGCGGACGATGTCCTTTCCCAGCGGTGCGATGGCGACGGCGGCCAGTTTGAAGTCAGCCACGCCGAGCGGGATGCCGATGATGGTGATGCACAGCGCCAGCCCGGTGACGATGTGGGCGATCGCCATCCAGAGCCCGGCCAGGACGAACCACAGCACATTGCCGATGAACGAGCCGGCACCGGCGTCGGGCTTGGGGACAACGGTCCGGCCGAAGGGCCACAGCACGTAGGAGGCCAGCCGGAAGCACGCGACCCCGAACGGGATGGTGACGATCAGGATGAACATCAGCACCCCGGCGGCCACGTAGCCGATGGCCAGCCAGAAGCCGCAGAGCACCAGCCACAGGATGTTGAGGATCATCTTCACCGTGGTCCAGCAATCAGCAATCAGCAATCAGCAATCGGCCATCGGCCATCGGCCATCGGCCATCGCATCTCGCGCCGGTCGCCGGGCGTCGATGCTCCCGTCGTTCTTCCATTGGGCAGCGGTGGCCGGCCTGACAACCGCACGCCTGGCTACCGTCGGCCACGCGATCCTAAGCTCCCGGGTCGAATGGCTATCCATACCCACGCGGCGGCCGGACCCTCGGCGGGTGGTGGCCAGGCGCGGCGCGGCGCGTGGCGACAGGTTCTCTTCGCTCCGGTCGGCGACGACCGGCGACGGCGACGAGGAAGCGACGGTCTGAAGGCCGGCCTGGCCGCACTCTCCGTGCTGTGCTGTGTGTTGGCCATCGGGTACAGCTCGCACTTCGACCGGGTGATAGCCCAGACCGTCCATCCCCCCCCGCACAGCATCAGCTGGCTGATCACCTTCATCTACGACGCCGGCTCCTTCGGGATCACCGCCCTCCTCATCGTGTTGGCGCTGCTGGCACGGCGATGGGCGGTCGCACGCGACATCGGCCTCTCCGCCGCGGGCGCCGCCGCGCTCAGCGGTATGTTGATCGTCGCCCTTGGCAGCAACGGGGGCCGTTCGCTCGGGACTCCGATCAACGGGTTCGACCTCCACTTCCCGGTTGTCCAGATCGCCGTGTTCATGTCGGTGGTCACTGCCGCTCTCCCCTATCTGGCCCGGACGGTGCAGCGGGCCATCGAGGGCTTCGTCCTCCTCGTTGCATTGGCGTCCGTCGTCGGCGGGCACAGTCTGCCGGTCAACGTGCTCGGCAGTCTTGCTCTGGGTTGGGGAGTGACCGCGATGGTCCACCTCATCTTCGGCTCGCCGCTGGGCCTCCCCTCCGGCGCAGATGTTGCCGCGCTGGTGGCGGGTCTCGGGGTCGGTGCCCAGGACGTCCGCGCCGCCGACGATCAGCGCTGGGGTGTGGCCTGCTATGAGGGCACGGAGACGGGGGATCGAGCCTCCGGAACCCCGCTCCGCATCGCCGTGTACGGCCGGGATGCCGCCGATGCCAAGCTCCTGGCCAAGACCGGACGGTTCCTCTTCTACCGCGATTCAGGTCCCACCCTGACCTTCACCCGCCTCCAGCAAGTCGAGCACGAGGCGTACCTGACGCTGCTGGCCCAACGGGTGGAGGTCAACGTGCCCGAGGTCGTGGCCGCCGGCAGCTCCGGGATCTCCAGGGATGCCGTCCTGGTCTGCCGCGTGCCGGGCGGAACCCGCCTTTCCGACCTCGAGAGCGATGCACTCTCGGATGCCATGCTCGACAGCGTGATCGGCCAGTTCCTCACGCTCCGGTCCGAGCGGATCGCCCACGGCGCCGTAAGCGGCGACACCATCATCGTCGATCCGGGTTCCGGTGCCACGGGACTCCTCGATTTCCGCAATGCCACCTCCAACGCCGGGCCCGACCGCCTCGACCGCGACCTGGCCGGTGCCGTCGCCGCACTGGGTCTGGCGGCGGGGCCCGAGCAGGCCTCGGCGTCGGCCGCCCGATGCCTGCCAGCCGACCTGCTGACGAGCGTCCTGGAACACCTGCGCCGCGCCGGACTCGACCCCGTGCTGGCCCGGGCCCTGCGGGGCAGGACGGCACTCCTCGAGGAGATGCGCTCGCTCGCTGCCGACGCCGCGTCGATCGAGGTACCCAAGCTGGCGGAACCCCGGCGGATCAGCTGGCCCACGCTCATCCTGGCCATCGGCACGCTCATCGGAGGGTGGGCGCTCATCGGGGTCCTGATCAACGTGACCAACTCCTTCGACACCATCGTCGGGGCGAACTGGGGGTGGGTCGTCATCGCCTTCCTCTGCACACAACTGGACGTCGTAGCCGACGCCATCGAGGATCTCGGGAGCGTTGCCGGCGACCTGCCGTTCGGACGAGTGGTGGCCGTCGAGATGGCCAACAGCTTCAGCGCGCTGGCCGGGGGCACGCCTGCGGTGTTCGCCACCCGGGTGCGATTCTTCCAACAGCAGGGCTACGACTCCTCGGTGGCCCTCAGTTCCGGAGCGGTCATCAGCGTGGCGAGTTGGATCGTGAAGGGCCTGATCTTCCTGATCTGCCTTCCCCTGGCCTGGGGATCGATCAACTTGGACGACCATCCTCAGTCGGGCGGCGGGGGTGCGCGGACGGTCTGGCTCCTATTGGTCGCCGTCGTCGCCGTCGCCCTGGCGCTCGGCCTCGTGCTCGTCATCCCGCGACTGCGCCGGTTGGCATCGGAAAAGGCTGACCGACATCTGGAGCGACGCCAAGTACGTGCTGACCACTCCCCGGAAGGTCGCCCAGTTGGTCGGGGGAGCCGCTGCGTCCAAGCTCCTCGTGGCCCTCGCCCTGGCCGCATCCCTTCGAGCCTTCGGGGACCATCTCAGCATCGCCACCTTGATCATCGTCATCACGCTGGCCTCCATGCTCGGCGGCGTGTCGCCGGTGCCCGGTGGCATGGGCGTGGTGGAGGCAGGGATGATCCTGGGGTTGACCGCTGCCGGCATCCCGGAGTCCGACGCCACCGCGGCGGTCTTCATCCAACGGCTCTTCAGCTCGTACCTGCCGCCGTTGTGGGGTTGGTGCACGTTGGTGTGGTTGCGCAGACGGGAGTATGTCTGACCCGCCGGACTGTAGATTCGCCCCATGGACCTCACCGAGGCGTCGAGGCAGATCGGCCTGCCGCCATCCGCCCTGAAGAAGACCAACCGCCTGAGCCGGAGCCAGCGGACCGCCCGGGGCAAGGTCGTCCGCCAGTGGGCGCCCCGCCCGATCCACGGGCCGTGGCAGCCGGCGGCCGACCGCCCGGACCCGATCGACCTGCTGGAGGAGCAGGCAGGCACCCGGGTGTCCGACCTCGTGCCGATCCGCTACGGCCGGATGCTGGTCTCGCCGTTCACCTTCTACCGGGGTGCCGCGTCGATCATGGCGGCAGACCTGGCCTCGACCCCGCGCACCGGTCTGGTCGTCCAGTGCTGCGGCGACGCCCACCTCTCCAACTTTGGCCTGTTCGCCTCGCCCGAGCGCCAACTGATGTTCGACATCAACGACTTCGACGAGACCCTCCCCGGGCCCTGGGAGTGGGACGTCAAGCGTCTGGCCGCGAGCTTCGAGATCGCCGGCCGTGACCGGTCCTTCAGCCGCTCCGATCGACGGGACGTCGTGCTGGCTGCCGTAGAGGAGTACCGCGAGCAGATGAGGAAGGCGGCGAAGCGGGGTTCGCTGGACGTGTGGTACTCCCACATGGAGATGCACCGGATGCTCGAGTGGGTCGACACCGAGGTCAAAGAGGAACGGCTGGGCAAGAAGGACGCCAAGGGCGTGGCTAAGGGCGTGGCCAAGGCCCGCACCCGCGACAGCATGCGGGCGTTCAAGAAGCTGACCGGGCAGGTGGACGGAAGGCTGCGTTTCATCGCTGATCCACCGCTCATCGTGCCCATCGACGACCTCGTCCTTTCCGCCGAGGCGAGGCACCGGACCGAGCGGTCACTGCGCAAGCTGATCAAGAAGTACCGCCAGACCCTGGCCGGCGAGCACCACCCTCTCGAGGACTACCGGTACCTCCACATGGCGCGCAAGGTCGTCGGCGTGGGCAGCGTGGGCACCCGCGCCTGGATCTTCCTCATGTTGGGGGTCGACGAACAGGACCCGCTGATCCTCCAGGCGAAAGAGGCACAACCCTCGGTCCTCGAGCCGTTCGCCGGAAGGTGCGCCTACGCCAACCACGGCCGACGGGTGGTTGTAGGCCAGCGGCTCATGCAGACGGCCAGCGACATCTTCCTCGGATGGCAGCGGGCCAAGGACATCGACGGTCAGACCCGTGATTACTACATCCGGCAGCTCCACGACTGGAAGGGGTCGGCGGACGTGGACTCGATGCGCGTTCCCGGGGCCATCATGTACGCCCGGATGTGCGGTGCCACGCTGGCCCGGGCCCACGCCCGCTCCGGTGACTGGATCGCCATCGCCTCCTACCTGGGCAAGGGACACTCCTTCGACGAGGCTGTCGCCGACTTCTCCGCTGCCTACGCGGACCAGAACGAACGGGACTACGAGGCCTTGGTCGCCGCCGTCCGATCCGGTCGGATCACGGCTCAGACCGGCCTCTGACCCAAGGTCGGACGGGTCCGTCCGGCTCGGGCCGCCACACACGTTCGGCCCCGGAACGAACGGAATACCACCGGACACCCTAAAATCACGGCGACTCGCACCGGGCGGAACCGATCAAGGAGGACGAGCATGGAAACCCAAGTATCAGACCAGGCAATCGCCGAGGAGCCCCAAGCTCCTGCGGCCGGTTCGGGTTCCGGCCCGCTGGGCGGGATGCCGGGGTCGACGCAGGGCGACCAGGCCGCTCGCACCGTCACGGCGGCGCCGGGCAGCGCGGCCGACGCGTTCGCGCCGTTGCTACGGGCCCTGGTGGGCACGAAGATGCCGGTGCGCTTCGAGTTCTGGGACGGCAGCGCGATCGGCCCCACCGACGGGGTGGGCACGCTGCAGGTCCGATCGATCGATGCCTTGCGCCGCATCCTGTGGGCCCCGGGGGAGCTCGGAGTGGCCCGCGCCTTCGTGTCCGGGGACCTGACCGTCGACGGCGACATCTACGCCCTGTTGCGGGTCCTCCACGACGCTTCCCCTCGCGATCTTCGCCAGATGACCGTGCGGATGCTTCCGGCTGCCGTCGATGTCGCCCGCCGGTTGGGTGCCATCGGCCCGCCGCTGCCCCCGCCGCCCGAGGAGTGCCGCCCGGCGGGGAGACTGCACTCGCCGTCCCGGGACGCCCGTGCCGTCAGCCATCACTACGACGTGGGCAACGACTTCTACCGCCTGGTCCTCGGTCCGAGCATGACCTATTCGTGCGCGCGCTTCGCCTCGGCGGACGCGACGCTCGAGGAGGCGCAGTCGGCGAAGTACGAACTGATCTGCCGGAAGCTGGGCATCGACCGGCGTCCCGACGCACGGTTGCTCGACGTCGGCTGCGGGTGGGGCTCGATGGCCATCCACGCCGCCCGTCACCACCATGCCCAGGTGGTGGGAGTGTCCCTCAGCCGCGAGCAGGTCGAGCTGGCCCGCCGGCGGGTGGACGACGCCGGCCTGGCCGACCGGATCGAGATCCGTCGGCAGGACTACCGCGACCTCGGCGCCGAGGAGTTCGACGCCATCTCGTCGATCGGCATGTTCGAACACGTGGGCACCGCGCAGATGGCCCGCTACTTCGAGACCCTCCGGCAGTTGCTGGCGCCGACCGGGAGGCTGTTGAACCATGCCATCTCGAAGCCGGGCGGGTCGGTGCTCGGCAGGCGGAGCTTCGTCGGTCGGTACGTCTTCCCCGACGGGGAGTTGCTCGACGTGGGCCGGGTCGTCCTGGCCATGCAGCGGGCCGGCTTCGAAGTGCGCGACGTCGAGTCGCTGCGTGAGCACTACTCGCGCACCCTCCACCACTGGGTGGCCAACCTCGAGGAGCACTGGGGCGAGGCGGTGTCCCTCGTCGGAGTGGCCAGGGCCAACGTCTGGCGGCTCTACATGGCGGCCTCGGCCAACGGATTCGATGACGGGGGCCTGGCCATCCACCAGGTGCTCGGCGTGGTGCCCGAGCCGGACGGGCGGAGCGGCATGCCGCCCACCCGGGAGGCGTGGGGCTGATCCACGGCGAACGTGGCGGCTGGGCCTGATCCGGCAGATCAGCCGGAATCGGTCCAGGTGATCAGCGGAGGGTGAGCTCGTTGCGGTAGACCCGGGCCGGGCCCAGATCGACGACGGCGGTGGCCAGCCGGCCGAAGACGGCGGCGGCCTCGCCCTCGGGTTCTGCCACCATGACGGGGACGCCCTCGTCCCCCCCGGCGCGCAGCGCGGGGACCAAGGGCACTTGTGCGAGGAGGGGGACGCCGAGCTCGGAGGCGAGTTGGCTGCCTCCCCCGGCGCCGAACAGCTCGTACCGGGTCCCGTCGTCGCCGGTGAACCAGCTCATGTTCTCGATGACCCCGCGCACGGCCAGCTTCAGCTTGCGGGCGGCGTAGGCCGAGCGCTGAGCCACCCGTTGTGCGGCCGGCTGGGGGGTGGTGACCACGAAGACCTCGGTTTTGGTGAGGTACTGGCCGAGGGAAAGGGTGACGTCGCCGGTGCCCGGGGGCATGTCGACCAGCAGGAAGTCGGGCTCGCCCCAGTAGGCATCGACCAGGAACTGTTCGAGGGCCTTGTGCAGCATGGGCCCCCTCCAGATCACCGGGGTGTCGTCGGCGACGAAGAACCCCATCGACAGGCAGCGGACGCCGTTGGCCGTGGGGGGGACCACCAGGTCGCCGATGATCAGCGGCTCGGCGGTGATCCCGAGCATCTTGGGGACGGAGAACCCGTAGACGTCGGCATCGAGCACGCCGACGTCGTATCCCATCCGGGCCAGGGCGACCGCCAGGTTGACGGTGACCGACGACTTGCCGACCCCTCCCTTGCCCGAGGAGATCCCGAGGATCCGGGTCTTCGACCGCGGGAGCATGAAGCGGTTCGGGCGGCCCTCCTCGTGGCCGAGCTTTCCGCCGTGGGCGTGCCCGTGTCCGTGGCCGTCGTCCGGCGCGTGCTGGGTTCCTCCGTCGACCGGCTCGCCGCGCAGCAGCATGCGGAGGCGCGCCCGGGGCTCCTCTCCCATGACCACCCGGTCCACCGTGAGCTCGTCGACTCCGGGCAGGGGGCCGACGGCCCGGCGGATCCGGTCCACCAGTTCGTCGACCTGGGGGTAGTCGGCCACCGGCAGGGCGACTTCGACGGTCACCTTTTTGCGCCTGGCCTGCACCCGGCCGACCATGCCCAACTCCCCCAGCGGGCGGCGCAGCTCGGGATCGGTCACGGCGGCAACAGCGTCTGTGACCTGGGACTCGTCGATTGGCATCCGGGCACTCCTCGGGAAAATTCGGCGTCATCGGTAGACTAGGGGACGTGCACGCCGAGCCAGACCGTCCAATCCCCTTCCCCGCGGTGACACCGAGCCGAGGCGGGGCGGAGAGCGGAGGCGATGCGGCCCGGTCGGACAGCGACTTCGCCGCCGCGGTCACCGCGGTGAGCTCCGCCTTCGGTGATCCGACCCGGCGGGAGATCTACCTGTTCGTCCGGTCGAACCCCGGCACCACCGCCTCGGGGGTCGCCGCCCACTTCTCGCTCCACCCCAACGTGGCCCGCCACCACCTCGAGCGCCTGGCCAACGGGGGCTATGTCGAGGTCACCATGGAGCGGGCCGCCGGGCACGGCGCCGGTCGGCCGTCCAAGCGCTTCCGGGCCATCGCCGGTGATCCCACCCTGGACCTCCTCGCCCGGCGGGACGACCTGTTGGTCCTACTGCTCCAGGAGGCCCTGCAGATGCTCGGCCCGGAGCTCGCCGAGGCCATGGCCGAGCGGGTCGGCGAGGAGTACGGCCGGGCCCTGGCCGGCCAGATGTCACCCGGCGACAGCCAGCGCTCGCTGCGCACGGCCATGCACGCCATCGCCGACACCCTGACCGCACACGGGTTCGCCGCCCATGCCGAGGACCAGGGTGCGAGCACCGCCGTTGTGGCGGACAACTGCCCATTCGGCGACGCCGCGTCACAACTGCCGGTTCTCTGCGCCGTCGACCGGGGCATGGTCAAGGGCCTGCTCGCGGGCCTGAGCGGCGATCCCGAGGGATCGGTGCCGGTGGTGCTGTCGTCGTCGCGTGCCCGCGGCGACGCCGCCTGTGGCGCGGTGGTCTGACCGGCGAGCCGGACCTTGGCCCGCCACTACCTCGATCACGCCTCGACGACACCGCTCCGGCCCGAAGCCAGGGCCGCTATGGCTGCGTGGGACGACCTGGGGGTCACCGCTGACCCCGGCCGGGTCCACACCGAGGGGCGCATGGCCCGAGCCGCGTTGGAGGGAGCCCGTGAGCAGCTGGCCGACTTCCTCGGGGTGCGCCCCCGGCAGATCGTCTTCACCTCGGGCGGGACCGAGGCAGTCAACGCTGCAGTCTGGGGCGCGACCACGGGCGGCGGCGGGCCGGTGGTCTGCTCGTCGGTCGAGCACTCGGCGGTGCGCGACTCCTCGGCCCGGGCGGCGCCGGTCGTGGGGGTCGCCGTCGACAGCGTCGGCAGGATCCACACCGACGCGGTCGGCGAAGCGATCGAGCGGTGCCGGTCGGAGCACGGGCGGCCCCCGTCGCTGGTGCACTGCCAGTGGGCCAACCACGAGGTCGGCACAGTCCAACCGGTGACCGAGGTCGTCGAGCTCTGCCGGCGGCTCGGCGTGCCCAGCCACGCCGACGCAGTGGCCGCGGCCGGCCACCTCCGCATCGATGTCGGCGGGCTCGGGGCCGACCTGGCGTCGGTGTCGGCCCACAAGATGGGTGGGCCGCCGGGCATCGGGGCCCTGATCGTCCGGCGCGGCCTGCGGATCGAGCCGTTCGTGGTTGGCGGCGAGCAGGAGCGGGCCCGGAGGGCCGGCCTGGAGAATGTGGCAGGGGCCATCGGCTTCGGTGCGGTGGCTGCGGCACTGGTTGCTCCCGGGCGCCTGGCCGGCGAGGAGGCCACCGCCCGCCGGCACACCGATCGGCTGTCGGCCGTGGCCTGCGACGTCGCAGGGGTGCACGTGTTCGGCGATCCGGCGGACCGGGTGCCCCACATCGTCTGCCTGGGGATTGACGGCGTGGAGGCGGAGCCGGTGCTGCTCGGTCTCGACCAGGCCGGGATCGCCGTCCACTCGGGATCGTCCTGCTCGTCGGAGAGCCTCGAGCCCTCACCGGTGCTCCAGGCCATGGGAGTGGACGGCGAGCGCTCCCTGCGCCTCTCCGTGGGCTGGTCGACCACGGACGACGACATCGACGCATTCGCAGCGGCCTTCGCCGGGGTGGTGGGGCGGCTCCGGTCGCTGCGTGCCTGACAGCCGGCCTGTGGGCACCTCCGGACGAGGGCGGTAGGTTCGGGCCATGCGCACCGTCGTCTGCACCGAGCTCGGACCCCTCGACACCCTCTCCGTCGAGGACCGGGGGTCGCCCGTGCCCGGCGAGGGCTTCGTGGTGGTCGATGTACGGGCTGCCGGGGTCAACTTCGTCGACGGGCTCCTCTGCCAGGGCCGCTACCAGATCAAGCCGCCCACACCGTTCGTGCCAGGCGGCGAGGTCGCCGGTGAGGTGACGGCCGTCGGGCTGGGGGTGGCCGGGATCGCGGTCGGCGACCGGGTGATCGCCTTCACCGGCTTCGGCGGGTTCGCCGAACAGGTGGCGGTGCCGGCACTCTCGCTGATCCCGATGCCGGACACCATCGACTTCGGCCAGGCGGCGACACTGATCCAGAGCTACTGCACGGTTCTGTTCACCCTCACCCGGCGAACCTCGCTGGCACCCGGCGAGTGGGTCCTGGTCCTCGGCGCCGGTGGCGGCGTGGGTCTCGCCGCCACCGATGTGGCCACCGCGCTCGGCGGCCGGGTGATCGCCGCCGCATCGAGCCAGGACAAGCTGGAGGCCGCCATCGCCATGGGGGCCGAGGCCACCATCGCCTACGAGGAGGAGGACCTGAAGACCCGGGCCCGGCAGATCTCGGGGGACGGTGTGGACGTGGTCATCGACCCGGTCGGCGGACGGCACAGCGAGGCAGCCCTGCGTGCGATGGGGCACCTGGGACGCTTCTGCGTCATCGGCTTCGCCTCGGGGCCGATCGCCTCGGTCCCCCTCAATCAGGTGCTCCTCAACAACCGGACGGTGGTAGGGGTGGACTGGGGTGGGTGGACCTTCAAGGATCCGTTCGCCAATCGCGAGCTCATCGGCGAACTGATGGTGATGGTCGCGAGCGGACGACTGGACCCGACGGAACCAGCGTCCTACCCCCTCGAGGACGCCGCGGCAGTGATGTCGGGCCTCATCGACCGGTCGATCGGCGGCAAGGCGGTGCTCGTCCCGTGAGCGGGCGGCGGCACCGATGCCGGTGGGAACGTCAGCCGGTGCCGACCTGCGTCGGCACCGGAAGGCCGGCCTGCTGGTAGGCGGCACGCAGCTCTACCGCCGCCTGCTGCACCACAGCGGCAGGAGGATTGTCGGCCAGGAACTGCCGGTACTGCTCGACTGCACCGGTGGCATCTCCGTCCTGCTGCAGCAACACCGTCCCCAGGTAGAGCCGGACCGCGTAGTCACCCGGGTCGAGCTGCACCGCCCGACCCAGCTTGGCCCGTGCGTCGTCGATCAGGGAGGCGCTCGCCCCCTGCCGACCCGTCTGGTACTCGAGCCAACCGAGCTGGGCCAATGCCACTTCGTTGTCCGGATGGTTGTTGAGTACCGACTGGTAGAGCTGGGCTGCCTGGCCCAGCTGGCCCTGGTTATCCAGCGTGGCGGCCTGGTTGAGGGTCTGCTCGACCTGTTGGCCCTGGCTCAGGCTGATGCTCCCGGACGACGTCTGGCCCGGAAGCCGATCGGATGCGAACAGCGTGACGGCAACGATCAACGCGGCACCGAAGGCGGCGACCGCACCTCCCAGAAACCACCAACTCCGGTGGCGGCGCGCCGGACGCCCCGAGTTGGAGGATGCGGGAGCCCCCGCGGGGATCCCGTCGGGCGATCGGTTCCCTGTGGACGGAGCCTCCCCCGGGTCCGGAGTCCCCGTCTCAGCAGCGGATTCCGACGCTGTGTGCATCCCCGCCCCACCGGCCGGCGCTCCGGTCGGCGCCGGGACCGCGGCGCCACCGGTGCCCAGTGCCGCCAGGCGCACCAGGTCGCGTTGGCGAAGGTTCAGGTAGTCCTGGTCGGAGAGATCGCCGGCGAGGTACTCGGCGTCGGCGTCGGCCAGCGACTTGGTGAGAAACCGCCGTCTCTCCTCGAGCAGCACCGGGTCGAGCGGGACCGCGCCCCGGCCGGCGGGCGCCTGTGCGTCGGGGGACACCGCGCTGCGACGACGAACCAGGACGACCCCGAGCATCACCAGGGCCGCCGCTCCGCCGAGCAGGGGGAGGAGCCACACCAGCAGCGACCATCCACTGGCCGGCGGGTCCAGCACGATGGACGAGCCGTACCGGGCCACCAGGTAGCCCTCGATCTGCTGATCCGTTCTCCCTTCGGCGATCAATTGGCGCACCGTGGTTCGCACGGTCACCGCCGTCGGCGCGCTGGAGACGGCCACCGAGAGGTCCTCGCAACTCGGGCAGCGCACCACCGACTCGATGGCGTAGGCACGCTGGGCCACTGTCGGCGGCGAGGACGACAGCACCCCGCTGCCGATGATCAGGAACACCACCAGCACGGCGCCGAGGGCCGTCCACAGTGGGAACGTGCGCCTGGTCACGCGCGAGACGCCTTCGCCTCGGCGATGATCCTGTCCAGGTCTGCGGCCGTCACCGGGGCGACGATGTAGGCCACCACCCGGCCGTCCGGGGCGATCACGAAGGTGGAGGGAGGCGCCCGCACCCCGAAGCTCAACGCCAGCGCTCCCCCCGGGTCGGCCAGCGTCGGCCAGGACGCCCCCAGGGTGGACTGGTAGGTGCGGGCCGCACTGGCGGTGTCGTCGAACACCACGCTCACCATCGACGCGTCACCGCTCCGGCTGTGCTCGTACTGGAACCGAACCAGTTCGGGACCCTCCTGCTGGCAGGGCTCGCACCAGCTGGCGAAAAAGTTGACCACCACGTACATCCCGGGCTCCCGGGGCAGCTCGTACCGGGAACCGGTGAGGGTCACGCCGCCCACTGGCGGTGCGAGATTGCCCACCAGGGGGCTCTGCACCTCGGCGACCGAGGCCGGTGGCCGGGTGGCCAGCACGGCGATCAGGCCGGCGGCAACCACCAGTACCCCGATGGCCACCCAGCGGGCCGTGTGCCTGTTCGCCCTACCTGCCCCGAGCCCCGCCCCGGCGGTCACGAGGGATCACCCGACCCGACAGGGAGCGGACCGACCTCCGCTTCCGATCGAGCTGCCGGGACGCCGATGGCATCCTCGGCCTCGGCGCGGGGAGTGACGGGAGCAGCGATGCCGATCACCGGGGACGACACCGGGTCGGTGGGACGGCGCCTGCGCCCGGGAATGGCCGAGAGGATCGAGCCCACCACCACCAGGCCACCCCCGATCCACAACCACATGACCAACGGCTGCACCACCACGCCGAACGTCCACACCGTGCCCTTGTCCGGGATGGAGTCGATGGTCAGGTAGACGTCGTCACGCCAGCTCGAGTCGATGGCCGGCGTGCCCACGGCCTGGGTCCCGGCTCCGAACTGGCTGATGGCCGGGTAGAAGATGCTGCCGCCGTCGATCCGGAGCCCGGCCTGCAACGCGGAGTGCGACGAGGACATGACTGTTCTGGTGCCCACGAGCTCCACGGTGTGCCCGTCGAAGGACGACGTCTGCCCACGCGCCAGGTGGACCTCGCTTCGCTGGCCGAAGGCGGTGGCCGCTGCCAGTCCGACGGCGATCACCACCACCCCGATGTGGACGATCATCCCCCCGTTGGCGCGGCCGACCAGTCCCCGCCAGCCGGCCAGCACGGCCCGGGCGGGCGGGGCCCCCGAGGCGCGTGCCCCCCGCCAGGCCCCTCGGACCGACAGCACCAGGGCCCGTCCCGCCGAGGCGGCGGCGAAGGCGCCGAGCCCGAAGGCCAGCAGGGGCTCGAGCCCGTGGATGCCGCCGGCGACGCAGGCCACCACCACCGCCACACCCAGCGCGGCCGGCACGGCCAGGCGGCCCCGCATCACCTCGACAGTGGCCTTGCGCCACGGGAGTGCCGGGGCCACGGCCATCAAGAAGAGCAGGGCCAGCCCCAGCGGGATGACCAACCGGTTGAAGTACGGGGCGCCGACCGCCACCTGCGCGCCGGCATTGAGAGCCTCGTAGAGCAACGGGAAGACCGTCCCCAGCAGCACGACGAAAGCGAACAAGACGAAGAGGAGGTTGTTGGCCAGGAACGCACCCTCGCGGCTGATCGGCGAGTCGATCCCCCCCGGGGAGCGGAGCCGGTCCCCCCGCCAGGCGATCAGGCCCACACCCGTCACCAGCACCAGACCGAAGAACCCCAACAGCAGCGGGCCGATGGCCGACGTGGAGAAGGAGTGCACCGACTGGAGGACCCCTGAGCGGGTGAGGAACGTCCCGAGAATGGTCAGGCTGAAGGTGGCCACCACCAGGGAGAGGTTCCAGATGCGCAGCAGGCCGCGCCGCTGCTGGACCATCACCGAGTGGAGGTAGGCGGTGCCTATCAGCCACGGCAGCAGCGAGGCGTTCTCCACCGGGTCCCATGCCCAGAACCCGCCCCACCCCAGCACCTGGTAGGACCACCACGCCCCGAGCACGATGCCGAGGGTGAGGAACGTCCAGGCGAACAACGTCCAACGGCGGGTCTCGCCCTGCCAGTCCTCGTCGAGGCGGCCGGTGATCAGCGAGGCGACGGCGAAGGCGAAGGGCAGGGTGAACCCCACCAAACCCAGGTAGAGCATCGGGGGGTGGAACAGCACCAGCGGGTTGTCCTGGAGCAGCACGTTGGGACCGAGCCCGTTGGCGGGGAGGGCCCCGGACACATGTTGGAAAGGGTCGGCCGGCCCCAGCATCAAGGCGAAGAAGAAGGCGGCCACCACGTACACGACCAACGTGGCCCAGGCCACCAGCTGGTCGCCGGCCCGCTTGCGGAAGCGCCACACCATGGCCGTGGCGTACCCCCCCAGGATCACCCCCCACAAGAGGATCGACCCGGCCAGGGCGGACCACATGCCGGTGATCGAGTACAGGAGGGGCGTGGACCGGCTGTTGTTGTCGGCCACGTAGGTGAGCGAGAAGTCGTGGGTGATCAGGGCGCGCTGCATGGCCGCCACCGCGATCAGTCCGCCCACCAGGACCAGGGGGGCGTAGAGCTGGCCACTGCGCATGGTGGACTCGCGTCGCCTGGCCAGTCCGACCGCGATGACGGCGACACCGGCCAGGGCGGCGACCAATCCGAGCAGGACTCCGGTGTGCCCGAGGGCGCCGTTCACCGGCGACTGCCGGCGGTGCACCGGCGAGCGCGGGGTCCGATGATCATCGCTTGGTCCCGTTCGGGGCGGTGACCCGCCCCGGATGCTCGGCGATGTAGGTCGAGGAGTGCTTGACCAGGATCTGGTCGGACAGGAACGTCGAGCCGCTGAAGTGGCCCACGGCGATGACCGGGATGTCGGCCGCGAACAGCTGCGGAGGGCTGCCGGCGTTGTCGACCTGCAGTCGGGTCGAACCGGAGGTCACGACAAAGTCCACTCCGTTCGGCGTGGAGTGGATCGAACCGGGTTCGACGACACCTTCGAGGTTGAAGGTCTTCGACCCCAGGCTCGCCTGCTGGGCCACTGCCTGGTCGGCCGGAAGGTAGAAGTCGAGCGCGGAGCCGAGGCCCTTGGCCAGCAGGAAGGCGAGCGACCCGACGAGCACGAGGCCCACCACCACGTACCGCAGCCGATGGCTCTTCGACGCGAGGGTCGGCGCGACCGGCCGCGCCAGGGACCGGCTCGGATCGGATCCCTCGGTCGAGGACGGGGGTGCCGGGGGGGCGGTGGTCATCGACTTTCCGTCCGGGGGTCGGAGTGGGCAGGGACGGGGACGTGGGAAGACGCAGGGGCAGCCTCGAGCCGCTCCACCGCCCGGGTCAGCCGCTGCCGCCGCCACACCAACTGCACGGCGTAGAGGAACAGCAGGCTCAGGATGATGGTGTATCCGGCGATCACGTACCTCATCGGACGCCCTCGGGAACGGGCGCGCCGGCGGCCGCCTCGGACCCGTCCCCGGCCGGGTCCGGCGCCACCCCTTCGGCCTGACGCTCCCGCAGGGCGGCATCCAGCTCGCCGCTGCCCAGCCAGTCCTCGAGGACGCCGATGCGGTAACGGACCAGCAGCATCCACACGAAGACCAGGGTGAGGGCGACGAAGCTGAGCAGGAGCGTCCACGCCATCGATCCGTGGATGGTCGGCGAGAGATCGGGGTTGAGCACGGTCGCCCCCTGGTGGAGCGTCTTCCACCAGAGCACCGAGAAGTGAACAATCGGGATGTCGACCGCGGCGAACAGAGCCAGGAACGCACTTCGCCTGGCCCGCACCTCTGGCTCCGCCGGCACCCGACGCAGGGCCATGTACCCGAGGAACAGGACCAGCAGGACCGCGGTACTGGTCAGTCGGGCATCCCACGCCCACCACACGCCCCAGGCCGGCTTCCCCCAGATCGAGCCGGAGATCAGCGTGCACACGTTGAAGACCACTCCGACCTCGACGGCAGCGGCCGCCAACCGGTCCCAGAACAGCGAACGGGTCCGGGGCCACAGGTAGAGGAGACTGGCCGCGGCGGCCAGGCCGAAGGCCAGATACAACGCCACCCACGCCACACCCGGGTGGATGTAGACCAGACGGACCAGGTCTCCTTGGACCTGGTCGGGAGGCGTGACCCACAGGCCGAGCCAGACCGTGAACGCCGTGGACAGGACCGCGGCGATGCCGATGATCCGGACCGTCCAGCGGGCCCGGGCGGACTGGAGGAGTGGGGAGCGCACCCGCTGGTTCGGATTCACGCGGTCTCCTGGATGGGTCCGTACACGACGACGCCCAACGCCACGTAGACGGCGTCGAAGATCACCAGCAGCCGCAGCCACTGGGTCCCGTCGGCAGGGGTGCCGCCGGCCATGGCCGCCTGCCAGATGCGGGTGCCGGCCAGCAGCACCGGCGCGACGATCGGGAGCAGGAGAAACGGGAGAAGCGTCTCGCGAACACGGAGACCGGCCGACAGGGCGCCGTACAGGGTCCCGGTGGCAGCCAGTCCGACGGTCCCGAGCACGCAGGACACTACGATCAGCCACGGGACGTCGATCCGGGCGCCGTAGAGGAGCACCACGCCCACCGCCAGCAGCGCCTCCAGCACCACCAGCTGGGCCGCGACAGCCACCGTCTTGCCCAGAAACAGTCCGGCGGGGTCGAGCCCGGAAAGGCGTAGCCCGTCACGGGCGCCATCGGCCGACTCGACGGACACGCTGCGCTGGACAGCCTGCACCGTGCAGAAGAGGACGGCCACCCAGAACAGGCCCGGTGCTCCCGTGGCCATGAGAGCCCGGTCGGGGCCCAGAGCGAAGGCGAACAGGACCAGGGCCACGATCCCGAACGGCGCCACCTGGGAGAGGGCAACCCGCGACCGCGCCTCGATACGGAGGTCCTTTCCTGCGACCAACAGCGTGTCACGCCACATGGGCCACCTCGCCGTCGACCCGGGGGGCGGCTCCGGGGGCGCCCCCCGGCCCCCCGGAGGCCTCGGTGGGGGTGGGCCCGGAAGCGGTGGCCGCCTGCCGTCCGAGCGGTGCCCGGGAAGCGCCCGTGCGCCGCTCCGCGGTCACCCGGCCGCCGGTGACCGTGACCGCCCGCGTCACCAGCGGCTCCACCAGCGCCGACTCGTGGGAGGCGATGAGCACGGTGACACCGCCGGCCGTCGCTTCGCCGATCAACTCGTCGAGGATCGTCCTCGCCGAGGCATCCAGTCCGGCATGGGGTTCGTCGAGCATCCACAGCTCGGGCCAGCGGGCCACCAGGACGGACAGGGCCACCCGGCGGCGCTGCCCGGCCGAGAGCTTGGATGCAGGGGTCTTCAGCAGGCGGCCGGTCAGCCCCAACCGTTCGCACGCCGGGTCGATCCGATGGGTACCCGCGCCGGCGGCCCGGACCGCGAACCTCACGTTCTCCCGCACGGTGAGGTCGTCGTAGAGGTGGGAGGCGTGGGACAGCAGGCCCACCCGCCGACGGAGTTGGGCGCGACGTCGCACGGGATCGAGGCCGAGCACGGCCACCCGTCCCGACGCAAGGGATACCAGGCCCGCACACACCCGGAGCAGGCTGGTCTTGCCGGCACCATTCGGCCCTTCGACCAGCACGGACTCACCGGCGGCGACCTCGAGGTCGACGCCCGTGAGCAATGGGAACCGCCCCGACAACGCGACAGCGTCGTGGAGCGAAATTGCGGAGGAGGAGGGAGTTGCTGGGGCCATAGCCGTCCCTCCATGCTACGAGGGACGGGGTCCGGGAGCCAGGCGAGCACCCCGCCACGGCGGCCGACCGGGTTCCGCCGGCGGCACCGGGACCGCCCACCGCTCGCCCGAGGTCGGACTCAGCTGGTGGACAGGCGGCTCAGGTGCAGGTCACGGAGCCAATTGGAGACGTGGGCGGAGACGATATCGACGTTGCCGGTGGCCAGCAGGAGCCCGAAGACGATCAGCACCACTCCCCCCACCAGATCGACCAGCCGGAGCCGGCTCCGGACCCTGGCCATCATGTCGGTCATCCGTCCGAAGGCCAGGCCGCTGAGGAGGAACGGCACTCCGAGGCCGACCGAGTAGGCCAGCAGGAGCGCAATGCCACCGGTGGCCGAACCGCCGGTCCCGGCTGCCAGGGCCAGTACGCTGCCCAGCACCGGCCCGATGCACGGCGTCCAGGCGAAGGCGAAGGCCATGCCCATGATCGGCGGGGCCCACACTCCGAGGGCGGAGGGACGGACCACGAAGCGGCGCTCTCCGGACAGCGCCATCGGCGGGGTGACTCCGGCGGCCATCGCCACCAACAGCGATCCGAACACCACGATGACGATGCCCGAGACGGTCTCGAGCGATCGCTGATGGGTGAGGAACAGCTTGCCGAGGGCCGAGGCCGACGCCCCGAGGATGGTGAACACGACAGTGAACCCGGCGATGAAGGCGAGGATCCCCCACAGCAGCCTGGCCCGCTCGCGCTTCACGTCCTCGACGCTCGGCCCGTTCGGCGCGGACGACGCGCCATCCGCTTCGGCCTTCGGCGCCTCCGACGTCACCGTCGCCACCGGCAACGGAGCCGGGGCCGGGGCCGGGGCCGGGCGCAGCGCGCCCAACTCGGCGGCGGAGAGGCCCGACACCATCGACAGGTAGGCCGGGACCAGGGGGAGCACGCAGGGCGACAGGAACGACAGCATCCCCGCGCCGAACGCCACCAGGAGACCCAGGGGGTCGGCGTGGATCGCCGCCGGGCCGACCATCATCACCCGCTACGCCAGCTGGCTCTTCACCAGCGCGAGGTCGGCCTCCACCATCATCTGCACCAGGCCGGAGAACTCCACGTCCCGGTGCCAACCGAGCGTCGTCTCCGCCTTGGAGGCATCACCGACCAGCAGGTCCACCTCGGCCGGGCGCAGGAAGCGATCATCGATCACGACGTACTTCTCCCAGTCGAGGTCGGCGGCGGCAAAGGACAATTCGACCAACTCCTTGACCGAGTGGGTCTCCCCCGTGGCCACCACGTAGTCGTCCGGCCGGTCCTGCTGGAGCATCAACCACATGGCCCGCACGTAGTCGGCGGCAAAGCCCCAGTCACGCTGGGCGTCGAGGTTGCCCAGGGCCAGCTTGTCGTCGATCCCCGCCTTGATACGCGCCACCCCGTGGGTCACCTTGCGGGTGACGAACTCGAGGCCTCGTCGAGGGGACTCATGGTTGAAGAGGATCCCCGACGAGGCGTGGAGGTCGTAGCTCTCGCGATAGTTGACGGTGATCCAGTGCCCGTAGACCTTTGCCACCCCGTAGGGGCTGCGGGGGTAGAAAGGGGTCGTCTCGACCTGGGGGACCTCGAGGACCTTGCCGAACATCTCCGAGGAGCTCGCCTGGTAGAAGCGGATCTCGGGGTCGACCGTGCGGATTGCGTCGAGCACCCGGGTCACGCCGAGCGCCGTGGTCTCACCGGTGAGGACCGGCTGGTTCCACGACGTCTGCACGAACGACTGGGCGGCCAGGTTGTAGACCTCGGCCGGCCGGCTCTCGCGCAAGATGTTGATCATCGACACCTCGTCGAGGAGGTCGCCGGCCACCAGGGTGAGCCGATCCTGGATGTGGGCGATCCGTTCGAAGTTGAGCGTGCTCGAGCGCCGCACCATCCCGCACACCTCATAGCCCTGACCGAGCAGGAATTCCGCCAGATAGGAGCCGTCCTGGCCGGTGACGCCCGTGATCAGTGCTCGTTTCGTCATGCTGTTGGTGCTCCTCGTGGTTCAGTGTGGGTCGGAGTCGTCGCCGGAGGCCGACTGCCAGCTCGGCGGCCGCTTCTCGATGAAGGCCGCGATCCCCTCCGCCGCTTCGGCCGTCTGGCTGGTCACGGTCAACATGGCGTGGAGATAGGGCAGAGCCTCGGTGGCCGCCGCATCCACCACAGCGTAGAACGATTCGCGGCCCAACCTCATCACACCGGGCGGCTTCGAGGCCAGCACCGCCGCCAGCGCGGCCACTTCGGCGTCGAGCCGGTCGTGGGGCACCAACCGGGTGACGAACCCGATCCGCTCCCCCTCCTCGGCCCCGACCACCCGACTGGTCAGCATCAGCTCGAGCGCCTTCTTGGGGGGCATCGAACGAAGCATGGGCACGGTGACCATGTAGGGCCAGAGCCCGACGTTGAGCTCCGGGGCACCGAATCGGGCCTGCTCCGATGCAACGACGATGTCGCAGGCCAATGCCAACCCGAACCCTCCGGCCATGGCCCAGCCCTGGACCCGGGCGATGGTCGGCTTGCCCAGGTGCCACATCTCCTCGAACAGCTCGGCCAACCAGCCCCGGGCGAGATGGTGATCGGCGTACTCGTCGGTCGACCCGCCGGGATCACGGGGTGCCATGCCCGCAAGGTCGGCACCGGCGCAGAATGCCCGGTCGCCGGCGCCGGCCAGCACCACCACCCGCACGGTCGGGTCGGACTTGGCTCGGGCCAGGTGCTCGCGGAGGCCTGCGATGACCTCCCAGGTGATGGCATTGCGCCGTTCGGGTCGATCGATGGTCAGGGTCAGGACGGCGCCGGCCCGGTCGGCCCGGAGGTCGGAGTTCTCCGCCATCCGATCACCGGCGGGGGACTCGCCGCCAAGGGAAGCCGGGGAGGTGGCGTCGGCGGGCACCGTACGAAGGTAGTCCCATCTCGGACGGGTTGCCTGCAGGCGGGCCCCCGGGGTACAGAGCGTTGCCAGCTACGGTGACGACATTCCGACCGCTGCCCTGCTCTCCTTCCGTCTCGGGGGTTCCGACGGCGTCGGCATCGAGGCGTCCAAGTGGCAGCACGCACTGGCCACCCTCGGGTTCGCGACGGTCACCGTGGCCGGGAGCGGACCCGTGGACCGCACGGTCCCCGGACTCTCCATCGGTGCCGCCGAACCGCCGGCGCGGTCGGAGGTCGCATCGGCGTTGGACGTTGCCGACCTGGTGATCGTGGAGAACCTCTGCTCCCTCCCGCTCAACCCGGGCGCTTCCCAGATGGTGGCCCAGGTCCTAGCCGGGCGACCAGCTGTGCTCCACCACCATGACCTCCCATGGCAGCGACCCCAGTTCGCCGGGTACCCGGCCCCACCCGACGACCCGCGGTGGCGCCACGTCACCATCAACGAGATGAGTCGGCGGGAGCTGGAGGAACGAGGCATCGCCGCCACCACCATCTACAACACCTTCGACGTCGGTGACGCCGGGCGGCCCGGAGATCGGGCTCCGGTGGCGGCCCGACCCGACCGCATCGAGCAGGTCCGACACGCCCTCGGCATCGGCGACGGCGAACGCCTGGTGCTCCAACCGACCAGGGCCATCGCCCGGAAGAACGTAGGAGGGGGCATCGCCGTGGCCACCGCGTTGGGTGCCACCTACTGGCTGCTCGGGCCGGCCGAGGACGGGTACGGCCCAGAGCTCGACGCTCTGGTCGGGGCGGCGACCTGCCCGGTCGTCCTCGGCCCTCCCGGCGGGCGGGGCGGCGTGGACATCCACGATGCCTACCAGGCGTGCGATGTGGTCGCCCTGCCCTCCACCTGGGAGGGTTTCGGGAACCCGACCATCGAGTCGGTGATCCAGCGGCGGCCGTTGGCCATCGGGCCCTACCCGGTGGCCCGGGAGCTGGAGGCGTTCGGGTTCCGGTGGTTCCACCTCTCCGAGATGGACCGGATGCGTGCCTGGCTGGACGCCCCCGACACCGACCTCCTCGAGCACAATCTGGCCGTGGCCTCCTCCCACTTTTCGCTGGCGGACCTTCCCGGGAGGATCGCCGCCGTGCTGCCCGACCTGTGACACGGCGGTCCCGGCCGATTCGGTTCGAATTCCGGGCCGGAGGTACGATGACCGCCATGAACGCCGCCCTCGCCAGGGAACGCGGACACACGGAGGGGCAGGGGCGCCGAGCACCCACCGGCCGCCGCCTGACCGCCGACGCCCGGCGCCGCCAGCTCTTCGACGTGGCGCTGCGCCTGTTCGCGAAGCACGGCTACGCGGCGACCACCATGGACGACATCGCCGAGGCGGCCGGGGTGACCAAGCCCCTGGTGTACCAGCACTTCGAGTCCAAGCGCGCCCTCTACCTCGAGCTGATGGACGTCTTCTCGGGTGAGCTGGTCAACCGGATCGTGACCGCCACCGCCGACGCCGGGGGCCCACGCCAGCAGGTGGAGCTCGGGTTCGCCGCCTACTTCGAGCTGATGGTCGGCAACGAACAGGCCTTCCGACTCCTCTACGGCCGGGATGCCCCCGACGACCCCGAGCTCGGTGCGGCACTCCGCCGGGTGGAGGACACCATCGCCGAGGCGATCGACCCGCTGATCGACGCCGGGCTCGACCCGGAGCACCGGCTGCTGCTGGCCCACGCCGTCGTGGGCATGGCCGAGGGCGCCAGCCGTCACTGGCTGGACGCCCATCTGACGGAGTCCCCCCCCGACGACAGCTCGGCGGTCGACGTCTGCCAGGCCGACGAGGCCGCCCGCCTGGCCACCCGGTTGGCCGACTTCGCCTGGGCCGGGCTGCGCCAGGTCCACCGGATCTGAATCGCAGGCACGGCCGGCCGCAGCGCGGGCCGGGTGACAGTTCCCCGGGCGGCGACCTTCAGGCCTTCACCGCGCCGGCAACCACCGGCGGATTGGTGGACTTCACCACGCCGCCGGAATGCTCGGCGGTGATGGCGAACGCGCTCACCGGCACGCTGCCGGCGACGCTGAAGGCGACGACCGACGGATTCGGGCCCAGCAGGCCGAGCGAAATGTCCTTGCCCCCGATGACCCCCCACAGCTGGTAGGTCTTGTCCGCCGGAAGCGTCGACAACTCGTCACCGATCACGAACCCCGTCCCCGACCCGGTCAGGACCACGGTCACCGTTCCGGTAGCCAGGGCCCCCGACGCACCAGGGGAGGCGGTGAGCCGGACCTGCTCGGAGGTGGGCGAGGCCAGTGCCTGCTGCTCCGCCGCCGACAGCAGCGGCGCCTGGGCTGTGGTCTCCTGGTGGCCGAGATGGTCGGCCTGCACGGCGAAGATGAGAGCCACCGCGGCGACCGCTGCGGCGACCGCGCCGGCCACCCTCACGGGCCACTGCCGGCGACGCGAGGAGGAGATCGGAACGACCCCGGATGCGGGGACCGGGGCCTCGGCCGGCAGCCCGTCGCCCCACTCCCCGCCCGCCTCGACCGTCGTGTCCGCCTTGTCCTCGCCCTGGCCGGCCTCGAGCCGAGCGGCCAGAAGCGTCCACGGCGGGGGTGCCGAGACCTCGAGTCGGCGAGCAATGCCGTCCCACACCCGCGCCGGGGACGAGCCGCCGGAGTTGGCCAGCAGCCCCGCGACCTCGTGGTGCTGAGCCACCTCGACCGCGCACCGGGCACAGTGCTCCAGGTGCGCTTCGACCATGGACGCGGTGTCCGGGATCCACCGCATCCAGCGCGTAGGCGCCCAGGAGATCCTGGATCTCCTGGTGGCTCGGTTCGGGCACGGTCGGGGTCGTGGGCGCGCTCAACGTTCCGCCCCTGTCAGCTCGACGCCCCGTTCGGCCAGGTCGACACGGAGGCGCCCGAGCCCCGACCGGATGCGACTCTTCACCGTGCCCTCGGGTTCCTTCAGCATGACTGCGACCTCGCGATAGGTGTGGCCACCGAAGTAGGCCAGTTCGACGGGCTGGCGGAGCTCGTCGGGCAGTGCGTCGAGGGCCTCTTTGACCTGCTCGACCACGGCCAGGTCCCACACCTCGTGGTCGATGTCGTAGGGGGCGGTGGCCGTCTCGCGGGAGGTCCGCTCCTCGCGCCTGCGCCGGGCCACCTCCGAGCGGACGAAGTCCACCGACTTGCCGTGGGTGCGGGCCAGCAGGAACGAACGCAGCGTCCCCCGTTGAGCGTCGAACTTCTCCGGCCGGTTCCAGAGGTCGAGGAAGACCTCTTGGGTGATCTCCTCGGCCGGTGGGTCGCTGCGTACGATCCGGCGGGCCAGGGCATGGACCGAGCCGCCGTGGCGGCGGTAGATCTCGGCCAGGGTCGGCTCGTGCCAACGCCCCACGCCCACCACCAGGTTGGCGTCGCCGGCCTCTTCCAGACCGGCCATCACGTGACTGTATTCGAAGCCGGTCCGGAACCGGATGGTCGGGCTGTGCCCACGGGTGCGGCGAGCGGCCGGCTGAGAATCTGCTCTACACAAAACCTGACGGAACCAGTAAACTATGTGGGTGTTCAAGTTCCCGAATCCCGTCAACGATAACGCTGCCCGCACCGTCGCCACCGGAGTGGTCCTCATGTGCGTGGCGGCCATCGCCTTCCGCCAACCCTGGATCCTCATTCCGCTGGCCTACGGGTTCTGGGCCCGGGTCCTGACCGGGCCCACACTGAGCCCGCTCGGCCAGTTCGCCACCAGAGTCTTCGCTCCCCGCATCCCGGGTGAGCCCCGTTTCGTGGCCGGCCCGCCCAAGCGCTTCGCCCAGGGCATCGGGGTGGCCTTCTCCACCACGGCACTGGTGCTCTGGTACGGATTCGGGTTGGGCACCGCCACCTGGGTGGTCACCGGGCTGCTGGCGGCGGCCGCGTTCCTCGAGGCGGCCTTCGGGCTGTGCCTCGGCTGCAAGGCCTTCGGCGTGCTGATGAAGATCGGGATCGTTCCCGAAGAGGTGTGCGCCACCTGCGCCGACATCTCCCTGCGCTACCCCCAGCTCTCCCGATCGGCTCCCAGCTGAGCTCGGTCTGCTCCGGTCAGCCCAGGCGGGGCAGGAGATCGGCGCAGAGGTCGGCGAGCTCCTTGGCACAGGAGAGGTAAACCTCGTCCTCACCGCCGGCGGGATCTTCGACGTCCTCCCACGACTCGATCTCGACGTCGGCCAGACCGAGCACACCGAGACGCTCGCCCAGGGGAGCAGGCCCAGAGGGCAGTAGCCGACACAGCCTCTTGATCGAGACGGTCTTCTTCGCCGCCTCGGGATGCCTTCGCCGGATGTAGTGCACGTGCTCGCCGGCCATGGCCAGGATCAGGTCCGCCTCCTCGACGTCCCGATCGGTGAGCTGATGGCTCCGATGCCCGTCGGCGCGCCGGCCCACCGCGGCGAGGGCGTCCCTCGTCCTGCGGCTCATCGGCTGCCCTTCGACCACGTGGGTGCCGGCAGTGACGATCCGCAGGGGTGCCGGTACGAGCATCGCGCCGGCCATCACCGAGCGCGCCGCATTCCCCGTGCACAGCGTGAGGAGGATCGGCGCCGGCACGACCTCATCGGGCCCATTGTTCCGCTCGGGCCCGGCGGGTCGGTCGGGTCCAGCGCCCACCACCTCATCGCTTCGCACCGGCGTCACGGTACCGCACGACCGCACGGTGCTCCGCCGACGGCGAGCATCTCGCGTAGCACCCGGCACTTCGGCGAGATAGAGACCACCACGGCCTCGTGCGACGGGCCGGCGAAGCCGGTGGTGGCCGGTGCAGCCGTACGGCCGGGTGTGGCCCGCTGCGCCAGCAGGGTCATGTAGGCCTCGTGCTCGATCTGCTGGACGCGGGTCAGCGCAAAGGGTCCGACGTGGCGGTGATAGACGACGGTCCGATAGGTATCGGCCGGCAGCTGGCTCAGGCCGGCGTCGCGGCCGTAGAGCGAGATGCGCAGGGTCTCGCCGTCGGAGCCGGTCGCCACGTAACGGGTCGACCCCCACTGCCGGTTTGGCGCGGGCGCCACCGAGCTGGCGGAGATCTTGGAGTCATCGAGCAGGCAGGCGATGTCGTCCGGCCTGGGACAGCGATCGGCGAGCCGAGGATCAGATGCGCGGTCGTGGCCCACCCCCAGCCGACCGCCTCGGCGGCAAGCAGGCTGAAGGGGAGTCCGGCGCCGTGTACGAAGCCGGTGATGACCACCATCGCCAGGGTGATCTCGAGGAGCCGCTGGAGCGTACGGCCTGGTGGCGCCCCGCCGGGGTCGCGGCGGTCGACATCGTGCGGCCGATCCTACGCACGCGGCATGCGCACCGACCGGACCGGACCCGGCTGGCCGCGGTAGTGCTCATCGCATTGGATGCTGCCGAACTGGGGCTTCGGTGAGCGTCCACTACCTGGGCGCTCAGTAGCCGTGCTCACGAGGGTTGCCGGTCCATGAACAACACACGGGGGGAAGCCCGGGTGGTTCAATTGACGCACCGCGACATGGCCGTCCCACCCCGGCGACAGGTGACGCCGACCGGAGCGGGGCGGATGCGAATGGCGCCGGACCACGTGCCATGGTGTTGGTCACGCCGTCGAGCTGACTCCATTCCCGAACCGGTGGCCTCCGAAACCGCCGATGACGACGCTGGTGGCGGCCACGGTGTTGGAGGTGTCCGTGCCCACCACGGCCACGTGCGAACCGACTGTCACGTCTGCGAACGTCGGAGCAGTGACGCCTCGATCTCGGTACGTGGTGGTGCCGGTCACATCCACGGTGACCACAGTGCCGTGTCGCGTGGTAACCGTGAAGGTATCGGCGCCGACCGACTTCACCGTGCCAACTGCAGCAGGTGTGGTGCCGGAACCATTCCCGAACCGGTGGCCTC
>PLHF01000004.1 GCA_003138855.1 Acidimicrobiaceae bacterium | reverse complement strand
CCACCAGGGCGGGCAGGGCGGGTGCCAGTTCCCGGATGCGCTGGTGCATGCGGGCGGTGGCGCGTTTCTTCTGCTTGTTCTGTCCGAGCAGGTCCCGGCCACTGACCGGGTTGGGCACTGCCCAGATGGCCCACCGGCCAGGATCTTCGAGTGCCCAGGCGGCCAGGTCGGCGTAGAAGGCCCGGACGGCCATGAGGATGGTGTTCGGGTCCTCCCGGAGCCTGCCGATGCGGTGGTTGCCGTAGCGGACGTGGCGGAGTCGCTCCTTCCACCGGCGGGCCACGTCGTCTGCGAGGTGCAGCGAGTCGATGCCCGGTTCGTTGAGCTCCAGATCGCGCCAGAACAGCAGAACCAGCTTGCTGGCCAGCTGGCGCAGTGAGGAGTAGTCCATGGCCGCCTGGCGTTCGTGGAGGTAGTCGACGAAAAGGTCGCGTATCGGGCGACAGGTGACGTCGTAGCCATCGACCAGCTCTTCGACGGTCAGCTGCCCACGCCGGGATGCCGCCCAGACGGTGGGCGGAGCGTCGGCGGGCAGGATGCCCGCCTGGCCGAGGAGCAAATACCAGTGGCTGTGCTGGCGGGCGCTGTAGCCGGCCTGGGCCCGGTAGGCCTCGATGCAGTCGCCGACGGTGATGTCGGACAGGTGACCGCCGTTGTGCATGAGGATCCGGGTCAACTGGTTGAAGGCCGAGTGTCGGTCAAGGAGGGTGAACCGGGGGGTGGCGTCACAGAGCGCGTCGAGACCAGCGAACCCGTCGGGATCGCGCCGGTCCCGAAATCGTTGCAGAGCCTGGCTCGACCGCAGTGCGTAGAGCCAGGCGTAACCCGGCCGGATCACCCCGAGCAGCAGCAGTTGACCAGAAGCTCCAGTGAGCTGAGATCGACCATCACCACCCCGGCGAAGACCCGGGTGGACAACCAACTCCGGCCATGCAGCGCCAGCCGAGTCGACTCCCGGTGCGAGCCACCGCTGTTGCCAGGTATCGCCCGCGAAGATCTCGAGCCAGGCGAGGAGAATGCTCACCCCGGCTAGCCGCCGACGCATCTCCGTGTTGTCAACGGGTTCCAGTGCTCTCGCCTGTTCCATGACCTGGTCACGATCGGCCTCGGTCTCCGGCCACACGGCGGGTCGCTCGATGACCGGCGTGTCCAACACGGGTGTCTGGAAGTCATCGGCGCCGACGGAGACCGGGTGCACCTGCGAACGCAGACCACGGGTCCGCTGGCGTGGTCCGGGGACCGTGTCGGTATAGACGTCGATGATGCCGGGAGTGGTCTCCTCAGACGACACCGGTGCGTCCTCCAAGAAGCGTCTCCATGACCTCGGGCCGGTAGCCGGCGGCCGGGAGAGCTGTAGGGGCGACCGCTCGACGCTGGTGATGTTCGCGGGCACGAGCCACGACCTCGTCCTCGTGGGGCCGCACGTAGATCTCGGTGGTCTCGAGATGGGCATGACCGAGCAGCCATTGCACGTCGATCAGTGACAGCCGGGGGTCGTCGACCATGCGCTGGGCGGCGGTGTGGCGAAGCTGGTGCAGCGTCCAGGTCTGGCCCAGGTGGGCGTTGGCCCGCTGGAGCACCCGGCGCATGGCCGAATAGGTGAGGGGGTGGGTCGGCTCCCGGCGGGTCAGCCACAGTGCGGATTCGCCCTCGGGACGGGACTGCACTGCCTCGTAGAGGCGGAGCCAGATGAAGGCGTCGGACGAGGCCGGAAGCCACTGGAGTGCTCCGCTGCCTTTCCGGTGCACCCCGATCAACTGTTGTCCGACATCCACCCGGTCGACGGTGACGCCGAGGAGCTCGGAGGCCCGTGCCCCGGTGGTCACGTAGAAGGCCAGGAGGGCCCGGTCCCGGTCACAGACCATGGCGGCGAACAGGTCGTCGAAGAGCCGGTCAGGCAGGCCTTTCGGCTGACGGGCAGGGGTCCTCTGGCGTAGCGGGGCCCGCCGGTGATGCTCGAAGGGCTGCATGGGATTTTGGTGGGCGTGGGGCCGGTTCCCTCCCACCGAGTCGGGCACCGGGTTGATGACCGGGCCGACACCGGCGGCCAGTCGGTCTCCGTAGAAGCCGCGGAGCACGGCCAGGTTGTGATTGATCGTCGCCGCAGCGAATGGGGACCGTGCCGGACTGCCGTCCGGTGGCCGCTTTCCCCCCGATCGCATCCACAGCACGAAGTCTCGTGTCTCGATCCGAGTGGCCCGGTCCCAGGGGACACCGACCGCCTCCAGAAACCGCCACCACCGCAGCAGTCCCATGGCGTAGGAGCGGAGACTGGACTGGCTGGCGCCGCTGGCGAGGAGCGAACTGAGGAACTCGCTGGCCGGGAGGATCTCCTCGTTGGCGCCATCGACCAGGCGGAGACCGATCACCGTCGTCGTGGTCTCCAGCCGGCCCACCCTGGTCACTGTCAGGGTGCTCACATCTCGGAGATCCATGGTCCACCGCCCCACCGGCTGGGTGGGCCCAGTGGAACACCACCAGCACCATGAACCAGGGATGGTCCAAGGGCCACTCTAAGTTCGTAACGGCTCTCCGCCTTCGACAATCAGATCCGTCGATACGCGCGCCGGTCAAGCGATCGCGAAATGAAGCACGTGGCGCAGCGGAGCGGGTTAAAAATATGGCGTTCAGCCCAGCCTGCGATCGCCTCGCTTTGCGCCGGGTTATTGGGACGCTCCTGGGAGCGACTAGCTCTTCGTAGCCGGAACCAGCGTTGGGAAGAAGTTCGCAAAGAAGCTTCGCAACACCGTCATCACCTCTTCGGGAGGCACGTCAACCGTGGGGTCCTTTGGCATTCCGTCAATCTCGATGTTGGCTTGCTCGGCATACGCTCGGATCCCGTCGAACAGGGCTTTGCCCAACGGCCCCAAGGCCCGTCCGAGGGCCGTCAAGTCCTCGTGGAAAGGAGGAACCGGTCGAGCCTGAGGAACAGGCCATGTCTTCGGGTCCCTTGGCGTGTCCAGGGTGAACACGTGGGAGAAGGTCCGGGCGGCAGCATCTCGGCCTGTGAACGGGTCACCCAGATTCCACTCCTCCCGGAGCGTGGCAATCAATGACGTGTGTCGGTGTTCCTGGTTGAACACGTCCCCTTCGGCCACCCACGGTGACACGATGATGGCCGGTACTCGGTAGCCGGAGCGGTCGAACGTGAAACCATGCTGTCCGGCCGGAGCCGATGGATCAGGCGATGGAACGGACGGCGGTGGCACATGGTCGTAGGTTCCCCCCGGCTCGTCCCAGCCGATGAGCAACGCCGTGTTCCACACGTTGGTACCCGTCGGTGACTGCATTCCCTGGTAGGCGGCGTAGATCCGGGACAAGAACGCCTCTCCACCCAGGATCGAGGACGGGGGGTCGATGCTCGGAATGGCAACGCCGTGTCCCATGGCCCGTCCGCAGGCCGGGTGATAGTCGTTGTGACCCAGCGCCAGGCAGGGTTCGATGAATGAAAAATCAGGCAGGTCCCCGTTGGCGGCGTCGGCCTCGAACTGGGCGAACGGCACGATGTTGGTTGTAAGCCGGTCCTTCAGTCGCTGGAAGTGGGCCAAGACGTGGAAGATCTGCATCGGCTCGCCGACGTAGATCTTCCACGTCTTGCCGTGGTCCTCCAACCGGTTGAAGATCGTCTCCGCACTGTTCTGCTGGATGAAGTTCGTCACCGGGCTGTTGACCGAGAAGCCCGAGGATGTCGCCGCCGTCCAGAACGACCGGTTGGGCAACGTCTGCGATGGCACCTCGCAGAACCAGTGGTCGAATACCCCGAAGGCACGGGCCAGCCCGTTGAGTACCGGAATCTGCTCGGGGGTGAACCCGGTCATGATCTGCGAGTACTCCTCGTAGGTGGGCTGACGTCCCATCTCAGCGGTGAAGCAACTGATGTAGTCAGTGACGTAGCCGTCCATGGTGGGCGTCTGACCGGGCTGGGGAGCATTCCACGGGTCCGTGATGTCGTCGCCCAGCTTGAAGCGATTCTCTTCACTCAGGATGTTGTAGAGCTGGGTGTTGGTATGGGGATACTCCTCCCCTGAGTCCGGGTTAGGGCTATCCATGTCGGTGGCCACCGTGTAAGGGACCACCTTGCGATCGGCACCGTCCTCCGCCCATTCGGGAATCGGGTTCGATAGGTTCTTGCCAATCACCCCCTCGAAGGTCTTGCCGTCGTCCGGCCCGTAGAGGTGGCCAAGGACGTTGTCCAGGGAGCGATTCTCGAACAGAACCACCACCATGTGGTCCATGGCATGACTGCGATCTGTAGGCACGTCGATCCTCCTCCGCTGGGCACCTCGTCTGATCACTATTCCATTTCTGAGGACCCTCAGCATCACCCGCGAAGGGCGATGAGCCAGAAACGGAATAGGGGCCCACCTTTGCGTTTGCAGAGTCGAGAAGTGCGTGGCTGAGGGTCGTTCCGGGCGAATTTAACTTTCGCGAGCAGGCTGACGGCAAACCTGCTTGCCCCCATATTTCCGAAGGACCCGACATCGGCATCCTGATCACAGCCAGGCGGCCGCCAACTCATCCTCCGTCGACCAATGGTGCGGTCAACGGGTCGTGAGCGAGCGTCTTGCACGCTCCGGCAGGATCGGCCGTGCTCTTGACGATCACCGAGCGGTCCCCGTAGTCGGTACGACCCCAGGCGGAACCGAGCGACTCGTCGTGGTCCGGGCCGAACCGGACGGTGAAGCCGGCCTCTTCGACCCGCTGGACCAGGGTGTCCCACATGCCATCCGGGGCAACACCGACCGGGTGTACGACATTCAGACCATCGTCGGGCAGATCCTCACCCTCGGTATCGGCCACATCGAACACGTACCCGACCCGGAACCCGGCCATCCGGGAGTGAGTGGTCGGCTCGCCGGTGTCCGCGTCCTCGACAGTGGTCCGTCGAACGCAGGGACAGAGGATGGCGATGCCCTTGGCCCCTTTCTTCACGCTCCGACCCAGGGACTTCCACGTGTGGAACCCGGCCACCCGGGTGGCGTCCGGCCGCTGCACCATGATGAGGAAGGTGTTGTTGACGCTGTAGCGGGTGAACTTGGCCGCCACGGCCAGGTAGGCGAGCCACTGGTCCGAGGTCGTGAGCGCATGGACACCGGAAACGAGTTGATCGTGTGCCATCTCCGGCGTGAGCTTGGGTGAACGTCGAGCAATTGCAGTAGCCATGTCGGCCTCCTTCGGTTGAGCGACGGTTGCCGCTGGGTACCGAAGAGGAGGTCGCCGGGGACCCCGCCGGGGTCATGGTCGAGCGCAGCAAGAGTGAGAAGCGAAGGCCGGATGGTGAGGCGAGGAACGAACCGACCCGAAGGGTCACCAGCCGCGCCGGCGCCTCGCAACGTGCCATTGACGCCGGAAGGGGTGGCGACATGATGAGAAGCCCCAGCAGACCCCCGAATGCGCCAGTGCGTCGGACGGGCGACTCGAAGTCGTCCGGACGACGGCGCTACTCAGGCAGGCGCCGGCAACGTCATCAGGTGAAACAGGCGAGTTGGCATGGACTCATGGTACGAGAGGACACCATCCTCCGACGTAGTGCTGCGGCTGGCATTCGCGTCCGGGCCCAAGTGTCGTCGGTCAACAGATTCTGAATCGGCGTTGGGATGCCCTGCGGCTCTGTCATGACTCCCGGTGCCGGTGGCCACGGCGCTCAGCCTCACCGCCTGAGAAACGGACGAGACTGGTGGCGCTCAGCTCACGCAGCTGAGGTTAGGTTGTGCCAACCGCACCGCCAAAGCCTCCGTACTAGGAGATCCGGCGCTCATCGTTCCCGATTCGGCTTGCCATCACAATCAAGAAGTTCTCACAAGCACGGTCAACCCAGCTGGTGAAGAGCCAATACATCCAGTCGATCTTCGGGCATTCGCTCATGCCACCAACTCTTCCTCCGCCACGTCGGTGTCGCTCAACTCCTCGTCTTCCAAGTCGAAGTCCTCGGGAAGTGTGGGCACGCTCGGTTCGCTAACGGGCTTACCCATCGCAATCGTGATCAAGTCCAAGAGGCGTTGACGTCTGTCATTGAAGAAGCCGTCGAAGTCATCTGCAGCAAGCCGCTCGAAGTCGATGTGGTGCTGCTCCACCCGTCGCCGGATCTCATCCAGGGTGGTTTCCGCCTCCAACCGAATCGCTGGTAGATACTTGCTAGGAGCACGCCCGCCAATCTTTCGATTGGTTGCAGCTGAAATAGCGGTCTTGTTGACGATGCTCTCGCGGCGGAGACCATCGATCTTGAAGTCTGCGCACCACTTCTTCGGGAATATGTGGTGGATATCCACCGCCAAACTGTGATGGCTGGCGATTGTGATGTCCTGATCGTAGAGCCAGTCCTTCGATCCACCTTTCATTAGTAATGCGTAGATTCCCTTGTAGGCAGCGCTGTTGCGAGTACGGAGCGTGAGAAGTCGACCAGGGTCGAACGATGACTCATACACGCTGATTGGCTCGTTACCACCGCTCGTGCACCATTCGGCTACCTGGAGTAGGTCATTTGCGAAGCGCGTCTCGATTGCGCCTCCGTAGAGCTCGCCTAGCACCCCACACCAGTACCAGCGTCGTATTTTCTCTACCTTGCCGATGGTCTCGGCACCTGCTCCGAGGGCAACGTGAATGGCGGCCAATGGAACCATTTGGGTTCGGTATGGAACGTCGCGGGCTTCGAAAATCATCTCGCCAGTGAGGAATGTCGCAGCCCAGAAGAACCCCGCCTCGACCTTGGGGGCCCAGTACTCGTACTCAGATCGGGTGAGTCTCAGAATGTCACGGCGCTTGCAGGAGACGGCGGGAGGCTTATCCGAAATACCTGCCTTCCAAGCTTTCCTTCGTTCTAGCGTAGCGAGGAGGGAAATCGCTTGGAGGAAATCCGTGCTCTGAAGGCCACGCAACACCTTGTGATCATCAAGTCGCTTTCGACGGTTCTCCCAATCATCTCGGAGATCGAATTCTGATGCAGCGAAGGTGGCTGTCAGAAGCTCAAACACGTCGAGCACAACGCCCCCAGTGTTCACCTTCTCGAAGACGGTACAGACCGCTTCCCTTGGCGTCTCCTTCCGGAGCACGATGACGGGAACTGTGTAGCCCGTGAAGTTCCCCAGGACGTTCTGCTTGAACGCGCTCCATCGCTCAAGCCTCTCGGACGCGTGTTCAGGATCGTGCTGGACATAGGTCATCATCCACGAGTCGACCGCTGGGCCATCGAAGATACGCCCAAGCGGGAACATCTCCTGAGCGCACTCCAACTCTGTCGTCGATAGATCGAGAAGGATGTCCTTTCCGAAATTGTCTCGAACGACACGATCGGGGGGGACTGAAACGATTGCGGCCTCGCGATCCCCGTCCTCGTCTAACGCAATTTCCATGTCGAGGTAGAACCATCTCTCGAGGCGCTTCTTGCGTGTGTCTTGGGTCTTGACAGCCTCACCGCAAGCAAGAGCTTGGTAGAGGGCAGTAAGCCGTTGTTGTCCATCGAGTATGAGTCGCTCTGCTGACAGCTTCTCCTGTTTGTCCGCGACTCCGCTCACAAGCCTCGTCGCGAACTGAACGTCGGATCCACCGGTCTCCAGCAGCATGACCACGCCAACTGGATAGCCCAGTGACACGCTGGCAAGGAGGCTCGCGATTCGGTCGACATCCCATTTCCAGTCTCGCTGGAAATCCGGAAGCCGAATCTTCCCGCTTCCTACGTCTTTCAGGAGATCGTCACCGAGATTGAGATCTGGACTATCGAATGGCATGGATGTGGCTCCTTCCCGGAACTCTCCTCGTCGTCAGGACGGAATTCTCCAACGCTACTCTTTGGCACCGGATTGGACTTCTAGGCAGACAAGCAACTGTGACGAACCACCGCGCCCTCAGGCTGAGTACCGTCAAGACCGTCCTCTGCGCCAGATGAGGTCGCGGGCGAATCGTCATCCGGCTCCATCCTGCAACTTCAGACGCAGCAGTGCAGCGTCGACCTTCGGGTTATGAGCCTCATCAGAGCCGTCCACGGGACCCCGACCACTCCCTCGGAGTCCTTCTAAATCCGGTTATACCTGCACTTTTGTCTGAACTCTGCGCTCTGACCAGCATTCCCACCTCGACACGAGTTGGACCTGTTGTAGGGCTGTTGTAGGGCTTTTGTAGGGTTTGTTGTCGACCTTCGGTTAGTAGCGGGTCACCGCAACTGGCGAGATGGCGGCCGAGGATGGGCTCAAGTGACCGGGGTGGGTGATGCCGTCGAGGGCCACTGTCCCTTGGAGCAGACCGGACGCCCGACGGTGCCCACCCGACCGGCTGGTCCCGCAAGGCCAAGTCGAGAGGCGCAGGAGCGCCTGCCTGTTCCGATGCCAGTCGGGCATGGCCCGCGAGGGAGCGTCGTATCCGCTCCCCAGAGGGCAAAGCAATGGCATCGAGCATCACCACTACGCGTCCAGGCCGCGCGGCCCGGATTCTCCAGCCGCTGCGTGGGGAGAGCCATCACCTCGCGACAGTCTTGGCGATTGAAGGCTGTCTCCTTCGGCTTCACCTCCCCCTCCAGGTTCACCTCGGCGCTCCGACCGCAGTTCACGTGCTGATCGAAGTCATTGCCCGGACGAGCGGCTGGCTCAGCTCGCGCCGAGCGCCTTGATCGCAGCCATCTTGGGGTCGCCGTAGAAGATCGGATCGACACTCTCGATGATGTCTGAGGCCACTTCCAGGAAATTGCGGCGGTTCTCGATCGGGATGAGTGCTCGTTTTGCACCGTTGTCCATCCCCATTTGCAGCGGCTCCACAAGCGAACGTGTGGGCTTCAGATTTCCTTGAATACTCATGTCGCCGAGCACGAGTAGTGCCGGAGAGAGAGCTGCTGAGCGCAGGGCGGAGAACGCTGCCACGTAGAACCCAACTCCAATCTCTGCCTCGACGCGATTCGCCAAGAGATCGATCACTTCAACATGTAGGTCGCATGTGTCCAGATCGCGAGCGATTCCGAGGTCAGCTTTGTTCGACTGCATGTATGCGAATGCCCGCTGAATCGACTCCTTCATGGCTCCCCGGACTCCACCCGCCATTTTCAGCTTGCCCGTTCCGCTTGCGACCGAGACCTCGATCCGGAACATCCCGACCGTCCCTTCCGAGTCAACGCCGGCTGCATACGCTGAGCCAGGGGCCAGTGGATCGAGCGAAATCAAGTCTCTGCCGCCTTGCTCCGGAACACCAACAAAGCGCTCCTCCCCCGTCGCCTCGATTGTGTAACTGAACGATGTTTGGTAGTACTCGAACGCGCCCATCTTCTTGAGTTGCTCTTTGACGCGGCGACGACCTTCGATGGCAAGCTCAAGTAACACTTGAAGATCCTCTTCTGTCGGATCTCCGTCAGGGTGGACAATCTTCACCAATCCGGAAACTGTCCTTCGAACGGCCTTTCGGTCGCGTGCATTCAGGTGAGAGCCCAGCGAGAAGTGTCGATCGATGATCTCTGTGAAGTTGTGCTTGCGGAGCTCTCGAAGCGCCTCTGCCAGGTAGTCGACGACAAATCCGTAGTGATCGGTGAAGAGCTCAGTGCGCATCTTCGGCACTTCCCACCCCGGAAGGTAGAAGTGCAGTCGGTCGATAAACGCCATGTCGTTCCGGATGATGTCTGGCATCGGGTCGAACAAATGGCCCGACTGCACCATCGCCTCAATCGGTTGATTCGTGTTGCCAAACATGGCGATACTTGCATCGCCGGAAGCTGCCTCGGTTCCACGTTGGTAAGTGCCGGACTCACAGTAGGTCTTCATAGTCGTGATGACCTCTTTTGGCATCTTCTGAAGATCGGCAACTTCATCAAAGCCGACAACATCCCAGATCTGGACCATACCCTTCTGGCGCCCAGTCATGTGGCCGAAGAGGTTGGCTACCGTGGTAGGGCCGGTCAGGAGGGATGCGTATGGTGAGACCTCTTGGATCGCGTAGCTCTTGCCTGTACCTCTCGGACCAAGCTCCACGAGGTTGTAGTTGCGTTCGGCCAACGGAATCAGTCGAATTAGAAAAAGAAGCTTGAGTCGTCTGCTCATCTCGGCTGGCTCGTAGCCCATGCTCCGAACCAGGAAATCGATCCACTCATCGGTAGTGAACGCCTTACGCCCAGCTCGATACTGTTCCAGGTCAAACGTGGCAATTTGAATCGGCTCGAGCTTGCTAATCCAGAACGATCGCTTGCCCTTCGTTTCCTCGTCGTACTGGTGCGTGACTTCGACTTGTGCCCACACGCCACCCGTCAGAAGGCGCTCATAATCGCGTGCGTAGTGGTCGGGAATGTGGAGGTAACGATCTCCAAAGTTCACGGCTTCGGCCCAGCGATCTGAGTCCGCCACCCGAACCTTCACCTTGTCGATGAAGGTATGGCGACCTTGATCTATGACAAGGCTCTGAGCCTTCATCGACTCGTCCGACCTGATGTAGTTCTTCGCCAGGGTGTCATTGACTACCTGCAGCCCCATCTCAATGGCTACCTGATCTGATGATGCGCAGTACTTGCCGAGCAGGAACTCAAGCACGAAAACAGGAACGTTGGCGCCCACCTTGACTTTCCGTACCAGATCCTTTCGCACGACCTTCCCAGCAAATGTGCTGTTGACCTTGTCGTCGAGGGCATCTCGCTCAGGCACATCTGTCCAGGTAACCGTCATTACGAAACTCCTAGCCGTACTGGCAATTCAGATGGCGAACGATAAAGCTCTGCGTCTGTGGCGGGGTCGAGCACCACGACTTTCAATGAATCCACCGAGTCGTCGTCAAGGACAAACCCGACTGTGGCCGCGGATCCGGGTAGAAGGCCAACGGTGCCGGCAGAGCGATCGTATTCGGCGCCCACCGCCATCCCCACGGAGCCGACCTGTGAATCTCCGGCGATGAGCACTGGCCGAACCGTAACGATGTCCGTTTCCAAGGTCGCCAGTGACAGCTTCACGCTGAAGATCCGATTGGTGACTGCGTCCGGAACGTCGGACACTGCGAGTACGGCTCCTCCGGTCCCCTCGATAGTTGCGGCTGATTTCACTGTGACGACGGGGATGATCAGCTCCTGGAGCGAAGGACCGCCGTGATGGAAGGCAAGATCGCCCCCCGAGCGGAATACGCCCGTCCCGATTGGGAAGACGAAGTCAAGGTTCGAATCACTTCCGAGACTTCGAGCTGGGACACGCATACAGGCTGTCGGCGTCGCACCTCCACGACCAATCCAACAGCGTCGGTGGAGCTCAACTGTGTCACCGCCGGGGGCATCGATTCGCATCGACTCGTCGCGCTCCTCGGCCGAGTAGAGATGGCCGTGGTCGGCTGTGATCACCGCACGCTCGATACCCACAGCCGCAAGCTTGCGGACTGATCGGGCGAGATTGTCAATCACGGTGTCCATGATTGTTCTCGCCTGGAAGCCACCTTCTCCAAAGAAGTCAATCTCCTGCGAGCGAATCACAACACGTTCAGCGCTTCCAACCTTTCTTGCGAGCTTTGCTCTGCTCAGGGTTTGGACTTCGCTCAGCGCAAGATCAACGGAGGAAGGAACGCGTGCGGCGAAATACTTTTTGCGGGCACTGAGGTCGGGCAAGACTGCATCACCAATCCTGGCGACGAGACTGCCTCCCCTCTCATCCACGTGGTAGTCGACAGAAGCCCCTGGCATAAGGGCCGCCATTCCTGTCGGCGTGATGCTTGGGAGCACTCCTATCGCCGGACGAATTGTGACTTCACCATGGGCCGACAGCCGCTCCGCGAGGTCTGCGCCCATCTCATAACGCAGAGCGTCAACGAGAAAGTAGGCCACCCGCCCAGGCATGGGCTGAACAATGTCGTCGTAGATCTCCGTCTGTTGGAGCTGACCGTCTATTACCCATCCGGCGTGCTGGAGTGCCGTCGCAAAGCCTTTTACCAACATCGACACTGCAGCGTCGTAACGCTGCCTGACACTGACGACCGTGCGTTCGTCAGGATCGTCCTCCAACTTCGATAGCCACGCTTCGAACTGTCGTTGAGCGCGGTCGACCGTATACCAGGTGGAGGCGTAACGTTCGACGTACTGCTGGGCGTCGTGTGGCAGGTGGGCAAGCTCCGCTTCCACCGATTCGACGGCCACGCCGAGCTGAGCAGCTAGACGGATTGCTTCCCATTGCGCCTGACGCTCGACTGTCTCGCTCAACCAGAAGCTGTCTGTCCTCGCATTTGAAAGCTCGAGGGCGTGTGCGAATTCGCCTCCCGCAATCAATGCTGCACAACATCCGAGCAACGCTTGCTCTTCAAACCGAAATGTGTCGATGGAGCCGAGGGCAAGAGGGTCTACTGAAGTAGGAGTGAGTGCGAGCTCATGCTCCGCCCGATCAGCGAGCGCTGTGTACGCAACAGGGTGGTCTTTCCTCAGAGCTCGGGCGATGGACCGTATGTTCTGCTCGATCTCTCCTGTCACCTGTCCAAGGACATCAAGCTGTGGCGGTGGTTCTCCCGCGAGATCACTGCGGAATTCAATGCCGAGCACACGGCGGGCTGTGATGGATCGCCACTTCGTCAGATTGTCGGCTGGCAACTCAATACCGATGCGCGCACGCACCAGGCGCGCGAGCTCCACCCTTGCTTCCTTGTCTTCGATAGCAGCATCCAGGCTGCTATCTGCAAGCCATGAGGCGAGCTGCGCTTCACTAGTGGCACCGCGGAGGAGCTGCTTGAGAACGGATGGCGCTGTCGCACCTTCGACCGCGGCGGCGGACACGAGGTCGTCGTAGGTAAGGCGGTCGCGGCCGAGAAGCTCGTCGATAACGCCGTCGGTGTATCTCTGTCGGAGGGCGTTCCGCGCCAGCTGCCGTAGCTGCGGCTCCCAGCGGCACCCCGCAAGCTCTATCTCCATCAGCACGGAGCTCTCCAGATCTCGATTCGTACCAGGCAAGTAAAGAACGAGAGGTTGGGGTTCGTCCCCACCGAACAGCGGCTCGATACGCGCGCGCAGCGAATACAACGATCCATCGTGAACGGCCAGCGTGCTCGACGATCCACCGAGCGACACCTGCCGAAGGCCAGCGCCTGTGGGCTCCCCACCGAGCTCGGACACGAAAGTCTGGAACTCCGAACGGGGGTCGTACCAGACAACAGCGCGGGATTTCCTGACGCGCTGGGCGAGTTGATCCGCTATGTACTCGTGGAGAAGGTGACTCACCATTCGACCATCCGCTCAAGCGCTGCATCAACCGCGGGGCTGTGGCGTTGGGCAACGAGCTCATCAACCGGTGTCGTAGGGACCTCACGACGATTCCACTTGTCTTCGCTGGCGGGGTCCGCTACCCAGAAGACGCCCTCGAGTCTATGCGCTATGGCAAGACTGCGATCGTTGGCGCATTTCGATATCACCCGCTCAGGCCACAGGTGCATAGCGATCTGCGTCCAATCGTATTGGCCCTGGGCCAGCTTGACCCAATGCTTCTTCAACTCCTTTGACCATGGTCGATTATGCGCAAACAGGCTCCACAGTGGAGAAAGTACGACGACGATTCCGTCGTTGAGATCTGGCACCCAAAGGGGTGCCAGCATCTCGAGTTGCTCGCGCAGTTCTCGGAGCTCGGTGACAAAATGCTCCTGAGCGTCGATTGCCTTGCGCTGCGACGCCGTCGCATCCACCCCTGCCTCCTGACGAAGCTGAGTGAGCTTGCGTTCCTCTGCCAGCAGCTTCGGAACCACTAAGTCGTTGAGCATTCGAAACAGCGAATCTACTGACGCATGATGCGCATACAACCACACGAGATAGGAGCCAGACCGCGTCCCCATGGGCCATAGGATCGGCGCCTGACGGCTTCTTGGCACGTGGTAGATCTCCAGATGATGGGCAAAGAGGCTCTTGGCGAGCCAGCCGCTGACTTCCCCATCCCTGGCACCTAGCGCAAACCCCACGCCACCCCACCATTGATCGGCCTCGTCGCCGAAGATAACTTCGAACACCTCTCGTATGCGAGCTGTGATGTCGAGAGAATGGCCCGGATCCGTCACCAAGATGGGTGACACGTCTACCGGATAGTCCGCTGGCGGAACCTTCACGGGGAGCCCACTCTCGCTCGTCAGTATTCCCGGCGGGCACACGGGCACCGGGGCAAACGGTCCAGTCGCGTCCGTACATAATCGTTTCCCAATTGCCAAACGGACATCGAACCGGCCGACGGCGACCCCGACCATCCACGACACCAACGACGCTGCCAATCCGTACGGAGCGAGGTCAACCGCCGCTGGAGAATTCTCCTCATCCCCTGCAGCCAGGTCGTCATCGCTATTGGTTGGGATGGGTGACTCCAGCGTCACTGCCGCATCGGTGGTAAGCGCCTGGCGATCCCCGTCCGACACGTCGTAGAGATGAAAGCAAAGCTCATCCAGTTCGATTTGGTTTTGCTCAATTGCACGCATTGATGCCTGGAGCGCGTCACCGGCAGCTGATACTGCAGAGGCGAATGCGGGTCCATGGAATCTCAGGAGCGCTGGCAGTTCGAACACGTGTGACACCTCATTCGATCGATCGAGATCACGGTGCAACATCCACGTTGATCTGGCTAACTCGCCGAGAGCAGGAGGCAGTTCACCGACAAGTGGCCATGGCGCCCGATCGATCATCCCTGATTCGAACTGAACCGCATCACCCGTGCGTCCGACAGACACCTTGATAAGAGCATCGAAGATCGTCGAGTTGGCTAGGCCAAGGAACCCCAAGCGAACATTTTCCGACTCGTTGCCCTCGAATGCCGCCTGAGCACCGCCACTAAAGATGAATCCCTCTGGGAGGCATCGCATTCGAAGACGGCTCGTACGGCGCACCCACGTTAGACCGGGGCGAAAATAGAAAGATTCCGCTTGGATCTTGCGACTGGCCGAACCCACTTTTGCCGCCACATATGCCTTTACTTGCCTACCATCGTGCGCCCAGTCGACCAGGTATTTCGATGTGTCAAAATACGGACGCTTTGATTCACCTCTTGCATACCTCATCCAGCGCGATGTGTCAGGCGGAACCTCCCAGGCGCACCTTATGAAGCGGAAATCATCGAGCGATGACATGCCGACACGCGTTTCAATATGTGCACTTGTGGACTGGTTCGATTCGAACAGCGACCGGAGTTGAGGCGACAGCCAATACGCAAACGGCGTGAGGGGCACCGCTCTGAGCTCAGATATGGAGCGTGAAAAGCGAATCCCATCGTCTGAGTTCGATCCGGAAGTCCGGTACTTTCGAAGTAGCTCGGCCTTGTCCGGCGAGTTAAGTGCGCGCAAGAAGACAATCTTGGTCACGTGGCCCTCCGCTTCCGCTCGGCACCGCCGCCCATGCGGATCCTGGCGCCGGCGTAGTTGTGGCGGAGCTCGGATATGACGTGGTCGAAGTGTGAGCGGCATGGGTAGCGAGCGACAACCCTCATCTCGAGGCCTCAAGGCAGTAGGCGGCGACCTCGACCATTGCACCGTCGAGTACTCCTGAGCCCAGATCCGCGAATACGAGAGGTGGCGCCTCTTTGAGCACGATGTTCTCCCGCCAATACTGGAAGCTCGAGAGGAAGAATCCCGTTCGCGAGGTAATAGCACCGAGCATCCCACGCGCGACCAGAAGTTCGATGCCCCGTTCGACGAAAGCGGCATATACATCGTTCTTGGTGTGCGGATAGCTCGCTTCAAACTCCGTTTTGGCCTTAAGACTCCCCGCACCGAAAGGAGGATTCATCAGAACAACGTCGTACCTCTGGCGGAGTAGCTCGAGCAAGGCCACGCCCTGCCCCGCGTCACCAGCGAACAGTCGGCGTTGCGCGTTCTGCGCCCCCTCACCGCCTGCGGCGTATCGATGGAGCGCATCGATCAAGCGCTGCTCTCCCTCAATGAAAAAGGCATCGTCGTCGATTCCCGACAAGTCCAGCTCGCTCGGTTCGCCAGAGAGCTCGAAGCCAGGCAACAAGAGGGGCCGCATTCGTTGGCTGACAAATTCCTCCCGCGCCCGGGCGATTGCCGCAGCAAGTGCAGCTTCGGAGCGAAGGAGCGTCCCCAGTTCCCCGGCAAGTGACATGTTCACAACTATTTGGCTGAAAAGACTTCCCAACAGGGGTGGGTCAAGTCGGGCTGCGAATTCCGAGACCATGTCTGCGTCGCCAGGCATCGGCTCGGCGACAACAATGCCGGTTCTGTTAACAGGCGGCCGGTTGGCGGCATCGACGCTAGCCTCTCGCCACGCCCGTTGGGCGCGAAGCCATAGCGCAAGAGCAGCGATTTGTGTGGCTCGGGGGTCGATATCGACGCCATGAAGATTGTTTTCGATGATCAGAGTCGGCAGCGCACGATCCAGATCCTGCTTCGTCGCATACAATTCACGCAGAGACTTGTCGTCATGACTAATCGAAGTAAGCGAATGCTCCCAAGCCTCGCGATAGATTTGCTCCAACAAGTCGAAGCAGCACAGCAGGAAATGCCCTGAGCCGCATGCCGGGTCAAGGATTCGCAAGTCCCGTGGATCCTTGAGTTCACGTTCAGGCGACTCTTCCTCGAGTGTGACTAGATATTCACAAATCGATTTGAGCTCCGACCCACCAAACATTTCGAGCCAGATCCGGCCCAGTGTATTATCTACAAGGAACTGGACCACGTAACGCGGCGTGAAGAACTGATTGCGAACGGCGAGCTCCCTACTATTCCTTGGACCCTGGGGGCTCTGGTCACGCATTGTCTGCCGTTCTTCTTTGCTGTTAAAGAACTGGTAAAACCAGCCAATGGTTTCGTCCTCGGCCCACACTTCAGCCAGTTCCGGACGGTTCAGCTCGGCGATCAAGTTCTGAAAAGAGTTATGGCGCGGCCACAACAGGCTGGCGGCGTCACGCCGGTCAAAAAGAATCTTTACTTCTCTGCCGAGCTCATCGAACAGCGACTCGAGATATAGCCGATAGCCCGCCCGGGCCGGAAGAGATGCAACACCAGGAGCAAGTCCGATGAATTCGCGGTATCCCGCGGAGTCGGATCCCGCAGCCACGCATTCCTGAACGAGTCCTCGCGCCTCCAGCATCTTGAGTGCAACGAACCGATTCAAGCTCGTGAATGCCGCATCTCGGACGAATCGCGACACGGCCTCGGCGTCATTGAGGCCGGACGCGCGGTGGTACTGAATCGCCGCAACAATCTTCGACCGCACAACGCGTTCAGTAGTTGACAAATGCGCACCTGGCGATTTGGCGACCCAGCCGTCACGGAGTACGTCGAATAAGCCTTCTAACTGCTCGAAATATTCGTCCTCGAGTAGCGTCCGGAGGTTCTGGGCGGTCGTAGCGATGGCGTTGCGAACGTTCTTCTCCATTGGCTATCGCACCACAATCTTCTTGCCATCAGCGATGACGCGCTCGCATTCCTCTCGGAGACCGGCAAGGGCTGCGTCTAGCTGATCGGTGTCCTCAACCCCACCCCGGAAGAACGGCTGTATGTCAACCGTGACGATTCGATCGCCCTCGACGACGCTATGGATCTTGTTGACGGCCGTCTGAAGTCGAGTAAGGCACGCGTCACGATCAGACCGGACCTGGGTGATTGCTGGTCCGCTTGACCCATCATCCTCGGCATGACATCGAAGTGGCGCAGCGATCTCTTCCTTATCTGCGGGATCAACGTCGGGCCAACCCGGCTCATCGAATAGCTGTAGGAGCGCGCTCTTGTAAGCGGCAACCTTGTCAGCAAGCGCCTCTTGAAAGCGTTGGTCATACTCAGCAGTGATTTCCGCAGTCCATTGATCAACGTCTGGAAGGTCTCGGAAGAACGTCTCCCGATCAAGCGCATCAGCGAGGTGCTTTGCCGCCTCCCGAACTGCCGACTCGAGGTTCGATTCCGTGTCGAGGGCCCGCCACTGGGTGGCAAGAACGATGCGTGCCGACTCGATGGTCTCGATGGCCGACGCAGTTAGCTCCTTCTCGATTTCGGCCGCTCGTCTGATGCCGTCCTTAATCTTCTGATGGGAGGCGTTGAACTCGCCGATCGCGCTCTCTTCGGTTCCGCGATCAATTGCTTTGGCCTGGGCGAGAGCATCATCAAGCACTCCAGTACCAGGAAGACGATGGAGTACGAGTTGATCCCGCGCTCTTTGAAGATCGTCCTGACTCGCCCGGAGCGCAGCACGTATCTCCGCCACGACCGGTGCGAGTGCCAGTTCCTTGGCGGCTGAACCAAAGGTGGCTGTGAAGTTCTCAGCGGCTTTGGCGATCTCTGCGAAGTCAACACCCTTCTTCGGTTGGAACGAGGCTAGCCGGAAGTAGTTGTTATTGGTCAAGGCATCTTTAGCCGCGACAGATGTTGTGGATTCGATGGTCTCAGACTTGTGGGTCATCTGGATAGCGCCGGCGCGCACCAAGGCTGCAACGAGAAGGCGTACGACTTCGAAGTCCCAACCAAATTCGGGGCGTCCGAAATGCTCTGTGATCGACTTGCCTGTTGCCTTCATGCCTTCGGCAGCACCCCGTTCGATCTCTCGAAGTACTTCCCGCACTGAAGTCGCATCTGTGTCGAGCACCGCCTTACCGCCTTCGTCGCGCAGCAGACCGAGTGAAGTAAATACTGATGGCAGTCCCTGAAGATCGGTGGCCGTCAAAAGCGCATCGAGGCCCTTCTTGACCTCTGGGGATTTTGCTGCTGCTTCTCCGAAACGCGTGTAGACGTCGGGTAAGACTTGGCCAAGCATCGCTGTTGTTGCTTTCGCCACGTCGACAGAGCGGTCGTCGGGGCTTCTATCGTTGCCTCTGAAATAGGCCGAGCCGCCGAGACAGGCGGCGCGCAACAGACGCTGCAATTCTGTCTGATGTCGGCGTTCGCGTGCGCGCTCTTCCGTCATCAACCTCGTCTCATCTTGGGTGCGTGCTTCGCGTCCCTTTCGAGATTCCATTTCCCTTGACCGGAATAGTTCGACGGTTTCGCGATCAATGGCGTCGCTTAGTGGAACCGCCCAGAAGATGGCGTCGCGCTCCGACTGGCTCCGTGCCCGGAGCTCTTGGGCCGTGGCGACAAACTCGTCGCCCTCGTCGGCCAGCATCACGTGGACGGCAAGATCGCCCTTCTCCTCTTCACGACCGTCAATAAAGAGACCAGCCTTGAACGGCCGCACGTCGAGCAACGTATGCGCCGGCTGCGGACTCCAGAAGCCAGAAAGGACTTCGCGGTGCAGCCGCTTAGAGTCGCTCGGCTTGGGGTTCACGCCGTTGCGAACCCTCTCCCAGTCGTCCTCCGCAGGCGTTGGGATTCGGTAGCCATCGTCACCTGTCCGCACCAACTGAGCTTCCTCAAGGGCACGTAGTGCCTCCTTCACTGGCTCGAGGACGGAGGCTTCGCCGAGCGCTGGATAGAGGGCGGCGGCGATATTCTCGGGTGTCCGGTGGACACTCTTTACGAACTGAAGCAGGCAAATCACCTTTGCCACCGGTCGCGCCATGGGGTGGGACACCTGGCTGGTGATCTGGTTGATTTTGCCGCGCACCTCGGAGGCAATGTTCGACTGCACTAAGTCGTAGATCTGATCGAGGCGGGCGAGTTGGCCGACCTCCTCATCGGCAAGATGTGTCTCGTCATGAACGAGAAGTTCATGCGCGATCTTGATGACCGTGCGGTTCGCTCCGCCGACATGCTTACTTGCTCCGCCTTGAGTCCGTAGACCCGAAACCACTTGGATGATGAGGTCGACCTGATACGGGAGTAATGGATAGAGATCGACAAATCCCTGACGACTCAGCTCCGGCAACATGATGTCGGCACTAAGTCTCGTGTGGTCGGTAAGGCGACCACGGTGCTCATCAAAGAGTGCACCCAACTGAGCTTGAGCCGCGGCATTCTTCGCAAGGACACGCTTGCTCGTCACCTCAGATATGTCGGACGGCTCTAGATGGACTTGCGATGGAAACCGGTCCATCAGGCGGGCGACCTCGACCTTCACGTTGTCGAGACCGCTGACCAGTTCGTTGAGCTTCTCCTGTGACGTGACGGTAATCCAATGCCTTCCGCGCCCAACTATTCCCAACTGCTGGACTATCGCCTGTAGGTCCAGCATCTTCTGAACGTCACGCGCTACGAACTGCCCCACCTCGTCAACAACGAACATGACGGAGTGGCCAGGCTTGCGTCGACCGACGAGTTCATTGATCCTCTTCGCCAAGATTCCTGGCGTGATGTCGGCACGTTGCGTATTCGCCTTCGCCCACGAATCGCTGTCCGTGTAGATGTCTGGCTCGAGATCGTGCATCGCCGCACTGGCCTCGCTCAACGCAAACGCGACAAGTTCCTTTCGATCGTCCCATATCTTGCCACCGGTAACCCGCTCGAATGCCAGCACGAACTCGTCCAGACGCCCATCAGCTTCAAGGCCAATCTCCAGTTCAGCGAGGTCAAGATCCTTTGCATAGCCAAGGCTGCGGAGAAATAGGCGATACATGATCTCGGTGAGTGTTTGATTGCCGCTGCGAATGCCCCGGTCAGTAGACACGTCGAAGATCACTGCATGTGTGGGGATCTTCTCAGTGATCTGGTTCAGCAGAACTTGGATCTTATTGTTTGTCTTTGCTCCGAAGCGGACGCTGGCACGAACTCCTTCGATCTCGCGGTCCTCGATCGCCAGCCCGAGCATTTTGGCGAAGCTCGATTTTCCAGAACCAAAGAACCCTGAAACCCAGATTGCGATGCCTTCATGCGGCTTGTTTGGTGATTCCGAGTAGCGTTCAAGAATCAACTCGTAGTGGCTTGCGATCGCATCGGTGACGACGTAGTCGTCGATCTCACCACGAATGACCTCCTCGTCATTCTGGTCGACCTTGATGACCTCTTCGATGTTCCTGTCGATATTGCCCGCGAAGAGCGAGCGAATCGGAGACGCAGTCATGTCACCACCTGTCAAAAGATCTTCGGTCGATAATTGTGTTCGGCTTCAAGGACGCCCATGAAACGGAGCCCAGCAGCGCCGTCCAATGTTCCCGGGTAGAAGAGGACCGACGGGACGATGACACGACCGGTGAGCTGCTCCAGCAACGAGAAGGTTCGATACACAGGAAAGAGTGAACCTGCGCGCGTGATCAGCACTGTGTCACGCAAGGGATCGGGGTCATCGGGCATTCTTTTGGCGACTATTTCGACAAGAGGCGTTTGTTCGGCAAGCACTGCGTGGATCGTCTCTACAACTAATGCTGTACCGTGTCGGCGTTCGGCCTCGAACCAATCCTCGAGCGGTTGCACCGACGCCATTGCCTCAGTCAGACATTCCGCAAGCGAAATCTGAAACACTCGCTTTCCAGACTGCTCAAGCCGGGTCCGGAGCATTGTCACCTGACGGCGAAGTTCGAACTCATCGTCGGGGTCGTACCGGAAGAGGGCATACGGCATGTTGTGATATGCGCTGATCCGAGGTCTGGGGTCGTCCGCAGTCAACACCGGCTCGAGGTCCCTCGTGAGCCGCTCCACCAGGTCACTCATGCGACCATCGCCTCGGCGCAGGCGAGGGAACTCGCGGATGGCAAGGAGACTTGCACCAGACTCCCGGCCACTTGGTAGTCGACAGCTCGAAACTGGTGAAGGTGGAGCAACGCTGTTTCAAGGTCGCCTGGACGCATCAGATACATCCGCCATTCCGGTGACTCGATCATTCGACGCGGGTTGCCATCTTCGTGTTCGAGAATGACGTGGATAAGGTAGATGAGGCTGCGCTCCGGCAGGTGATAGCTCGCAAACTCCTTTATCGCTTTCCCTTTCAAGAGGCCAAAATCGACAGCCATTCTTAAGAGGCCAGCAGCGACCCGGGCCAGGGTTGCGTCAGTCCATGAGTGCTCTGTCTCGCCACCTCGACCGTTGAGCGATCGAAGGTATTCATGGAGGTCATCAGCTCGGATTCTGAAAACTCCCTCCTCGTATGCGTGGAACAGCCAATTGACAAGGAAATCCCGAAACAGGAACTCGTCACGGGTCAGATGCCAGAGGAGGATCGGTTTCCACTCATCGATTGGACATCCTCCTTGCGCCAAGACAACAAGAGCCCTGTCTCGACCCTCCGGCTCAAGCCGCCGGTTGAGAACTTTCGCGACGTCTCGGAGCCAAGTCGCACTCGAAGCACCAATGGAGTTCTCCTCCCGCAGTCGATCCAAGTTCTCCTTCTTGGAGAGACCGAAATCCCACCGGGCCAAAGTGTCGTAGGTCTCCGCAATCATCGCGCCCTTGATGATCGTGAATGAGGAGATGACGTTTTCACGAGCATACGAGATCACAGCAGGCCGTCCGATAACTGATAGGGCACTGCTAGATTTCCAGCCTCTCCGCGAGCGAAAGCAAGCGCGAGAGTAGTCACGTCCGCCGTCGAACCTGAGAATACACCGGGAACTGGAACAGCGCGTTGCTCGGCGGCGCGACGGAGCTTGCGGACTCGGTCCACATCTGCGTCCGTAATGAGCTGAGCACGCAGGAGCTCCGATTCGAGATCTGCCGAGGACGACTCGAGATGCTCGAAGAAGCCTGTCCATGAGGGAGCATCGTCAAGCCACTCCTCCCATCGCAGGTCGATCCCGTCTTCCATCTCCGCAGGAAGATTCCAGAGGGTAACGGTTCCCGGCGGGTCGTAGACCTCCCCACAACGATGGGCAGCGACGGCGAACACGGAGCGCGCTTGAGCGAAGTAGTGGGTACGGCGAAAGCCACGCTTCACGACCGATGTGCCGAGGGCTCCGAGTTGGCCGTTTGTGTTCCACCACCGCGCCAGATCCATTTCTCCGACGCGGGCAACGACGAGCCGCAGCTTCATCACCCGCTCAGGGTCAGCCTGGGCCACTGGATTAGGCGGCAGCTCCTCAAGCGTGGTCATTGGTCACTTCTCATGGCACCGGAGTTGTACACCGTCGGTGTGGCAATGTGGACGTTCCGTATCGCACCCACTACATATAGTGAGTGTCCGAGAAGGCCAGACTTGCGGTTTTGGCCGGGCATCGTCCAGCCAACCTAGTTTGAATGCCCAGCCTGAGCTGGACTGAACTCCCTGGGGCCGAGGCCCCAGGGAGTTCGCCCGGGCTAAGCGACCACCTCGGCGGCTCGCTTGGGCGTAAGCGCCTGGACCGATCAGCGACCACCTCCACGGTGTGCCGCTTGCTGCCATCCGCAGCCTCCCAGGTGCGGGTCTGCAGCCGGCCCTCGACGTGGGCGAGGCGCCCCAGACCAGAGGCCGAACGGAATACCCCTCGCCGCAGGCGACTCGCCTTGGGGGTCGCAGCGAATAGGCCCCGGCCTGGTAGCCGTGTGCGATGAAATCCACAACGACAGAAAGAAGGACATCGCTCAGCAAGACATGCCGGCAGCTCGAACTACCTCAGCAGAGCAGGTGGGGCCCTTCGTCCGGACGATGGGGTAACGGTCCAGCCACGCCGGCTCCGCAGAACGGCGACGTTGTGCAACGATGGACAACCGTGGATGACTCGAACGGTGCAAGCTCCAGCCGAGCGGACGAGCGGCAGGCTGAGCAGGCTGAGCTTGTCGAGAAGGCGCGAACAATGCCAGGGGTGGCCGACGTGGTCGACGTCTACGAAAGACTGAGCCCGTACGTTGGCATCGCCGTATACGTACAGCCAGCCCAAGTGCGGAACGCGACGGGTGGGAACACTTAGGTATGCCGTCCTGGGGGGAAATCCTGGTTGAACTGCAGGATCCGGCGACTCGACTCCCAAACGGATCGCCCGATTTCGACGGAGTCCGAAAAAAGTACCTCAGCGCCTTGCGCACGCTGACTGGTCGACCAACGATTCTCTACTACACCGACTGGTTGAGCGGCGGTGGCGCTGCGTCCTCCATCACCCTCGAAGACATGCAGGGAATGATGGAGGTTTGCAAGGACCTCGAAGGTCCGAGCCTCGACATTATCTTGCACAGCCCGGGCGGTAGCCCCGAGGCGGCCGCGAGCATCGTGAGATATATGCGGACGAAGTTCACAGACGTCCGCGCCTTTGTTCCCCTGGCAGCGATGTCCGCTGCAACGATGTGGGCGCTTTCCTGCGACCGGATCGTGATGGGAAAGCACTCCCAACTCGGACCGATCGATCCGCAAATGGTGTCGGCGCAGTGGACGGCACCTGGCGAATTCAAGCGGTGAGTGC
>PLHF01000001.1 GCA_003138855.1 Acidimicrobiaceae bacterium | reverse complement strand
AGTACTGCACCTGCCATGCTGGAACTCCCAACGGTTTGCTGCTCGGGTGGACCCGGTCATCATGACCGGTCCGTTGCAGCGACCGTTGGGATTCGCCCCTGCTCGTGCGATCTTGCTCCAGTTCGACCAGGCAAAGGAAGAATGCAAGGACCCTTCGCTGCTTGGGGCGTGGATACCGATCCTTCAGCAGTACGGGCCAGCCCTCATACAGCAATGCGAGTCAGCTGAAGCGTTGGCATTGAGTCTGGTCACCGAGTGGTTGGAGCAGTACATGCTCGCTGCTCGCGATGATCGAAAAGAGAAAGCTCAACAAATCGCCTCCTTCTTCGCGAGCTACGAAGAGCATCGGTCACATTCGCTCGGCATCGATCGGGAAAGTGCGAGGCAACAGGGCGTTGTGATCGATGATCTCGAAAGTGATCAGGACCTCCAAGATGCAGTGTTGAGCGTCCACCATGCCACCATGCACACGTTGGCAGGACCTGCGTTAAAGATCGTAGAGAACCACCTGGGCAGGACTTACGCCAAGGTGGCACAACAAATAGCTCTGCAGATGCCGATGGGTCCGGGCATGCTGGTCGGACCTCCCGGAGGGCAAGTTCCAGGCATTCAGCCGGGGGCTCCCGCCTAGCAAAAGGACGTGACCCAAGGAGCAATCGAGTCCCTGGGCCGGACGAGCAGGCTTTGTCCTCACCGAACCGGCAGGACGTGCAGTAGAAGCCGCCGTTGTCGGTCTCACCGGCATCGTCGGGGCCGATCAGTCCGCTGGATGCCCAGACCCTTTCCCCATGTGCGTCTTGGCGAAGTCGGCCATCTACGTCCGGAGGAGCACGTCGTGCAACTCGGGCTGCCCCCGGTCATTGATCACGATCCGGACGGCCGTGACGTGGATCCCGGAGACGGTGGTTCACAGCTCTGGAGTTGCCACCGTACGGCCGGTCAGGATGAGGTCGCAGATGTACCATTCGTTCTCAGCGTGCAAAGCTGAGGACGTTGGGGGCTGCACTCCGAACGGCTTCGCCGTCGTCAAGATCACGTGAGTCCGCGTTGGACTCTGGCCAATGTCGTCGAGTACCGACGCAAACCCTCGACATCCGGATAGCAACTTGCGTGATCTATGGGGTCCCCCGCTGGCCGAAGCGAGCCGGTTCTCGACTTTTTCGACAACTGAGTACGAATAGAACTCTTATCAACATGTATCCGCGCCGTAAAACAGCTTGGGTAAGTGCTTCCCGCTCTACGGTTACGACCTCGACTAAGACTGACAAGGTATAGAGGGATCGAAAACACCGAGACGATTTCATCCCGAGACATGAGCGTCTCTCTGTTTAAGAAGTCGTCCCGTGCGTGACGAGCAGGATTTGTCGAAGGTAGTCGGCCCAGCGCGAATACCCCATTCTGAGCTGCAAGTCGAGGCGAGAGTGATGGTTTAGGTTGCCAGAGACGAAGTTTCCCTAACTGAACCTTTGAGATTTGAAATCCAAGGGCCTCCTCATCACTAACGACAGGATCCGACCGTGGCGTTGCAATAGCCAACAACCTCCCGTCGACACCATCCATCGATTCGACGGCGAAGAAGGTAGCGATCAGAGGCTCCCTCGTGAAGTCAACCAATCTCGTGGGAATCCAGTTGTGCTGCATCAGCGCTAGCCATTCAAGGTCGTTCAACGGTGGAGAAGTGGTTGCCGTAATCCATCGCTTCGCGTCGACGAGCAATTCAGCTTCTGCCCGGTTTAGATCAACATCCCGCATGGCAGTCGGGGTTTCTGTTAGGCGAGCCAACGAGGAGCGAACCCCCCATCGATAATCTGCCTGTCCTCTCCAGTAGACATCGCACTCCGACTTGTCAGCGATTTGATTCACTTCATTAATGAACTCGAGTACCTCGCTCGCATCAGTCGGAACAGCTTCGTGCATCGCAAAATGGTCCGCCGCCGTGGTTAACACAGACTCCGCCCTCCTTCGGCACTCGTAGGCCAGGTACGCGATGAACAGTACACACCAACGAAAGCCTGGTCACCCTGCGACCATGACTCAGCTACGGAGGCTGAGGCAACAGTTCACAACGTCAACTGAGGTCGAACCTTCGGCACCCTGTCCGGCTTGCCGTGTAAACCCACGGACCCGGAAGTTCGGACAATTCCTCAAACTTTCTCCACTGTGTAACGATTATTTCCAACTGGTCCCACTTTCGGAGACCGCGCCGCCCATCGAGGGTAATAACTCGAGCTGAATGTTCAACTATCGCCTGCTTCTCCGCGGGTCGGCTTCGGATGTGTCGATCTCTCGTAATCACAGTCAAGCCTTGCCCCGTTACGACTCCTAGCCAGTCGACGTCCTTGTCACTTGGCTTGACCGTACAGGCCGGCCGATTCAAGCCGTCAGCGCCCAACCCCCCGGGATCTCCCGGAAAAGTCACGTCGGACCTGACCGTTGCCAAGACTTTCGCAACACCCAGCAGGTCTGCATCGATGTAGAAGCGCAGACCCATCGAGGCTCCCGCCTATGCGGCGAGAGAAGTGACGCGCTCGTATCCCAATGCAGCAACCACGTATCCGAGTTTGAGATCGAAGTCCTTCGCCACAGACTCCACGGAATCGCCGGCCATAACCAACTCTGCAAGAGTTTCTGTTGGTATCCCTTCGACGTTGGGTGTTCCGTACCGAACCTCGGGGTCTATCACGACAGGCGATTCGCGCCCGTTCGGATGAACGCGAATCACGAAGCCGACTTCGCTGTCATCGAACTCAACTCGCTCCAAGAAGCTCTCAGAGGGGTGGGTCAGAAGCGTTTGCCCGGACGAAACTTCGTATGCCGCCCAGAGCTCCGGAGGAAGCTCTGATTCCTGTTGAGCATGGATGAGAAGTCGCTGTCCGGGGCCAACCCACGGACGTGCACTTGCGAGTGGGTAGGCGATCTCCAGCGAGTCCCGGAGAATGGAGACGAAGTCCCGGATCTTAGAGAGCGGGACTTCGTGGGTGCGGCGATACTCGCGAAGGAATCGCGCTTCTACGAATTCACCCCATGTCACTTCCTTGCTGCCGGTCGGTTCCCGGCGTAGGACAGGGGCATACGTCTTGGATCCCTGCCTCCGACCCTCAAGCCACCAGTGCAACGTTGACTGGCTTACATTCAGGAACTCGGCTGCGAGCGCTTCGTCGTAGAGGGGCCGCTCCAGGATGGTGTCGTTCGTCACCCCCTCATCATGCAATACGGGAGCGACGCTTACATCGATGGCTGACGGCCATTCAGCAGCCGACTCCTGAGCTCGATGTTCTCAGGCGTCGAGTCCTGCGACATTCTTGTGAAATGGAGCGGGGGCGACATACCTCAGCTGCTCAGGTTGAGTGGGGTAGCGACCGATATCAACCCCCAAGGCCCAGTTCATGCACCTCAGAATCGCCGTCAGACAGCTTGGCGGGTTGGAAGGACAGCCTCGTCGTCGTCCTGTAGAACCACGACCTCGGACGCTGCTCGCCTCGGGGAGCAGAGCGAACCGTAAAGTTCGAGGGTGGCGGCCTCGAGGTCCCCGGCGGGATCACCATCGACGGCGAGGAGGGCGTGAAGCTCGTTCCAGATCTGCTGGCGGGCAGTGTCGTCACCGGCCGCTCGGAGGAGGATCCGCCACAGGCCTTGGTCGTAGCGGTTGGCCAGTTGGCCCTGACGGGCCGCCCAACCAGCCAGTCGAGGATCACCGTCGTCCAGAGCGAGCTCGCCGAGGGCCAAGGACGCGTCGGTGATGGCGTCCCCGACGACGTAGGACAGACCTCCGGCCGACGTCCATGGGTCGGGATCGGCACCGAACGGAGCGCCTCGGACGAGCCCCAGCGCCGTCCGCAATCCCGCCGGCTCTCCAATGGAGGTTGCCGATTGGAACCGCTTCCAGTCGGTCGTGACCCGCTCGGCCAGCGAGAACCGCTGGGTGGCCTTGTCGTAAGCGAGGAGGTCGGGATCGCCGGTGATGGCGTCCAGCGAGCGTCGAGTGAGGAGTACCAGGTTGCGGACGTACCCGTCGCTCAGCGCCCTGTCCGGGGAGATGTCGGTGAGCCACTCGCCCCGGGTGGAGGTTCCGCCGTGAGCAGCCAGGTAGACGAGGAGCTCGACGACTCTGCGAGCCTTGGTCCCCGCTGTTGGCGAGACGGCCGCCACGAGATCCAGTGAATCGCCGTCGCCGACGGAGATCGTCAGTTCTCCCAGAAGACCGATCATGACCTCCCCTACGGGCGCCGATTCGCTTGGCCGACGCAGCTCGTTCGCCTCACTGCCGTGGTGGGCCATGGCGTCCGGGTCCTCCTCGGCTAATTCGAAGAGGGTCTGCACCTCTTCGAGCGACTCGTCGGAGACGCGCGAGGGTCGGACCGGGTCCAGCGTGTGGTCCTCCAGGGACGGATGCTCTGGGTCCAGCAGAAGTTCCGTGCCGTCCGGTGCGATGGGTCCTGCGGTGACCAGGTGGACGTTCTTCCTGGCGCGGGCGGCATCGAGGAGCTGATCCGTGGTGGTCTGGGGGCCCACAAGGACGATGGCCTGGTCATCGGGTCGCAGAAGCACTGCCACCTCGTCCAGATCGTCGACGACGACACCCCCGTCGAGCCGATCGACCAGGCCGTAGCCGAAGCCGACCGCGACGACTGCTGTTCCCAGTGGGGAGGTCGTTCCGGCCAGCTCGGTAGCCATGGCAGACAGGATGCCCTCCACCCGGTCTGCGTGGACGCTGATGTGGATCGAGCGGTAGCGGTTCACGTTGACCAGCACCGCCCCAACAGTGCTGTGGCCCACGGTGGCAAGGACCAGGGGGACGGGAGAGGAGTTGGCGGCCTCGTCGACCACGCTTGGATCGGTGTTGAGCGGCAGGTGCCAGACGCCCGCTCGGTCGGGCCGACGGGCGAACGGGGCCAGCGGTTCGGGACTATCACTGGTCACCAGCACATCGAGCCCATCGTCAACGAGCTCGACGCCCACCACGTCCGGTGGTGCCACACCCGCGACGTCGGCGGCGTGGCCGAGCAGCTCGGCCAGGTGGCAGACCCAGAACACTTGGCCAGCCCGGGCGTAGTGGCGCAGCTGCAACTCGAGATCCGCGAGTGGGCTCTTCGGTTCCGGCCGGGGGATGTGACCACCGAAGGACCGCCGCCCGATCTGTCGGCGCCGCCGGCGGTCCAACGCGGTGACCAGACCGATGGCGGTGAGCCCGAGGAGGCCGGCACCCACGGCGATCGGTCCGACGTCGCTTCCGGGCGGATGCGGAGCGGGTGGACGCGCCTTGGCAACGGTGTTCGGCCGGTCAGCGTGCTTGGGAGTTGCGTGTCCGGAATGGTGGAGAGCCAGAGGTGGCCGGGACGATGTGGTTCCGTCGTGCTCCGTGGGATTCGAACTGTGCGCGGGCACAGACCGAAAGTCCGAGGATGGTTGGTTCGTGCTGGGTCGATGCGCGAGAGCGGCGTTGGTCCTCCGAGGAAGGGAACCACTGCTGACTGAACCACTGCCGCTGGAACCTTTGCTGTTGGAAGCACCGCTGATGGACCCAGGCGTTCCGGCCGCCGGCGAGGTCACAACGGGAGCTGGTGACGTAGCGGTAGGCACAGCTGCAGGCGATGGGACCGAAGGGGAGGGCATCGAGGGAGACGTGGCCGGCACCACGAGCGGTGCCTGGGTGGCACCAGGAATGGTGAGCGACCACCCCGGATAGATCCAGTGGGCATCGGTGAGGGCGCCACCTCCCGGCTGGGACATGCCGGCATTGGCATGGAAGATGACCTGCCACTGCTCGCCGTCTCCGTAGTACTGGACGGCGATACTCCACAGCGTGTCGCCGGGCACGACGGTATGGGTGACGGTGGCCGGAAGCGCAGTTGATTGAGCGGCCGAGATTGGAGTGGTGGGTAGCGAGGGGACGACCCCCGAGGTGGTCTGGGAAAGCAGTTGCACCACGGGGGCTGGGCTGGCCGGCGGTCCGGTACGGACTGTGTAGGCACCGCGAAGCTGACCGAGGATCAGGACGGCAGTGATGAGGGCCGCCATCGCACTCGAGCCGAAGAAGTGGAAGCGGCGACCGGGTCGGCGACCGCGGAGCTGGAGGACGAGGTTGGTGGCCACGGAGAAGACGAAGTAGCCCCAGGCCAACCAGGCCAAGGTGGCGAACAGACGTGGCCAGAACGAGTCCGGGATCGAGGCCCCGAAGGCGTGGGCCGCCTGGATACCGCTCGGGACGTGGTGCGGGAGTGGCCACCCGACGAGGGCAGAGAGCGCGATCGGGATGCCCACCAGCCCGATGATCAGGACGCCGAGCGCTCCGAAGCCTCCGGCGACTTGGCGGGCGGTCGGTCGGGTTGCGGCAGTGGGATTGGCTGCTATGGCATTGGATCGAGTGGGCACGGTCATCCTCCTGTGGTGATGCCACTCACGTCGGTCGCCGACTCGGTGACCGACAGGGCCAGGCTCCCCACACCGATGAGGCCGAGGAGCTGGGTGGGCAGGCGGTAGCTGATCTGGGCGTAGACGGTGTTGCCGACCACCCAGGCGGTGCCGGGCTGGCCGGCCGAGCTCATGTAGTTCTCGGCTGCGGCGACGGCAACCGTGGGATCGACGGCGATGGTTCCGGCGTGGAGCTCGCCTACGTCCAGCGACCCGGCCCCGGCCCGGGCCGCCTGTTCGGCCTCGGAGGCGGCCTGCTGTTTGGCGTCGAGGTAGTGGCCCCCGTCGGCCACCAGTCCGGCCAGGGCCAGGAACATGGTCATGAAGACGGCGGTCATGGCCAGGAACTGTCCGTCGTCGGAGCGTCGGTGCAGCCGCGCTCGCCACATCCCGATCAGAGCCACCCTCATGTAACACCACCGACCGTCCGGAACTCGTCAATGTGCGCCACGGCAGTGGCCGTCAGGGTCTTCGATCCGGGCACGCCGGGGACGGACACATCGGCGAGGCTGGTCACACAGGTCACGCTCACCGACACGGTGCCTCCGGCCACGAAGTTGGACGTGTCCGTCGTGATCTGGGGAGTAGGACAGGTGAGCCCGGCCCCGGCCAGGGTGCTGGTCACCGCCGAGGTCGCCTGGGTCTGGGCATCGGCTCCGTTGGCCTGGACGACGGCCGCCTGGACTCCGGCCCGCGCCGCCGACTCCACGTCGCCCTGGGCCGAATCGATCCGGCCGAGGGCCACCATGAGCACGATGATGATGAGCAGCACCGGGGCGACGATGACCAGCTCGGCGATGGCCTGGCCTTCGTCTCCCCGGATCCGGCGACCCTGGTCACCCACTGGTTCGGTACTCCTGGCGAGGGGCATTGCTGGTGGCCGACACGGTGAGGTCGAGCCATGGGATGAGGGCCTGGGCCCGACCGGTGACCGTCACCTGAGCCACGTCCCCCGGAAGTGTGCTGGTGGAAACCTGTGGATTCGTCAACGTGCCGGGACCGGTGGTGGCAATAAACCTCTGGGCCGCCTGGGTTCCGGCCATGGGCGTCGAGCCGTAGCCGGAGGCCACCTGGCTACCCTGCTCGGCTGCCGCCCGAGCCAGGTGGCTGGCGTGGGACCACAGCGCGTACTGAACCCCACCGATCACCAGCAGGAAGAAGACGGGCAGACAGACCACGAACTCCGCCAACCCGGTGTCACACCTCTGGCGGTCCCACCATCGGCGTATACCCGGCCAACGAGGCGGTGCGCCACGCGAGCGGGATGGCCCCTGAGGCGAGTCGGTGACCGAGTCCACTGACAGGGCCGACAGGGATTCATGGCGCCGTGCACTTGAGACCACAGCGTCTGAGAACACCGCGTCCGGAACGGCCGTGTGGGGATCCATCCGTGCCTTGCTCAGGGAGTCTGGATGTTGTTGGCGGTGGTGGTCAGCTTGGTCACCACGATGCCCACGATGGCGATTGCGGCCACGATCACCAAGGCGGTCACGACCACCCAGGAGGCGATCTCGCCGCGCTCGTCACCCAGGACCGGGGTCAGCCGAGCAGAGACGTAGGTGCGAAGCATGGTGACCACAACCACGACGGTCTCTGCAACCGATCGGGCCCTTTCCCTCAGCTGGCTGGCGATTGCTCTCATGCGCATGGTGCTCTCCTCGTGTAGTTGAAGTTGTGGGCTGGTTGGTTGGTGGGTCAGTGGACTCGGATTGCTGTTCGATGTACTCACTGCTCGAATCGGCCTGCAGCGGGGGATCACAGGTGGGCCCCGGTGAACGAAGCCAGGGCGGGATAGAAGATGAGGAGGCCGTAGCCGGCCATGAGCAGCACGCCGGGGAGCAGCATCTTCTGGGTCACCGCCTGGGCCGAGTCCTCCAGAGCGGACGTCTCCTTCAGGCGGAGCGAGTGGGCCTTCGCCTCCAGGGAGTCGCGGATGCGGGCTCCGTCGCCGGCCTGGGACATGGACCGGGCCAGATCGGTGAGGTCGGGAATGTCGAAGCGGACGGCCAGTCGCTCGAGGCCCTCCCATGGCTGCTTCCGGTAGGCCTGGGCCCAGAGGAGGCTCTGGGCGATCTCACGCATCGCCCAATCGGTGGACGACACGGTGGACGCCACTTCCAGCGCGCTCGACCACCCCATGGCCCCCGCCATGGCCATCGACACCAGGGAGGCGTAGGTGGAAAGCGAGTGGCAGAAGTGCCGGCGCCGGCGTGTGGCGGCCTGGTGAAGATCGACGAACGGGGTGGCAACGCCCAGCGCCCCGAGCACCAGGACCCCGAGGGCGGGGAGCTCGACCCCGGGATGCACCCCGACCGCTCCGGCGGCGGCGCAGGCCACCGGGCCGAGCAGGGCGAGCCCGATGCCATAGCCTGCGACCTTGACGGCGAAGGTCTCGGTCGGCGTGCCGGTGATGGCCAGGTCGGGAAGGACGATGTCGGCGAGTTTCGGGACCTTCCGGACGTTGACCTCGAGCAGGTGCCCACAGAGTCGCCGGGCCCCGCCGACCCCCTGGGTGAGGACGTCCGTCGGTGCGGTCACGTGCTCTCCGGAGAGACGGGCGAGTGCTGCACGCAGCGTGAGCGGCGGAGGGAAGAGCCCCCAGACGACAGCAGCAAGGCCCACGCCGACGCCGAGTCCCATGAGGATGATGACGACCATCGAGACCTCCTACTTCCGTCCGGCCCGGACAGGCCCGGCGCCGCTTCTGAATGCGTCATGTCTGAACGCGGCGGCCGTAGCCGGTGCTTCTGAGCGATCGGTCGGCGCCGTGTTTCCCTCGGGCTTGCCGAACAGCCGTGGCATGGGCTGGGGACGCGACAGCCGGTTCATGGCAGCGAAGCCGGCGGCGAACAGACCGGCCACGGCCAGAAGAACGATTTGGCCGACCGGGGTGCCGAACGGCTTGAAGTAGCCGTGACCGATGAGCAGCACGCCGAACGTGAAGACCAGGGTCACCGCGATCACCAGGCGCATGTCCCGCCGGGGCTTGGCCCGGGCGATCTCGATGCGCTGCCAGAGGGCGATCTGGTCCCTGGTGTTGGCTGCCGCCGTAGCCAGAAGACTCTGCAGGTCGGATCCTCCGAACCGGCTGGCCAGGATGAGCGGGGCTGTGGCCTCGTCGACGGCGGCATCGCCCAGCTCGTCGGCAAAGGTGTAGAGCGCAGCATCGAGGGCCACGCCGCCCTTGATGCGGACGACGAGGGCAGCCACGTTGTCCCGGATCGACGGTGGTGCCGTATGCACCGTCGACTCGATGGCGGCCAGGAGCCCGCGATGGGCGGCGATGCTGTCCCGGAGCGCCTCGATCCAGGTGGCCAACGCTTCCAGGCGACCGGTGACCCGACGGCTGGTGTTGGGCTGGAGGGCCGAGCGCAGGGTCCACCCCACGGCCCCACCGATGGCCGCGCCCACTGGCCAGCGGGTGACCAGCCCGACGATGAGGGCGAGCGTGACCGCGCAGATGGCGGCCTGCCGGTTGGCCGGGTCCAGCCGCTTCATGACCGCCATGCGCCCGACCGGGGCTCCGGTCGGCCAGAGGCCCGAGACAACGAGCGCGATGCCCACCCCGATGCCGGCCCCGACCAGGACGACGACCGGGGTCATCGACCGAACCCGTGGATGGGTGCCACATATCCGACGTCTGCAAGGCGTTCCCGCAGGCCCGGCGGCATGCCCAGGTGCAGCACGGCCGGTCCCCCGCCATCGGGCTCGGCGAAGATCTCGGTCGAGATCACATGGGGGCCGTCGGCGTCCTCCACCACCCGCACCGAGGACACGTACCGCCGGGCCAGGCCCGAGGCGTCGGGCCGTTTGCGCACGAAAATCACCAGGTCCAACGCCTGGGCGGTGAGCTGGGCGGCCGCGTTGTCGGACAGGTGCTTGGGCGACTGGGAGGCGTAGGTCTTGATCTTGCCGAAGGTGCCCTCGGTCGAGTCGGCGTGGATGGTGCACATCGATCCGGCCTTGCCCGCCGTCATGGCGTTGAGCATGGGCACGATCTCGTCCCCCAGCACTTCGCCCACGATGACCCGGTCGGCGTCGTGGCGGTTGGCCCGTTGCACCAGGTACTCCATGGACACCGCCCCCTGGCCCTCGGTGTTGGCCTCCCTCGTCTCCCACCCCACACAGTCCGGGTGGCGATGGGGCAGTTCGTGAAGTCCGAGCTCGTAGGACAGCTCGATGGTGACGATCCGGTCGGCCGGGTCGGCCTCGGCGGCGAGGGCCCGCAGCAGGGTGGTCTTGCCGGCGTCGGTGCCACCGGAAACGATCAGGTTGAGCCTGGCCCGCACCGCGGCAGCCAGGAACCGACCCAGCTCGTCGGTGATCGAGTCGGCCAGGTCAGACAGCACTGGGTCGACCAGGCGATGGCGGCGGATGGAGACGCAGGGCCGGTCGGACACCTCGATCATGGCCGAGAGCCGGTGCCCGCCGGCCAGGTGAAGGTCGACGATGGGCTTGGCACTGTCGATCCGGCGCTCACCTCCCGTGTGGTGGGCCCGGGCGGCCCGCTGCACCAGCTCGATGAGCTCCTCGTCGGAGTCGGCGATCGGGTCGACCTGTTCTTTGATCCCGTCGGCTCGCTTGACCCACACCCTGTCGGCGCCGTTGATGTTGATGTTCTCGATGTCGTCCTCGTCGAGCAGCAGCTGCAATCGACCGAGGCCGAGCTGGCTGGCCACCAGCCGCCGGACGATCTGCTCCTCTTCCTCGACCGTCGGGGTGGTGACCGCCCCTTCCACCATGGACCGGGCCGCCTCGTCGATGGCTTCCCGTGCCAGCTTCTCGACGAACGAGCGGCGCTCGCCTTCGCTCATGCCGGCAGCCCCGTAGCGGACGATGCCGTCGGCCACGCGCTCGGCGGCGAATTGCTCGAGCTCTCGACGGTCGGAATCGTTCATCGGCCCGCCTCCCCCATCGACGCGGGGCCGGCCCCCGCCAGCTGGCCCTCCATGGCTGTTCGATCGAGTGCCCCCTCCGGTTGGTCGATGTCGACAGGATCATTTGGCAGGAAGGCACCGATTGGGTCCGCGCCGGCCTGCTCCTCGGGAACCCCCGGCGAGTTGCCCTCAACCGGGGACCCGACCGGCGAGATCGCGTCGATGCCGAGCGCCCGGACGGTGTCGTCCGCCCACCGGAGCAACCGGGTCCGTTCCAGCCTCTTCACCGATCGCCGGTTCGCCAACGCAGCTGCCGCTCCCGGGTCCTCGGGCATGGGCGGGAGCACCTCGACCTGCAGGGTGCGTCCGATGTCGGCCGCCGAGAACTGCGCAGCTCCCGCGGGCACGACGAGGAGGCTGAGCCCCCGCAACTCGGCGGCCAGCCCGGGCAGCGCCTCCCGCAGATGGACGATGGCCTCGAGCGTCGACTGACAGAGCACGACCAACGCATCGGCCCGGGCCAGCACGTCCCGCACGCCGCCGGCGAGGTTGGGCAGCAGGCGGCCCACATCGATCACCACATCCGCGTCGAGGGCACTGAGCGCACCGGCGACGATCGGCCAGGCCTTCTCGTTGGCGACGGCCTGGTGCATGCCTCCCAGACCGAACAGGACCGGAAGACCCCCGGGTAGGTGATCGACGTGGTCCCAGACGTCCTCGGGGACGAGGGTCCGCCGTGCTGCGGCGAAGAGGGAGGAGAGGCCTCCGGTGGGGGCCATGGCGTAGCGGGGAGCGAGGTCGCCGCCGAAGGGATCGGCCTCGACCAGGAGGACCTGGCGACCCTCCGGCCAGCTGGCGGCCAGGGCGGTGGCCGCCGTGGTGACCCCCGGCGAGCCCTTGACGGAAGCGAGGGCGATGAGGGTCATCGGGAACCTCCCGACGGTGTCCCCTCGCTGACCAGGGAGAGGCCGATCTGATCTGCGGCCGCATAGGAGGTGACCTGGGCTGCCTCCGCGCCCGGGATCTCCAAGGAGACCGACGCCACGTACTGGGTCTGGTTGCCCGGCGCGGGGCCCACGGCGAAGACGGTGGCCGAGGGGACCAGCGTGTTCCCGATGGTTCCCCCGATGGTCGATCCCTGGCCGACCTGGGGAACGGCGACCACCTGGACGACGTCGCCAGCCACCAGGGCCACCGAGGGCATCTGGTCACCCTTCAACAAGACGCCCACCACCTGTTCGCCCGAAGCGAGCTGCGGGGTGGCGGCCAGCATCTGTCTGACCAGCACCTGGCCGGGGTAGACGGGGGTGTCGAGTTGCTGGCCGACCACCACTGCGGATCCGGTGGCCGCCATGGCCGTGATGTCGCCCGAGGCCGGAATCGACGCGACGGCGAGGTCGCTGGTCGTGAGCACGGTTCCGGCGGGCAGGCTCTTGGCCGCCACCAGGATCGACACTTTCTTGGCCGACGACTGGAACACCGCGCCTGCCACAGCCGCGCAGACCAGCACCAGGGCGACTCCGAGGCCGATCTGCCACGGACGGCGCTGGTGAGTGGTGGACGAGATCCGCAGACCGCCGGCACGGCTCTCGCCGGTAGGTGGCGGAGCCGTGAAGGCTGATCGGGTCGGGGCGGTGGTGATGGCCATGGAGACTCCCGTTCTTCAGTTGTTCACGGACTCGATCTGGGCCACCTTGAGGGAAGTCACTCCCCGGGTGGTGAGGCTGGGCAGGGCGCCGGCCGAACCGTTGGGACCCGCCCAGGCGATCGTCCAGGTGATGGTGGCCGTGATCGGGAAGGCCGCGTCGTTCGGGTTGCCGTCGGGGGAGGGTTGGCCGGCCGAGGTGGTCGTGTAGGTGTGCGTACAGGTGGTCGTCTGGTCGGCGACGGGGAGCGCAGGGTCGTAGGGAGTTCCGGGACCGTTGCAGGTGACCGTCGATCCATCCCCGGTGTCCCAGGTGACATACGAAGGCGTGGCCCTGGCAGTGGCCGAAATGCATCCGCCTGCGTTGCAGGCCTGGGCCGTGGTGGACAGCGGATGCCACATCGAGGACGTGACCCAGAGCCACTCGGCCAGGTTCACGTAGCCCGTGGTCGACGGGCTGAGGGTCAGGGTGGGGGTCGGGAGCTGCAACTCACTGGCCGCCTGGGCACCGGCGACGGCAGGATCGGGCGGCGGGACGGTCGGTGCCGCCTGACCGGTGGCCAACCACACAACGCCGGTGGCCTGACTGGCTCCACCTCCAGTGGCACAGGTGTTGAAGTACCAGGCACCGGGTTGGGTCGCACCGGCTGGCGGAGGACCGCCGTCCTGGCCGGGGAACTCGGACGAATAGGGCACGTAGTTCGGACACGTCGGTACGGAGACCGTGATCGCACCGCCGCCACCGGCCGTTGCGCCTCCACCTCCGGCTCCCGAGCCCGTTCCCGTGGTGCCGGACACCCCGGAGCCACAGCTGACGGTGCTGCCGTTATCCGTGCAGGTGCCAGTGGTTCCCCCCGCGAACGCGTCCGTCGTCGGATTGGAAATCCACAGAGCGGTGAGGACGACGACCGCCGCGGTTGCCTTCAATGTCCTCCTCACGGACACTTCGCAACAGACGACGTCTTGAAGGAGGCGATCTTCCACGAGCCCCCGATCAACTGAAGCATCCACGACCCCTCGCCACCCCCAGCGCCGCCATCCAACGTGGCTGGGCCTGGCTTGCCGCCCGCGGTGGTTGTACCGGTGTCGAAGATGCAGCCGGTTACCGTCGCCGTTGTCGGCGTGAGGGCCGACACCTTCGGGGTACCGAGATCGAAGGATGTCGGGCCGTTGAGCTGACCCATCTTCACGCCGACGAGGAACGTCTGCTCGGACTTCAGGGCCGGATCGACGAAGTAGCTGGTCAGATCCGGCCACAGCGTGGACGCCGTCTGGCCAGCCACGAGATTGGCCCGGTCCTGCTGCCACGGCGCCTGCAGGTAGCCGTAGAGGGTCTGCTGGGCCGACTGCCAGGCATTGAGGACGGCCGCCTGGTCCCCCGTGGTGGATCCACCGGTGGTCGTGGTTGTCGGGCCGGCGGCAGATGTCGTGGGACTCGGACGCACCGTTGAGGTCGGTGACGAAGATCCCGACCCGCAGGCGGTCAGTCCCATGGCCGCCATGCCCAACGCACACCCGACGGTCCAGTTCCGAACCCTGCCCTCCTGTCCATGGCTACCCATCCGGTTCACCCCTCCTCTCGTCCTAGGACGCAGTTCCCGCAGCCGACAGAGCTCTGCACGTCACGCAGTCGGGGATACGCATCCGAACGCAGCATGAGCGTCCAACGTCACCCTGAACGTCACCCTCCCTGGTCAGGGGCCTGAGCTGGACCCACACACGGCCACCCTTCCGGGGTCCACCGGAGACACTCGACGCCATCGGTTCCCGGTGAGGGTGACGTTGCTGAGTACGGAGAGCCGGCGCCGGCTCGTTGGCGCCGGTCGGGTTTCCGAGATTCAGTGGCCCTTTTCCAGCGCCCGCCGGAGTGCCCAGCTGACGAACTGGGAGGCACTCCATCCTCGACGCTCGGCCTCCGATCGAACTTCCTCCCGGAGCACTCGATCGAGCCAGTAGGTGGCACGGACGTGCCGGGCCTCCCACGACTGACCGTCGGACTCCGGTTCCTCGGCGCCTTTCGGGCTCGAGGTGCCACGCGCTTGTTGAACCACCAGCGTTCCCCTTTGTCCGACTCGACCTGTCTTCGCCAACTTCTGCCCTCGTCAGCAACACATCGGTCATCGTAATGGGTACACGTACCGTATGCAACATACCGTATACCGCATACGGTCCGTGGTCGCGCTCTCACCGAGCGTGGAGAGGCGAAATGGCGAGTTCGACCGACGCCTTTGACGCGTATGCCGATGTCGGCGTTTCGATCAGGGTGACGTTCCTGCGGAGCGAGGGTGACGTTCGGCCCTTCGGTAGTTACGAAGGTGTCCCTAGCGGGTGACGTTGCGGGTGACGGCCACCCGGATCATGGGGGTTGCCGGAGCACGAGGCCCCGGCGAATGACCGTGGGAGACACGATGCCCAGAACATCGTCAGCTGGAGACGGAAGACCGGACAATTCGACTTGCCCAAAGGCAGGGCGAGGAACACCGAGGCCAGTCAAACAAGCTCGTGAGGACCCCCTTCGATTGGTCCGAGGAACCGGCGGCCGGGATGAATGCGTTCAGACTTCACCCGACGTTCAGGTGGTCCTCGTCACGGAAGGTGGTCTTGAGCTGCCACTGGTGGCATCGCCCGTGAAGATTGCTCGACTCCTAGAGAATGTCTCGGAAATGGCCGCCGGCGTTGACCGCGATGGACTGTTGCAGAACCCCGGGTTAGCCGGCCGGCGACCTCGTCCGGTTCGGACCGATCAGGTGCTTAGTCGAGTGCGAGTCATAGTTCAGCGAGGCACGAGCACCAAAGGTCAAGCGTCGTGAACGGAGCTGGATCTGCCAACCGACGGTGGGACCGTAACCGGGGAGGTCGTCAGCCCAGAGGCTCGAGCCGAGCAGATCCGTATGGTTCGTATGACGCTCGAAACTGCGCCCAATGGTTCGCCCGGTTCGAGGAACGCTCCGAACAGCCCAAAGGTCGACCAAACCGGAGTGAGGTTCGTCGGCTGCAGAAGGAGCTCGAGGCTTTGCGTCGTTTGGTGACCGGTGAGCAGATCCCGTAGGAGAAGGAGAAGGAGGTTGACAATGCACGTCACGAGCGAGAAGTGCTCACTATCGAGCCTGGGCAATCCGCGTGCTGGCCGGGACAGGACGAAGTGACCCTAGTCAGAGAAACAAACTCCGAGCCCACCTCTGGCGATCTCATCTCGATTCCAGAAGCGGCCCGCCGCCTCGGGCTTCATGCCGAGACCGTGTACCGCCTTTGTCGCAGGGGAGAGTTCAGCCCGGCAATCCAGATCGGGAGACGGTGGCGCGTCTCGGTGCCACGACTCGAGAGGTATCTCCACGGCGGCGATCAGAGCCCTTGAGCTCCTTCGATTCACTGCCCGACTGAACTTACGTCTGGTCCAGCAGATCTTGAGCCAAATGTCTCGCCAAGGAGGGCGGCCGCCACTCGGTCTCGCTCCGCTCCTCCCCAAAGCCGGTAAGAGCCGTTCGGTGTACCTCGGGCCGGCCTAGCCCGGCAGAAGAGATCCCATCACAACGGCCGCCTTCGCCGCGCCGGCCGGCAGGGCGTGTGAGTACCGGTCGAGGGTCATCTTCGTACTGGCGTGGCCCATTAGCGCCGACACGGTGGTAACGGGGGTTCCGGCTGCGATCTGCTCGCTCCCAAACGCGTGGCGGATGTCGTGGAATCGGACGCCCTCCACCTTCGCTGCCTTTCGCAACTTCGTAAATCGGTCCGTGATGATGGACGGCCGAACCGGCCGGCCGGCGTTCGCGTTGTCGGACAGGAGGTAGGGGTCTTCGACCAGTGGCGATTGGGCCTCGGCGGACAGGGCCGTCTGCCATCCCTGGTGCCGGCGCAGGAGGGCCGCTGATCGACCATCGATGCTCACGTACCGGCCACGTCCCGTTTTGGTTCCCTTCTCGATGACCTTCTCGCCGACCTCGCTCAGCGACCGCTCGATCTGGATGGTGGCGACCTCGAGTAGCGCCTCGGCATCGTCAATGGGAATCAGCGCAAACTCGACATCGGACCACCGGAGGGCGCACAACTCCCCTCGGCGACCGCCGGTGATCCACGCGAGGGCGACGGCGGCAGCCATCATGGGATCGGTCATTTCGGCGGTCGAGATCAGTTGACCGACCTGCTCCCGGTTCGGCGTCACGAGCTTGCGAGTGCTGGCCGGACTCGGTGGGCTCGCCTTCCGTGCCGGCGAGTCGGGAATCCAATCCCACTTGACCCCCTGCGTCAGTGCCGCCGAGAGGATGGCGTGGTGGTGGTGGACCGACAGCGCCGACAGGCCCTCGGCCTGCCACCCGGCATAGGCCCGGTCGAGATCGTGGGCCGTGAGATCAGCTAGCGGTACGTCGCCGAACTTGGGGCGGATCCTCGTCTTGACCTTGCGCTCGTATTCGGCGACCGTCTTGGGGGAGCGGCCGCGGGTCCGCTGGAACCCGAGCCATTCGGTGAGCAAGTCGCCCACCGTCCGCACACGAGGATCGGGCGTCGCCGGCTCTGGCGCCTGGAATTCCAACTTGCGGAGTGCCTTGCGTGCCGCCGCCTCGGTGCCCCGGAATGTCCGTTGTACCTGCTTGCCATCGACCATGACACGCAGGCGCCAGATGTCGGGAGCGCGTTTGGATATAGATCCACTGCCGTATGATTGCCGGGTGCTCATGCTGCTCCCTTCCGATCTGCCCTCCAGGCAGATTAGGACAGGGATCAGGACGAACGCAATGCCCGGTCAGGGCTAGCCGTCATAACTGGCCTCTGACCAGGTACGGAGGGATGCGAGAGCGGACGAATCGGACGGTCTCGAAAACCGTTGTGTCGCAAGGCACCGTGGGTTCGAATCCCACTCCCTCCGCCAGCTCAGAGGTGGTGTTCCGGTTGCGGCCCTCGAGGCCCAACCGGGGACTATCCCTCAAGAATCCCNNTCATTCAGCGGATACGCATTTGCCATGGCAGGAACGATGCGCGAGGGCCAATCCGGCGTGTGGGAGCCGCGCGTCCGGGTGGGACGAGATCCGCCCACTGGCAAGCACCGGCAGATCAGCAGAACCTTCAAAGGGACCGAGCGCCAGGCGTCCAAGGCGCTGGCGAAGCTGATGACCAACGCGCCAGAAGGCAGTCACGCCGGAGGCAACAAGACGGTCAAGGAGCTGCTGGGCCGCCGGATCGATCACCTGGAGGCTCGTGGGCGCACTCCGAAGACCATCGACGGCTACCGGTCCATAACCCGAGCCCGACTCGAACCAGCCCTCGGGAGGGTCACGCTTCGGCAGTTGACTCCGGTTCACCTCGATGACCTGTACCTGTCCTTGCTCGGTGCCGGCCTCTCCCCCGTCTACGTTTGCCACTGCCATGCCGCGCTGTCCACTGTCCTGCGCCAGGCGGTCAAGTGGGATCGGATCGACCGATCCCCGGCGGACCGCGCTACTCGCCCGGGCGGCATGCCTCCAGAAGTGGGCCCGCCGGATGCGGACGACATCAGCCGCCTCATCGCCACTGAAGAGAAGGTCGGTCCCGACATGGCCTCGATGCTCTTCGTGGCCGCCACCACGGCGTGTCGTCGCGGCGAGCTGTGTGGCCTCCGCTGGCCGGACCTCGACATCGCCAATTCCACGGTGACCGTCCGACGCTCGATCCTGCGACCGTGTCCGTCCTCAAGTCCCACAGAAAGAGAATCGGGCGGAGAGCCAAGGATGCAAGGACGAAGTCCTCGAGCCCGTCAGGGTGCTGGTCGATGATCCACCAGCACGCCTCGTGCACCGCCTTCGTCACCATGTTCTGGCCGGCGGCGTCACCGGTGGTGAAGTTGAAG
>PLHF01000102.1 GCA_003138855.1 Acidimicrobiaceae bacterium | reverse complement strand
CCAGTGCCCTACATAATGTGGAATTGATCGACCAGGGTTCGTGGCGCCGATCTGTAGGTGCCTTGCAGGCGGTCATGGCGGGCTCGACGCCCGCCTGGGCGCCTCGATCGTTTCCAGAGCCGACGAGAGCTGAGCGAGTGCGCGGCGAGAGAGGGCAACCCCGGACGTGGCTGCACGTTGCACCGATCGCGTCACCACGACCGACGCGCCGAGCTGAGCGACCAGCACGCCAACGGCCAGGCGCAGATGACGCTCCATTGTCCCCGAACCGCCGTGGTGGTAGGTCGCCAAAGCGCAGTCACGATCGGCCCGGTTCCACTGCGGGGCAAGGCCCGTCCTTGCTCCGATGGAAGCCCAGACTCCAAGGCCACGGTCCCGGGTGTCAAGGGACGACCTCGGGCCGAGCGAGGTGTGTAGACCGGTGATCGAGCCGAGCTGGTGGAGGTGACGGCGAAGCCGACCGTCACCGCGGCGGCGGCCCCGCAGCGACCCTTGATGCCGGGCGGGCCGTGCCGGACGCCGTCATCAACTCCATCGAAGATGAGATCGTCACGGTCTGGCCGGCCTCCCGGCGAAGATCCCGTCTACCAGGGAGGGTGACGCCCAGGGGTGACGTCCGAAGGCCGGTCGGTCAGGTCAGGGTGACGTCGTTCGCGCGGAAGGTGACGACCGATGCCATCAGAGTGACGGCCGGATCGGCGTGCAACGCCAGCCGGCCCAATTGAAGGTGACGTTGGGGGTGCCGGCGGTCTGGACAATGAAACCGCGCAGATTTCCATTGATCTCTGTTGCGAAACATGCACCTGGCGCTACGGACATCACGCGACGTACTGGATCAGCCTGAGAGGTGGAAGATGTCGATCAACGAGGACCGCGACACCGGCCATCGGTGGATTGAACTAGTAGGTGAATTAGGTCAGCAGTCATGAGCGTGGTCCGTCTTCCAGGAGTTCTCACTGTGCCCGAAGCTGCCGCACAGGTCGCAGTATCAGCGGGAACCCTGCGCAACGAGATCAAGATGGGCAACCTTCGCGCCCGTCGCATTGGCCGGTGCGTTCGAATCCTCGATGAGGACTTGGCCGCGTGGCTGAGGGCTGATGAGTCGCTGCCACACCCTCGATCGACGACGTGAACGCCGCGATCTTCAGGCAACGGAGGTGCGGGGGTCTACGGACTGGGAACCCTGGTTAAGTCTTTGACCGGCGGACCCCGCTTTGATTCAAGCCTCGGTGACGCAGAGAAGTGGGCAGTGGGACGCAACTCGCTCGAACCGCAAGCCCAACAATCCAAGTCGCTGAGATGGATTCGGCGCGTGCTGCCCTCCATCGCCGACCCCCATCCATCGGGCACCGGCATCTGAGCCAGTCGTGCATTCCGTAAGGATCGAGGGAGATCGCGTAGATTGCCGTTCTGGACGTCGGGCCCGACCAGGCCGAGCACGGATTGCATATTATCCCTTGGGACTTCTGGCCCTTTTCTGTCGGTCGAGTCCCCGTCAGAAGTGATGACATGAGGGCATCGCTGATCCGGCGGCTCGGTGCTGCGTGACCAGGAGCTCAAGGTTTGGCCGTCTGGGTCCGATGCCTTTCGTAGGCGCCATTTCGTAGGCGCCATCAAGGTCACCAAAGAGGAGGGGCATGTCCCGTCCGAACGGAAGACGAGGAGCGCATGCCCGAGCCGGGGTGCGGGTCGGCGAGCCTTGGGTCCGGGCCAGTGTCGTGGTTCCGACGGTGAGCGCTGCGTTCAGGTTGGTCTTCGGATGCACCGGCGCGTACAAGGTAAGCCCGTCGGCGGACACCGCGAAGGTCCTGGGCTCGATGTGAGACCGAACCGACCGACCGCCTTGACTCGTCGCCCGCCCCCGCGGCACGACGTGGTCCGGTGCGCTGCCGGCCTGCTACTGCTGCCCATCGTGGTGGTGGGCACGGCCTTGGTGCCCGCCGGGGTGGCCAATGCCGCAGCCCCGGCTCCGCTCTCGACGTGCAACAGTTCGTCACCGAACACCGTGACCTCCGGCCAGGAGCTGGCCACCGGTGGGTGTCTCCTCTCACCTGACAGGGACTACGAGCTGATCATGCAGACCGACGGCAACCTGGTCCTCTACTACGAGAGCCAGTCCGATCCGCTGTGGAACTCGGACACCGAGGGGAACCCGGGTGCCTACGCCATCATGCAGACAGATGGCAACCTGGTCGTCTACCCGGGCGGCGGAGGCAGCGCCCTGTGGAACTCGGCCAGTAACGGCGCCCCCAACGCCACGCTGGTGATGCAGACCGACGGCAACGCCGTGGTGTACGGCAACAGCCTGGGGCAGCAGTCGGATGCCACGTCGGCGGCTCCCTATGCCGCGTGGAACACCGGCACCGAGAACCTCCGGGGATACGAGATGACGGGCGGCAGCCTGCTCGAGCCGGGCCAGTACCTCGAATCCCAGAACGGGGCCTACGGGCTCACTATGGGCACCGGGGGCGCCCTCGTTCTCTACCAGACGAGCCAGGGCACCGGTAGCTACCAGTGCCCGATGTGGGCCGAACCATCGCCATCGGGGACGAACCCCCTCACTTACGCCTACGACAGCGCCAACCCGGTGACCAACACAGCCGCAGGGTCACCGTCCAACGTCTCACTGACCCCGAACGCTTTCCTCGCCCAGCAGACCGACGGGAACCTGGTGCTGTACCCAACACAGACCAACCCAAGCGCCCTGTGGGCCGCCGGCACGGTGGGAAATCCCGGCGCCTACACCCAGCTGCAGACCGACGGGAACCTGGTCGTCTACTCGGCCGCGGGCACCGCCCTGTGGGAATCCGGCACCCCGACAAACGGCGGAAACCGGGGTTGGGCGCTCTGCACCGGCGAAGAGCTCCAGATCGGCCAACGCATCACCAACTGGACCAGCGGCGGCTACCTGACCATGCAGAGCGACTGCAACCTGGTTCTCTACAACTCCTCGGGGACCGCGCTCTGGAGCACCAACACCGACATCAACAACGCGGGGCTGTTCGACGATGAGGGCGACTATTCGACCCTGTACGGGCTTCAGACGTCGAACCCACAGGCCTCGGGATACTACGTGCCTGGGCTCTACAACAACTGCTACGCCGAGATGGAACCGAACGGCAACATCGACCTTTTCGCACCAAATGTGAGCAGTCTCGGCTACACCAAGGATGCATGGTTCGACGGGGTAGCGGCAAACGAGTTCTGGTCATCTTTGACTTGGCACGTCGGTCCCGTGATGCAGGTCCTCCCCAAGAGCTTCGGGCCGTTCCTGGCCTACGTGGGCGCAGACGTGCCAAACAGCGATACCAGCCCAGGCATCGGCATCGACAACGCCGCCGGCTTCCAGGTCGGGACCAACCCCGTCAATGTCGGCGCCGGCATCTACACCACCCAATACATCAAGAGCGGGGGCACTCAGGGGGAGGCCCAAGATCTCACTCAGGAGATCGAGGGCTTCTTGCTGATGGTATTGGTGCCGTTCCTATGAGGACGGAATCGTCGTGATGAAGCCGATACGACCGGTCGATGATCCCCAGGAGGCGAGCCGACCGTCTCCGTTGGGACCGAGCACGAGCAATCAGCATCCGGCTGGTCGGGCAGCCGACCCCTGCGCACGCTCGGACGTATCCCAGGTGGCGTTCACCTGGTTGAGAAAGGGTGATTCGAGATGACCGACCTACTCAAGCGGCTCCGAGTCGTGCTCGCTCCAGTGCTCGTGCTCGGCGTGCTCGGCGCTCTCACGGTCGTCGTGCCGCCCACCGGCGCGACCGCAGCGACGTCGCCGGACAACCTGGGGTCGACCCTGACCCCGACGGGTTGCCCGAATGCCGGGGGGTGGGGCGGCTGCCTCCTCCAGCCAGGGCAGTTCCTCGTGTCTCCCAACCAGGAGTACGAGCTCATCATGCAGACCGATGGCAACCTGGTCCTCTACTACGAGAGCCAGGCCGACCCGATCTGGGATACCGGAACGGCCGGCAATCCCGGCGCGTTCTTCCGGATTCAGACCGACGGCACGCTCATCGTCATGAGCGCCGGCAACTCGCAGTCCCTCTGGGGACCAACCGCCAGTGGCACCCCCAGTCCGACTCTCACGTTGCAGAATGACGGCAACCTCGTCGAGTACGCCAGCGTGTCGGGCGGCTCACCGTACGCGGTGTGGTCCACCAAGACCGAAGACCTGCGCGGCTACGAGCTCCAGCCAGGCGAGCTCCTCCAGCCCGGGCAGTACCTGAAGTCACAGAATGGCGAGTACTCGCTCGCCATGAGCGCGTCGGGGTATCTCGTTCTCTTCGAGAACGGATCGACAACGAGCAGTTCCTATGACTGCCCGCTGTGGTCCCTGCCCGCTGTGGTCGATACCGGTCAGTACACAACTGGCAAGAAAACCACCTACGACCCCCAAACGCTGTCGTTCTCGTGGACGCAGTACGACACAAATTACGCACCCGCCCCAACCCAGTCTCTCGACAGCCTCGGATATAACGATGGGATCGCTCCGCCCACCGGGTACGTGCCCGCCAGCCCAACCCCCAACGCCTACCTGGCCATGCAGACCGACGGGAACCTGGTGCTCTACCCCCAGGGCCAGGCCGCTTCCGCCCTGTGGGCGGCAGGTACGGAGGCGAACCCCGGGGCCTACGTCGAGATGCAGAACGATGGCAACCTGGTCGTGTACTCGTCGTCGGGTGCTGCCCTATGGGAATCGGGGACCAACGACTTCCGGGGGACGGCGCTGTGCACCGACGACACCTTGCAGGCCGGCCAGTTCCTTGGGTTCTCCAGCTCGACCACCCAGGCGAGCATGTACCTGGTCATGCAAAAGGACTGCAATCTCGTGCTCTACGAACAGAGCGGCTCCGGATCGGACGACGCGATCTGGTCCTCGGGCACCGATAAAGGGGACGCGCCGACGGCGGGAACCGACTCGTCCAACCCCTACTACGGCTGTTACGTGGTCATGCAGGACGACGGCAACTTCGTCATGTACGCGCCGGGCCAGTCGAGTGCGATGTGGTCCTCGGGAACGAGCACGGGGACCATGGAGCCCTCGACCGGGCAACCCTACTTCGGTCCCTTCGTGGTCGGGCTGGGCAACCCCTACCTGCTCATGGTGCGTTGGGGAGTGGGCGCGGCCTGGAAAGTAGACCCGTCGGACACGATCTCGGAGGTGAGCACCGGGGCCAACTCGACCAGCTCCGGCGGAGGGCTGAGCGGTACGGCGGCCTCCTACGCCGCGGGCAAGGTGCTCACCAACAATGTCTACGCCCTGGGGAATCTGTTCACTGACTTCTTCTGGCTGTAGCGGCTGGGTCGGTGCCACCCCGGGGCACGCCGACCGGGCTCGAGCAAGCCGAGTCGAAGAGCAATGGGCGGGCTTCGCGCTAGGCGCACGCGCACCAGCCGGACAGGTCAGGACGCCTCACGGCGCCAGGATGCCCTTAATCACACGCCCCGCGCCCGTCGTACGCGGTGACCACATTCGAATGCCGAAGAGTGGCTCACCAACTGGGACTGACCACCGGCTCTCGCTTGCTGTCGCGCCGACATGAGGACCGGCTGAGGGCCGGCTCCTGTGGCCCAATCGTGGCCCATTTCCTCACGGAATTCGCAGCGGCTCCGTGAGAGCGAATCGCGAACATGCAGGCCAGAGCCTTGTAAGACACTTGGTGTTACCCCAGAATCGCACTTTGCAGAATCCGCCCTTCTGCCTGCCAAAACACTTCGGGATGCCTCCCAACGCCGAAAGGTGCCCGACCAGCAGTCCCGCCGACGATTCATCGGGAAGAGGGGCACAGCGATCGGCTCATCGGTCAGGTCGTTCGGGCGGAAGCCGCGACGTCGCTCCCCGGTGGTCCACGCCCACAAGATGAGATCGTTCTCTGTGGCAGGGACCAAACCGCGGAGCTTGCGCCCGAGAGTCGACTCTTTCGTCCCGATCGCGTCAGCGACGCTGTGATTGGAGTTGGAGTGGCGCTCCTGCAGCAGGCGCATGGCATAGGCCAGCTCGTGCTGCTGCCTCGACCGGGCAAGGATGATCGCTCTATTCAAGCCTGTAGCCAGATGCCACTGGACGTCATCCTGCTGGCCGAAGTACTCGGGGACCTCGATGAAATCGCGCGGTATGAACGCGCCTCTTCGAGTCATGGGTGGCCAAGGATCATGAGGTTCATGGAGTTGGGCCGGGCCTCAGGTGAACTGCTCGGCATCGGCGAACGTGCCCGGATGTCACCGGCGCGAGATCGCGTGTCACTCGGTGAGAAATCGGATGACACTTGCTGCGAAACGTCGATGACACTTGGTGAGAGTTCACACCACGAAGACTTAGGCAATCGGGGGGTGTCCCCCCTTGGCTCTACAACTCGGCCATCCCTGTCCCCCGTCGGAGCTTCCTGCGGAGAAGCGGAGCAAGCGGACCTACCCCCCTACTCCCTATTCCGGGCGTCGGCAGCCGCGCCGGTGAACGGGAGGCGAGCCCGACCCCCAGGGGAAGGTCGTCTGCGCCCATACCCGGTGTTATACAGGTGAT
>PLHF01000073.1 GCA_003138855.1 Acidimicrobiaceae bacterium | reverse complement strand
GCGATGTCTCGCGACATCACACGGTGGGCCGTGCGGGACTTGAACCCACGACCCCTTGCGTGTCATGCAAGTGCGCTACCAACTGCGCCAACGGCCCGTGAGGGACGACGATACCACCCGGTCCACGAGCTCCCGGAGCACTGCACCGCCTGCTTCGCACGCCGCCTAATACTGCGCCATCGTCGGGGCGGGAGGGGTGGCGCGTTCTACTGCCTCCCAACCACCCAGGGCGCGACGCCGCTCCTGCTCGGCCTCGTGCCCGCCCCGAAGGCCGAACAGCCGCTTGGCGTAAAGGAGGTAGACGACGATGGCCACATTGATGGCCAGGGTCACAACCTTGAACACACTGACCTTCAAGGAGATCTCGTAGATCTCGAGCGGCACCAGTGCGGCAGTGGCGACCAGGGTCAGGTACTCGGCCCACCGCTTGTTGAACCACAGGCCGACCATCTCCGTCGCCTCCAGCGCCGCATAGGCCGTGACCACCAGGCCCAGGGTGATCAGGCGGCGGGGGCTGTAATCGAACGCCTTGCGCAGGTAGCCCAGGATCCCCCGAATCTGGACGGCACCGGGGTCGCCACCGGACAGGTCGTTCATGATGGTGTTGTAGTCCCGATGGAGGGCGGCATCGTGCCGGGCGAAGGTGAACAGGACCAGGGCCAGCACCGACAGCACCACCACATGGACAGCCCGGTCCAGCGCGATCAGTCGCAGGACGTACCGGTCGCGCAGGACGGGGCCCCGGGCCGGCAGCTCGATCTGCTCACGCGGCGTCACCCGCTCCTCGGCGGCCTCCTCGGGAACGGCCATCGGCAACCAGGCATCGCACCTCAGACACCGGCACCACCGCACTCCGTCACTGTCGCGGACCAAGATGGCGTCATCGGGGGTCACCTCCGCCGCATCGGCACCCACCAGGACGTGCCCCTTCCACGCGCACGTGGCGAGCTCGTACCGGTTGTCCGGCCGCTTCGTTCGGGACACCCAGGCAGAATAGGCGCTGGTCGGGTCGTCAGCCGAGGGGGACGCTCGCCGGTCGTGCCGGCCCGGGCTTCCCGCGTCGTGGCCGGGCTCCCTGGGGCGCGGCTGTCAATCCTGCGTGACGTCCAAGCTGTCAAGGTATACTGACAGCATGGACGCCCAGGACATCGGTAATGCCGTCGACTCCGATGACCCGGCTCTGGGGCTCCGTGCGGCCTTGGCGTTGCACCGACTGGCCGAGCGGGTAGAGGCCTCCAAGGTGGCCGCCGCCCGAGCGCAGGGGTGGACCTGGCAGCAGATCGGCGATGCGCTCGGCGTCACCCGACAGTCTGTGCACCTCAAGTACGGAAGGGATCTGTGATGACGACCAGACCGAGAACAACGGAGACGTACCACCCCTGGACGACCTACATCGCTGCCCGGGAAGAGGCGCGCCGGCGAGGCAATCGCAGGGTGGGCACCGAGCACCTGGTGCTCGGCCTGCTCCACGATCCGGAGATCGCGTCCGCACTTGGCGTCACGCTCGACTCGGCCCGTGAGGCGCTCGACTTGCTCGACCGACAGGCACTTCACGCCATCGGCATCGCCCCTGCTCTCGACGCCCCACCGCTGCCGGGGCGGGACCAACCGCCGAGGCCCAACTTGAAGGCGGTCCTGAAGGATCGTCTCGCGTTGACGCCCGCAGCGAAGAGCGCGCTGCAGGAGGCCGGCAAGCCGATGCGCCGTGGGAAGCACATCGTTCCACAGGAGGTACTCGTCGTCGTCCTCGCATGCGAGCCGCCAGACCCTGCCGCAGCACTCTTTGCGGCCTTGGGCGTGGACACTGCTGCAGCACGACAGCGCCTCGCTACGCCCCCCGCAGCTGCCTGAGTACCGCGACTGCCTCCACCGGGCCGAGGTGGCGTGCATGGCAACCCTCCACCTCACCGTGTCGGCGAACGTGGGGCGGGTTGAGCGGGTCAGGAGAAACCGGGCCCCGAACTGCATGATTCTGGAGGCGGCGGGCGGAATCGAACCGCCGTACGGGGCTTTGCAGGCCCCTGCCTAAACCACTCGGCCACGCCGCCAGGACGCCCGGCGATCCTACCCTCCCGGTTGAGATGCTTGAATCTGTGGATGCGGATCGGAATGATCGCCCCACCCTGGGCCCCAATCCCCCCCCAGCTCTATGGCGGCATCGAGTTGGTGGTGGATCAGTTGGCCCGTGGCCTGCAGGCCGCGGGCCACGAGGTGCTCCTCTACACAACCGGAGACTCCACCTGCCCGGTGCCCCGGCAGTGGGTGCTCCCCACCGCCGAAGGTGAGCGGATCGGCATGGCCGTCCCCGAGATCCGCCACGTGATCCACGCCTACGAGGCGGTGAAGACCTGCGACGTCGTCCACGACCACACCGTCATGGGCCCGTTCTACTCCGAGCACTTCCCAGGGCTCCCGGTGGCCACCACCATCCACGGCCCCTTCAACGAGGAGCTGACCGATCTCTACCGGGCCACCGCCGATCGGGTCCCACTGATCGCCATCTCCCACGCCCAACGCCGGGCCGCCCCCGAGATCCCCATCGCCCGGGTCATCCACCACGGAGTGGATGCCTCGGTGTTCCCCGTGGGCGATGGTGGCGGGGACGAGGACGGGCCCTACGTGCTCTTCCTCGGACGGATGGCCCACGACAAGGGTGCCCATCGTGCCGTCCAGATCGCTCGCGCCGCCGGCATCAGAATCCTCATGGCCGCCAAGATGCGCGAGCCGTGGGAGATGCGCTACTTCGCCGAGGACGTGGAGCCCCTCCTCGGTCCCGAGGCCCAGTACCTCGGCGAGGTCTCCCACGAACGGAAGCTCGAGCTGTTGGCCGGAGCCTCCGCCCTGCTCTTCCCCATCCGGTGGAACGAGCCGTTCGGGATGGTCATGATCGAGGCCATGGCCTGTGGCACGCCGGTGCTGGCATTTCCGGAGGGCGCCGCCCCCGAGGTGGTCGACGACGGCCGGACCGGTTTTCTGTGCGAGGACGACGCCGCCATGGTCGAGGCCATCGGCAGGCTGGGCGAGCTCAAGCGGAGCGACTGCCGCTTGGCGGTCGAGGGCTACTTCTCGACGAACCGCATGGTGGCCGAGCACGTCGAACTGTTCGAATCCATGGTCCGCTGAGTAGGCGTCGACCCCGCCCGCGATCAGGGGCTGCGGCGGAACAACAGGCGGGCCACCAGGGCGACCAGGCCGACGACCACCGCCACCTTGATCACGAACCACACCACGCCGGCGACGAAGCCGAGGAGCGAGAAGGCCACCCAGACGGCGATGAGCCCGCCGCCGACGATCAGCACCCCGTCGAACAGACTGAGCCCGGAGCGTTCCTCGTCGGCCATGCCACCAGGCTAACCGACCACGTGGCACCACCAGGTTCGCCCCCGGAACACGACTGCGTCCTGCCATCGGCCAGGTCGTGAACCCTGCGGGCCGGTGGTACGGTCCGCTCGTGTCCCTGCGAGCCCGAAGGCAGACGCTCGTCGAACGGACCGACCTGCGCGGGGACGCGTTCTGTCGGGCCTATGCCGAGGCCGCCGACGAGTGGCTGACCGGCCTCTTCGATGAGGCCGCAGCGGGGGACGCCAAGGGGATGGCCCTCCTGGCGGTAGGTGGCTACGGGCGAGGCGAGCTCTGCCCGTTCAGTGACCTCGACGTCGTCCTCCTCCACCGCGGCCGACGTGACATCTCGGCCACCGCCGACCGGATCTGGTACCCGGTGTGGGACGAGGGGATCTCCCTCGACCACAGCGTCAGGCGACCGAACGAAGCACTGGACATGGCCGCCGAGGACCTCCGGGTGGCGCTCGGACTGCTCGATGCACGGGTGATCTGCGGCGATCCGAAGGTGGCCGAGCCGGTCCTCGAGGGCGCCCGCGACCGCTGGGTGAAGCAGAAGCCACCGTGGCTCGGGGTGCTGTCCGACCTGGTCGCCGAACGGCACCGCGCCTCGGGGGATGTCGGCTTCCTGCTCGAACCGGACCTGAAGGAGTCCCACGGGGGGCTGCGGGACATCGCCGCCCTCACCGCCCTGATGCAAGCCGTGCCCGTCCTGGCCGACTACGTCGACACGATGGCCATAGACGAGGCCCGGGCGGTCCTCACCACGATCCGGGTCGAGCTGCACCGGCGGGCAGGCCGGGATCTGAACAAGTTGCTCCTCCAGGAACAGGACGAGGTGGCCAAGGCACTCGGAGAGCCGGACGCCGATTCGCTGATGTTGGACGTGGCCACGGCGGGACGCACCGTGGCCTGGGAGGGCGACGACGCCTGGCGCCGTCGGGGGGCATGGTCGCGGGCCCGGGCCAGCCGCGGTCGGGGGCGCGGCAGCCAAGCGGCCACCATTCCCCTCACCCCGCTGCCAAACGACCCCGGCATCGGCGTCGCCGACGAAGAGGTCGTCCTCACCGCCACCGCCGACGTCAGCGGGGACCCTTCGCTCTCGCTCCGCCTGGCGGCGGTGGCCGCCGAGAAGAACCTGCCCATCTCGCGGGACGCGCTCAACCTGCTCGGGCGCACGGCGCCCTCCCCGCCCGTGCCCTGGCCGGACGACCTCCGGGCCACGCTGATCCGGGTACTCGCCACCGGACCCGCGTCCATCACCGCCCTCGAAGCCCTGGACCAGCGCCACCTGCTCGAGCGGTACATCCCCGAATGGGCGACGGTTCGAAACAAGCCCCAACGAAACCCCTACCACCGGTTCACCGTCGACCGGCACCTCCTCGAGGCGTCCGCCAATGCCGCCACCCTGGCGCACCGGGTCAACCGTGTCGACCTGCTGTTGCTGGGCACCCTGCTCCACGACATCGGCAAGGGGTTCCCCGGCGACCACACCGAAGTGGGAATGGAGGTCGCGGCAGGCATCGCCACCCGCCTCGGGCTGACGCCCGAGGACGTCGACGCGATTGTCAATCTGGTCCGGCTGCACCTTCTGCTGCCGGATTCCGCGACCCGTCGCGACCTCAACGATCCGGCCACGGCGGAACGGATGGCCAAGGAGGTGGGAGACCGCTCCACCCTCGAGCTGCTCGCCGCGATGGTCGAGGCGGACAGCCTGGCCACCGGACCGTCGGCATGGGGTTCGTGGAAGGCGGGGCTCGTCGCCGACCTGGTCGAGCGGACCAGCCGTCTCCTGGCCGGCGAGCCGGTTGCCCCTCCCACCCCCTGGGTCACCGATGAGCTCCGGGAGATCATGGAGACCGTCCGGGTCCAGGGGGCGCCGGCGCTCTCCATCGACGACCCCATCGTGACCGTCGTGGCGCCCGACCGATCGGGCCTCTTGGCGGAGGTCACCGGGATGCTCGCCCTCCACGGGCTCAACGTCCGATCCGCGGTGGTCTCCGGGGAGGACGGAGTGGCAGTCGAGGTCTTCACCGTGGAACCCTCCCGTGGCCGGTGGCCGGCGGCGGCACGCCTCGCCGACGACCTGGCCGCCATCGTGGACGGCACGCTCGCCGTCGACAGGCAACTGGCCGAGCGGGCCCACACCTATCGGAACGAGAAGCGGGCGACCAGCCCGAACCTGGTGTCGACGCAGGTGACTGTGGACAACCACGCCTCCGACACCGCCACCGTGGTCGAAGTCCGGGCCGAAGACGTGGAGGGCCAGCTCCACCGAATCACGAGGGCGCTCGTCGAGTGCCGGCTCGACGTGACCTCGGCCAAGGTCTCGACCTTCGGGTCCGCGGTCGTGGACGCCTTCTACGTGCGGGGGCACGACGGCCGGAAGCTGACCGACCCCCACCAGATCGCCGCGCTCGAGCGCTCCATCGTCGAGCGGGTCGCCGAGCACTCCGGCGATTGACCCCTACGCTCCCACCACCTTCCGACCGGATGTGATGGCAGACGGTGCACCAAACTGCATGTGGCCTGGTAGATTGAACCGGGACTGCCATGTCGAACACCTACGCACACTCGAGTTCGTCTCGACAGGCTCGCTCCCCTCGGGGACGGAAGGGCTGGGTCCTCGCCATCGTCCTGTTGGCCTTGGCTGTCGTGGGGGTGAGCGGGGCCGCAGTGATCGTGCATTCGAACGCCGATCGGGCCGCCGCCTCACCGACGTCGGCTCCGATCAATCCCCCCGCCACGGGACCACTGAGCATCGTCTCGGTGAACCCGGCGGACGGGACCACCGGGCTGCCCAGTGATGCCACCATCTCGGTGCAGTTCTCGGTTCCGCTCAGCCCCCGCTCGCCCGCACCGACACTGACGCCGCCGGTTGCGGGTTCATGGCAGGTGGTGACACCCACCACCTATGCCTTCGTGGCCTCGGCCCCGCTGGTTCCCTCCTCCACCGAGACGGTCTCGGTTCCCGCCGGTCCGACCGGCGTGGAGAGCACGACCGGTAAGAGACTGGGACAGCCGTCGACCGTGCAGTTCACCGTGGCCCCCGGCAGCACGCTCCGACTCCAGCAATTGCTGGCCCAGCTCGGCTACCTTCCGGTCAGCTTCACCCCGGCCGGATCGTTGACCGCCCCACAGGAGGCGGCCCAGGCACAGGAGGGCACCTTCGCCTGGCGGTGGACGGAGCCGGCGTCCCTGGAGAGCCTGTGGACGGCGGGCACCGCCAACGAGATCACCCGTGGGGCAGTGATGGCCTTCGAGTCCCAGCACGGATTGAAGACCGACGGTCTGGCCGGACCGGCCGTGTGGGAGCAGCTGCTGGCCGACGTATCGGCCGGTACCGTCGACCCCAACCCGTACAACTACGTCTTTGTGTCCAAGGCCCTGCCCGAGACCACCACCGTCTACAGCAACGGGGCCGAGGTGTACTCGACCAGGGCCAACACCGGCGTCCCAGCAGCCCCCACGGCGTCGGGGACCTTTGCCGTCTACGTGCGCTACACGGTGACGACCATGACGGGTACCAACCCGGACGGATCCAAGTACTCCGATCCGGGCATCCCGTGGGTCAGCTACTTCAACGGTGGCGACGCCCTGCACGGATTCGTGCGGGGAAGCTACGGCTTCCCGCAGAGTGACGGCTGCGTCGAGATGCCGCCGGCCAATGCCGCCGTGGTGTACCCGCTCACGCCCATCGGCACCCTGGTGACCGTCTCCTAATTTCGTCACGCTCCCCAACGGTGGGTACCCGGCCGACGGGCTCCAGGCCGTCACTCCGGCGGGCAGGCCGAGGGGAAGTCCGGGCGGCGGCGGCGTGGTGGGTGGTCATCTTCTCCACCATGGCCAGGTCCCCTCCGGCCGAGAATGCGGTTCCCGCGCCAGTGATCACCGAGACGGCCACCGAGTCGTCGGCGTCCACCACCGGCCAGATATGCGAGAGCTCCCGATGCAGGCGCTCGTCGACCGCATTCAGCACCTCGGGCCAATTGATGGTGACGAGGAGGACCGCATCGGCCGGTCGGCGGAAGGCGAGATGCTCGTAGTCGGCGTAGTCGGCAAAGCGAACGGAGCGCGGGTGATCGGTCGTGTCCCGATCATTACTCCATCAACGGATGGCGCAGCCCGAGCTCGACCAGCGACTGGTCGGGATGGCGTGGCTCGACCGCGGCCGGCCGGGCACCGGGTGTGGCGAGGACGTAGATGTTCCAGAACGGTGCCAACCCTGCCGGCTCGATGTCGGCATAGAGCCGGCGCTCCACCCCGGGGCACCGCGTGAAGCCGGCATCGGCGAAACGCTCCGTCCACCACCTGAAGGAAGCAATGGTCAGATGTCCCTCCACCAACCGGCCCTCGGCATCGACCGCCAGATCCTCCTCGGGCACCGGACCCGGGTACTCAGGGCCGAGCGCGTGGTAGTGGTCCAGCCGCTCCGGCCGGACCTTGCCTTCGAAGTGGCCGTCGGGTCCGGACGCATTGTCCCCGAACGACGGGATGGTGGCGTACAGGTAGCCGCCACACACCCTGGCCAGCTCGGTCAGGGCGGCGGGCACCCGATCGGGCGGAAGATGCTCCAGGATCTCCAGCGCCGTCACCAGCTCGAAGGTGCGGTCGCCCCAGGGAAGGCCGGCGAAGAGGTTGGCCACCCGGACGTGCCCGACGGCCCCGGGGGTGGCGTGGTCGATGGCGAACTGGCTGAGATCACAGCCCTCGGCGTCGATGCCCCGTTCGCGGAGCACTTCCACCAGGTAGCCGGTGGCGCACCCCACGTCCAGAGAGTTGGCCACCTCGAAGTTCCTCCACAGCAACCACCCGGCGATATCGGCGTTGGAGGCGATGCGGTCGTAACGGGCGTACCCAGAACGCCCGGCGCGATCACCCGACGCGTCACGGCCCTCACCGAAGTAGCTGCCCCCGTAGGTGTCGGCGATGTCGGCCTCCCGGGCCACGGCCAGAGCGAGCCCGCGCTCGGCCGCGCCGGTCAGCTCTCTCCCCGAGACGGCCATTACCCGGCGTGTCCAGGCGGAGACGGTGGCCACACGGACCAGAGCGCGACGCGCCCCGTCGACGGCCGGCTTCCATCGGGCACTCGGCATGGGGGGAGGTTAGCCGTCGTCCGAATCGGCCTCTTGTCGAGGCCGGCCGGCGCTCGATACCGCCCGCCACCCGAAATCGAGCATAATTATCACTATTCGTGTGGATAAACTCACTCTGAGCAGTTATCGTGGTACGTGAAGAGCCTCGACCGAAGGACAGGGTAGATGGTCAGGAGACGCGGGTCCACGGGAGGATCACCAATGGACGAGCAGCGTGGGATGACGGAGCAGAGCCCCTTCCGGGCGTTCGGCTCACCAAGAGGCGCTGCGGCGCACGATGTCGAACCGCTGCCCACGCCGACTCTGGCGACCGCCCTCTCGCCCCGGGGCGAGGACGAAGCCACCCCGAGCCAGGCTGGGCCCTCTGAGGAGGCACCGACCGCGTCGCTGGTGGGTTCGTTGTCGGATTTCACCCTCTCCGACGTCCTGACCCTGCTGGCCTCCACCGGGAAGACCGGTGAGTTCCAGGTGGCGGGCCAGAACGTGGACGGCAGGCTCTGGTTCGACCACGGCGCACTGTCCGGCGCCCATGTGGGAGCGGCCACCACCATGGGCCAGGCCGTATTCGAACTGGCCTGTGTGACAGACGGCTGGTTCTCCTTCTCCCCGGGACTCGTCTCCTCCAGCGATGAGCCGAACGTTCCGGTCGTCGCCGTCCTGCAGGAAGTCCGCCCCCGTGTCGACGAGTGGAAGGAGATCCGCGACGTGGTGCCACTCGAGGCAATCGTCGGCCTGTCGCCCACTCCACCGGGCCAGGATGTCCAAATCCGCAGCGACCAGTGGCAGGTACTGACGACGGTCGGCACCAGCGGCCTCTCGGTCAAGACGGTGCTCGACACCATCGGGGGCGACCAGATCACCGTGCTGCGTACCTTGCGCGACCTGCAGGCAGCGGGGCTCATCGTCGTCCTTCCGGCCCCGGACGGGCCGACCGCCGACGAGGCGACGCCGACGTCGGCCGTTCCGTCCCCCTCCGCCACCGACATCACAGAGGTGTCGCCGCCGATCTCCGGCCTCAGCGAAGAGGTCGGAGCCGACGACCTGGCGAATTTGCCTCCCCCTGGCGACCCGGTCCCGGCGGGGGGCGATCTCGACGACAGGTTCCGGAGCCTGGCCCAGGTGGCCATGATGCCGCCGCCGATCAACGCCGATCCGTGGTCGTCGACCGCGGAGCCCGAAGCGAATCATTCCGGCGTCGACCTCGAGGACAACGGGTTGGACTGAGCGCCACCGGGCCGTCCTGCCCGCGGAAGGGCGACGCCCGCGCCGGACGCTGACCCCCACGTCGTGCCTCAGTCTTTCCTCACGTGGTGGAGGTGATGGTGCAATTGCCGTTCTGCTGGCAGTGATGCACCACCGCGACGATGATGACCGCCAGGACGACCCCGATCACAATGCCCGCGAACCCGATGATGATGCCGGCCAGGGCCATCCCGCCGCCCCGTTGCATCCCCGCTGACCGCTTGATCTGGCTTCGGGCGATGAACCCGAACACGATGGCCAGCACCGCACCGATGCCGTAGAGCCAGAAGAAGAAGGAGCACACCAGCGAGGCAATGGCCAGGCCGTTGGTCTTGGGTGTCGCCAAGTAACCGTACGGTGCACCGCCAGGGGGGTAGCCGTAGCCGGCGTCGACCATCGGCGGATAGCCCGGGCCGTCCGGTGGGGGGCCGAACGCTCCGCCACCCGGCGGGGGGCCGTAACCCGGGGCAGGTTGGGGGCCGAACCCTCCGCCACCCGGCGGGGGGCCGTAACCCGGGGCAGGTTGGGAGCCGTAACCCGGGGACACTCCCCCGGCATCCGGGCCAGGGAGCGGAACGGACAGTGGACCCGTACCGTCGGGGATGGCCGGCGTCGGCGTCGGCGGGGACGGCGTGGCGTCTCCGGGCACCTGTTCGGGCGAGTACCACTTCCCGTCCGAGGCCTGCCACCACCCGGGTCCCTGCGCTACGTCACTCACGCCATGGCCTCCTGACCGCTCGAAGAACGACGCTAGCGCCCGTCACCCAGACGAGGGGGAGCCCGTTCCCGTGGTCAGGCGCGCAGCGAGTGCCCGGAAGGCTCTGCCCCGATGGGACATCTCGTGCTTCTCGGCCGGGCTCATCTGTGCGAACGTGCGCCCATCGCAGCCGTCCGGGGCGAACACCGGGTCGTAGCCGAAGCCCGAGTCACCGGCCGGCGCCGAGGTGATCGTGCCGGTCACCGTCCCGTCTTCCCACACGTCGCTGCCATCGGGATAGGCGACCAGGGCCACGCAGCGGAACTGCGCCGACCTGCGTTCCGTCGCCTCGGCTCCAGCCCCCTCCAACTCATCGAGCAGTTTGGCGACGTTGTCCGCATAGGTGGCGTACTTGCCCGCGAACCGGGCCGAGTAGACGCCGGGGGCTCCGCCCAGGGCTTCCACCTCCAGGCCAGTGTCGTCCGCCACCGCCGCCAGCCCGGTCGCCTCGACCAGCGCACGGGCCTTCAGTCGCGCATTGTCGACCAGAGTGTCCCCCGTCTCCGCGACATCGGGGACCGACGAAGGTCGGGGTACCAGCTCGATTCCGGGGACACCCCCCAGGATGGCCGCGATCTCCGCGACCTTGTCCGGATTGGCACTGGCCACGACCAGACGGTGCGTCGGCACGGTCACCGGGGGGAGGGAGGCTCCGCCAACACCTCGACCTGCAGGTCGAGCAGCTGGGCGATCCCATGCTCGGCCAGGCTCAGCATCTCGTCGAGCTCTCCCTTGGTGAAGGGCATCCCCTCCGCCGTCCCCTGGACCTCGATGAACCGCCCGGACGAGGTCATCACCACGTTCATGTCCACCTCGGCCCGGCTGTCCTCCTCGTAGGGCAGGTCGAGCATGCACACCCCGTCGACCACGCCCACCGACACGGCAGCCACCGCCTCGGTCAGCGGGTTGGCCCGGAGCACCCCTCTCTGGACCAGCCGGGTCAGCGCGTCGTGCAGGGCGACATAGGCGCCACAGATGGATGCGGTCCGGGTGCCGCCGTCGGCTTGCAGCACATCGCAGTCCACGGTGATCTGCAGCTCGCCCAGGGCCACCAAGTCGCACACCGAGCGCAGCGACCGCCCGATCAGCCTCTGGATCTCCTGGGTCCGGCCCGACTGGCGGCCCTTGGCCGCCTCGCGGGCGACCCGCTCGCCCGTCGACCCCGGGAGCAGCGAGTACTCGGCGGTCACCCAACCCTTGCCACTTCCCCGCATCCACGGTGGCACCCGCTCCTCCACCGAGGCCGTGCACAGCACTCTGGTCCGGCCCATCGACACCAGCACCGACCCCGGCGCGAACACGGTGAAGTCACGTTCGAACGCGGCGGGCCTCAGTTGGTCGGTGACCCGGCCATCGGCTCTGCCGGTCACCCCCCGGGCGGTGGTTCCCTCGGTCATGCTACGAACTCCTTTCCGATCGATGCCTGTTCCACCGGCGCCCCGAACGCCGCCTCGGCCTCTGCGACCACCGAGGCCGCATCGATCGTCGGCCAGCGGTGGGTGATCACCAGCTTCCGGGCGCCTGCTCGGCGGGCCTGCTCCCCTGCCTGGCGACCACTCATGTGCCCCGCGGTTCCTTCGTGCTCCGAGGTGTAGGTCGCCTCGCACAGGACCAGGTCGAGGTCGGTCCCGAGCTCGGCCAGCGACCAACCGGGACCCGAGTCGGCAGAGTACCCCACGGCGCGGGCCGGACCGTCGATACGGACCGCCAGCGTCTCGAAGACGTGGTCCGTCCGGTGGAACGAGCAGGACAGGCCGCCGACCCGCACCGTGTCGCCGTCGGTCACCACTCGCCAGTCCAGGGTCGGGGTCCTGTCCAGCCGAGCGCGATCCCCCAGGCCGGCCGGGGCGAAGAGGGGGACACGTCGGCCGTGCAGGGCAAGCCTGGCTTGGGTGTCGAAGGCATAGAGGTCGGACCAGTGGTCGGGATGGTGATGGGTGATGATCACGGCATCGACCGAGGCCGGATCGACGTGGCGCTGCAGATTGGCGAAGGTGCCCGGCCCGGCGTCGATCATGAGGCTGGTGCCACCACCCGACACCAGGTAGCCGCTTCCCGCACCCGCCGGCCCTGGCCAACTCCCGTCGCAACCGAGCACGGTCAGGGTCAGGCCGGGCCGGACTTCGGTCGCCTCCGTGCCGGGCGGTCGGACGCTGGAAGGGCCGGGGACGATGGGGGCGGCCACCTCCCCAGGCTAGGCCGCGTGCGACGGGACCAGGGTGCCCGTTCGCCACCGGGCGCAGGGATACGCTCGAGCGCAATGACCGGCGACCGCGATGGACACTCGTCTTCCCGGGCCTGGCTCGCCGACCACCTGAGGCGACGGGCCTGGCCGTTGGTGGCCATGGCCGTCTTCGTCTTGGTGTCGATGGCCTACTCGCTGTGGTGGGGGCCGGTCGTGGATCACGGCCACAACTGGGTCATCCCTGGGGACATCTGGTCGACGTTCCGGGCCGCCCACTGGGTGGGGTGGGGCGACCTCGGGGGGATCTACGGCAGGGACACCGTGCTGGTCACCTTCCCGGGGATCGCCGTGCTGCTGGCGCCGGTGGCCATGGTGTCGGGGGCATTGGGCCTCAGCGAGTCGGTCTATCCATTCTTCCTGGGCCATCCGACGTCCTGGCTGCTCCTGGGGCCCGCCATGTTGGCCCTCGGTTCCTCGTGCCTAGTGGCCTTCGACGCCATGGCCGAGGACCTGGGTGTGGGCCGCAGACTCCGAATCGTCCTCTGCTGGATGGAGGCAGTGGTCATCTTCCAGGTCGTGGCCATGTGGGGACACCCGGAGGACATGCTGGCGCTGGCGCTTGCCCTGTACGCGCTCCTCGGCGCCTTCCGCGCCAGGTGGAGCCTGGCCGGCTGGCTGTGGGGTGCGGCCATCGTGATCCAGCCCCTCGTCGTGCTCATGTTCCCCCTGGCATTCTCCATCACCCCCCGAGGGCAGCGGCTGAGAGCCTGTGTCTACGGAGCACTCCCCTCGGTCGTCCTGCTCGCCCCGCCGTTGCTGTCGAATTGGCAGACCACGTCGAATCGCCTCTTCCACCAGGCCAACTCGACCGTCCTGGACCATGCCACCCCATGGATCGCCCTCGCCCCACGACTGACCCCGGCCAGCGTCGGCGCCGGGCCGGGTCGGACGATCGCCGTGCTGGCTGCGATCGGGCTGGGCGTGGTGGCCTACCGGACGCGCCCATCGGTCATCGGGCTGCTGTGGATGGGTGCCCTGGCCTTCAGCCTGCGCTGCTTCTTCGAATCCGTAATGGTCTCCTTCTACCTCGGACCACCCCTGGCCCTGATCGTGATGGCCGCCGCAGCACGCAACCGCGCTCGGTGGCTGGTGGCCTCATTCGTCGTCGCCATGGTGGCCACGGTCCTGGCGTTCCACCGGCTCTCCGAGTGGGGCTACTGGGCTCCGATGGTGATCCTGTTGGGCATCGGGTTGGCCTGCGGGTGGCCCGGCCGGGAAGCACTCGGGTTCGCCGGGCGCCCCCGGGGAGAAGCGCCGACCGACCGCCCAGCCCCTGCCGACGGTCCGGCGGAGACACCGGCGGTGGCTTCCTCGCTCCAGCAGGGGACGGCAGGGTGATCCGGAAGCGGGTGACATCTAGAAGTATGTGATCCGCCTGGCGCGCTCCTCGACGATGTCGAGGTCGTCGGTCCATGCCCCGGTCGACAGGTACTTCCACCCCCCGTCGGCGGCGATCACCACGATGGTGCCCGACTCGATCCTCGCTGCCGTCTTGGCCGCCCCGGCCAGGGCCGCACCCGACGAGATGCCGGCGAAGATCCCCACTTCGATCAGCCGGCGGGTCCACTCGATCGATTCGCGTGGGCGGACGATGCGCTTGCCGTCCAGAAGGTCGACCCCGTTGTTGTCCGTGAAGATGGGAGGGACGTATCCGTCATCGAGATTGCGGAGGCCGTCGACCAGCTCGCCGGCCGGCGGTTCGATGGCCCACACCTTGACGTCGGGATTCTGCTCCTTCAGGAAGCGGCCGGCACCGAGCAAGGTGCCCGACGTGCCCAGTCCGGCGACGAAGTGGGTGACCTCGGGGCAGTCGCGCCAGATCTCCGGCCCGGTGCCCTCGTAGTGGGCCTTCGGATTCGCCGGGTTGGCGTACTGGTAGAGGAAGACCCACTCGGGGTGATCCGCGGCCAGGGCCCGTGCCCGCTTGACGGCGCCGTTGGAGCCCTCGGCACCCGGCGACTCGATGATCTCGGCCCCCCAAACCTCGAGCAGTTGACGCCGTTCGATGGACACGTTGGTGGCCAGCACCACCTTCAGGTGGTAGCCCTTCACCTGGCAGATCAACGCCATGCCGATGCCGGTATTGCCCGACGACGGTTCGATCAAGGTCTGGCCGGGCTTCAAGACGCCGTCCTTTTCGGCCTCCTCGATCATCGACAGGGCGATCCTGTCCTTCACCGACCCCCCCGGGTTCTGGCCCTCGAGCTTGATGAGGATACGCACGTCAGGGTTGGGACTCAGCTCGCTGATGTCCACCATCGGGGTGTTGCCGATCAGCTCCAGTACAGAGCCCTTCACCGTCATCGGAAGTGGGGCACCCTGTCGCCGACGGCTCCCCCGGCCACGGCGGGCAGGATCGACAACTCGTCCGCATCGCCGACCGGCGTGTCGAGAGCCGAAAGGTAGCGCACATCGTCGTCGTTGAGGTACACGTTGACGAACTTGTGCATGGTGCCGTCGTCGTCCACCACCTGCCCGGACAGCCCGGGGTACTCCGATTGAAGGGCACGGAGCACCTCGCCGACTGTCGCCCCGTCGACCGACACCGTCTTCGCACCTCCTGCTTGTGACCGCAGCACGGTCGGGAGATTGACTTTGACGGGCACGGGTGCTCCTCTGGTTCCGATGGTCCGGCCGAAAGGACCGGACCATCTGGTTCGATTACAGGCCTACTGGGTTCCCATGTGTGCGGTGAGCCGCTGCCCGGCCGCATCGGACGTGGGCAGATCATCACCCCTCGGGCAATGCTGACTATTCCACTTGGGATTCTACCTGTGTAGCAACCGCACCGGTTCCTCGGTGATCAACCCGTCGACGATCCGGTAGCTGCGCACCACGGGCTGGGTGTCGCGGAGCGAGACCAGCACGTAGTGCCACCCGGGATCCGGGGCCTGGTCCACATCGGTCGGCGAGGGATAGGCCTCGGTGTGGGTATGGGAGTGGAACACTCCGATGATCGAGTTGCCACCGGCCTCGGCATCGCGGTCGGCACGTAGATGCTCCTTGGGGTCGACGGTGTACAACTTGGCCGAGGCGGCCAGGTTCCTCGTCGGATAGCAGGTGACCGCCTCGCCGGTCCCAGGATTGCCACCGAGCAGTCCGCACGCCTCGTCGGGCAGGCCGACCAGGCAGTAGGCCACCATCTGATCGTGGACTGGTCGGGGCAGGGAAAGCATGACCCGGCTCACGCTAGAGGACTGCGGCACGACGCCGGGCGATCTTCGGGAGACAACGGCAGGCGGTCGCAGTCGGGCCGCCTGTTGACCAGGCGGTGGGCAGTCGGGCCGGAAGTACACGGTTCGGACGGGGGCCGGACCGCAGGCGGCATCCGGAACCCTCGCCGGCTCCACCGGCATCCGGCCCCGGTCCCGGGCGACTACCGTCCGAGGGTATGGCGGCAGCAAAGAAGAAGAGTGCGGCCACCTCCGGCGCTCGGGGCTCCGCCAAGGCCCCGAGCAAGCAGTCCGACCGAGAGGCCAACCGGGCGGTTGCCTCCAACCGTCGCGCCCGGCACGACTACGAGATCATTGACACCACCGAGTGCGGCATCGTCCTCCAGGGCTCCGAGGTGAAGTCCCTGCGGGCGGGCCGGATCGCCCTACAGGACTCCTATGCGCGGATCATCGACGGCGAGATGTGGCTGTTCGGGGTACACGTTCCGCCCTACGCCCAGGCCAATGGCTTCGGCGCCCACGAACCCGACCGCAGGAGGAAGCTACTCCTCCACCGACGCCAGATCGACGAGTGGATGGGGCGGTCCCAACAGCAGTCGCTGACCATGGTGCCGTTGTCGATCTATTTCAAGGACGGCCGGGCCAAGGTCGAACTGGCCCTGGCCCGGGGGCGACGCCAGTACGACAAGCGCCACGCCATTGCCGCACGGGACGCGGGGCGGGAGGCAGCCCGCGAGGCACGGGCGGCCTCCAAAGCCGGCTCGTATCGCTGAGATCGGCCGGGCGGTAGACTGGGAGCTCGACTGAGCAGCCCGTTCAGTCGGTGGAGATACCCCAGGGGGTGACAGGCTTCGACTCTGGTCGTCGAGGTGGGAGAAGCGAGCCGTGGTCTCCGGAGCCACGTTAAAGAGCCGGAACAAAAAATAAACGCCGAGCCTCAGCTCGCGCTCGCAGCCTAGAAACTGCGACGTCCGACCGGTCTCAGCCCCACGGGCCGGAATCGGGCGACATCTAGTGGGACTCACCTGACCGGTTGCGCCGACTGGCCGCCAGGGACAACTCAGTCGGATACGGAACGACGCTGCCGCCGGTAGCGGCGTCGGTCCCGACAATCCAACACCGGCTGCGCTCGGAGAAGGCCCATTGAGAAGCCGGAGGACGCGGGTTCGATTCCCGCCACCTCCACGATGCCTTGACCTGTTTTCCCGCAGGTCAAGGCATTGTTTTGCCCGTGGTGAGGGGCCAGCGCGGCCCAAAGGGCACGGCAGGATACGCGGAGCGCCCCGAAAACGACTGTGAAATTCCGGTTCATGC
>PLHF01000048.1 GCA_003138855.1 Acidimicrobiaceae bacterium | reverse complement strand
TGAACTCCTTCGGATCCCAACCCTCGAGGACTTCGTGACCGCGCGCCCGGTCCTGGGCGAGGTCGAGGGCTACGACGAGCTGGTTCGCCACCGGGTACCCGTCCCGATGAGCCGGCGACATCCAGGCGAAGCCATACCGGGACGGGCATATCGCCACCTCGGAACCTGTCCAACCTGAAGCCGAACCGTAGGCGCCGACGACGGTGGCAAGGTCCACGTCGTCGGCCACGTAGAGACGTGGCCACGTCCCCGCTGCGCCGGCGACAAGGGGGACGTCGAGGGCCAGGGCACCCAAGGTACCGGTCAGCCGGTAGCGTTCCGGCGGCTCGGGAGGCGGGGGGGAGGGAATCGGCGTCCAGTGAGGCTTCCACTCTTCCGCAACGGCCCAGAACAGCTGGGGGATGATCGGAAGATTGTCCGCCCCGACGAGCCCCTGGCGCCGGAGCGCAGTCAGGATCTCGGAGACCCGACCCGGAGAGCGACCGATCTCCCGGGCGAGCTGGTTCACACCGTATGACTCGAGCGGGAACCGAAGCAATCCGAGGGCGACATCGAGGCCAGTTCCCTTGAAGATCTCCATGACCCTGCGAGCAGGCGGGCCAGTGCTGGGCTCAACATCGGCGTTTACGAAGATCCCCGCCGTGCGGATCCACAGGTGCCCCCGGCGATCTAGCCAGGCCAGACCGGCCCGACTCAGCTGCGCCCTAGCCGCCTCGGAGATGCGGTCGGCCACGATGATCGTCGGAGGGTGAGCGGACGCGTTGTGGACGTGCGCCAACAGTGCACCGTCGCTCTCCCGGACGACCTTCACCCGCTCGACGGCAAAGGCCGTGCCTCCGATCTCGACCGAATCGTCCCCCAGCCAGCGCGCCTCGACTCCTGCCTCCGCGAAGGCCCCGTCTAAGTCGTCAGAATCGTTCGCTGTTCGTGGCACCACGAGTGGAGAATAGCATCTCCGAGGGATCTCCCCGACTACAAATGCTGATCAGAACCAGGATCGAGCGCCGGTCGAGAGCGGGAGTACTCCGGTCAGGCCAGCAGGGGCCCCAACTCCCGTTCCAACAGGGAAGGCCGGACACGCTCCTGCTCGAGGCGGATCGTGGGCCCGAACCGGTCTTCGACAAGATCGCCATAGAGCGCCGCTTCGGCCTCGGTGAGATTCGGAAGGGGTCGATTGGTCGGGCTGGGCTCCGCGACCCACTGGCCTCGATGAGCGAGCAATGTGGCTTCATCCATCAGGATCGATCGAACCGAGTCGAATCGCGATCGGAGCCGATTGAGGATGTCGAATCCGTGCGTGTCGATGTCGCCCCAGTACACGATCTCCTTCCCGACCAGCCACGGGAGCGGCCGCAACGAGGCGAGTCCGAATCCCGATCCGAACACCACGAGGGCATTGGCTACACGAGGAAATGCCAGGTAGGTGATCTCGTTCTCCACCACGAACAAGAACCGGGAGGTCAACTCCAGTGACGCAAGCTCCTCCGTGCGCAACGTGAATTCGGTGCATGCCTCGGGCAAGGCGGACTCAGACCCGAGTACACGGAAGCGCGTGTACTCGGGCCTGGCTCGGAATCGATAGCGACGGGCAAAATCGCCCGCTGTGTAGTGCGTGTCGATTCGTCCTACAGGCAGGACCGCCGTGAGGAACTCGTCCAGTATCTTTCTGTGACGATCCACGAACTTGGTGTCGATGCCCTCGACATCGATCTGCCGCAGATAGAGCTGCTCGGTGCTCGCCCCCCTGACCCAGGCAACGACGGCGAGCAGATCGCTCCAGATGTCTCCGTTGTCGATCGCCTTACGCGGTTGGGCACGCACCCACGTGACGAGTTCGGGCACGGTACTCCTCGTCTGATCGATGATCTCATCGAGGCTCCGTACCTCGAGCGTCGTGCCCAGCAGTGCGCACAGCTGGCCGAAGCTCTCGATCCGGATCCGTGCCGGCACCGAATTCGATCCGAGGCTCCGTCCCCCGATGTTCCGATACTCCACGGCGAACCGTGCCACCCCAGCCTTGGTCCGGCTGTCACGGTGGAACCGCTCCGCCCAGAGCACGGCGTCGTCGAATCGATGGAGCAGCTCGTCGGTCGACGGTGACTTCACCGGCAGTTCGATCGGTGCCCACGGCAGGCCCTCCGCGTACTCACGCAAGAAACGGCCCGACTTCCATCGCCTGTGCAGGGTCGCGACCAGGTCGTCCACGTTCGTCCAGGGCGTCATGGAGTGCCGGCTGCGGCCACGTCGTCGGGAACCTGAGGATCGGTACGGTTGCCGTGCTCCTCACGACGGCTCCGGAACTCGGTGATGGTCAGGCACTGGAGACGTGAATAGCTGCCGCTCGGGTTGTCGACGAAACCGACCGCGGCGACATGTGGCTCGATGACATGGATCTTCTGTAGCGGGGTCACGATCAGCAACTGGAGGCCGAGGCGAGTGAACAGGTCGAGGGCGTAGCGGGTCGAGAGCTCCGAACCCCGGTTGAACGCTTCATCGATCACCACGAACCGGAAGGACTTCGATCGCTCGGCGCCCCAATCCAGCTTGAACTGGTACGCCAGTGACGCAGCTAGCACCGTGTAGGCCAGCTTCTCCTTCTGCCCACCCGACTTGCCGCCCGAGTCCGTGTAGTTCTCGTATTCGACATCGTCGGCACGCCAGCGTTCGGATGCGGAGAACACGAACCACTGACGGACATCCGTCACCCTGCGGGTCCAATTGCGGTCCTGATCAGCAGATCCCTCGCGACCCTTGAACCGCTCGATGATCTTCTTCACCTGGAGGAACTTCTCCTCCGAATACTGATCGTCGGTGACGGCACCGACCACATTGTCCGTACAGGCCCGGAGCTCAGCCCTGAATTCGCGCACGTCGATATTCGGTGTCTGGTCGGGAACGAGCCGGATATAACGATCCTCGTTGTAGTCGATACCCTTCAGCGAATCATTGATGATCTCGATGCGATCACGGATCACACGCTCGTGCTTGTTGAGCTGAGCGGAAAACCCGGCGACGTCCCGGATCGTGTTCTGATTCAGGTAGTTCTTGAACTCCTTTTCGAAGCGGGGGAGATCGTCGGTGGCTACCCGCTGGTGGAGTTGGCGGTACTCGCCGGCCGAGCCCATGGAATCGTCAAACTCGGACGTCTCGGTCGGGTACTTTGTCCGGAAGCCACCCATGGCACGGACGATGCGTAGGGCGAGGTTCTCCCGGTGCCTGGTGATCTCGTTGAGCCGATCGGCAAGGCGAGCGCCTATCTCCTGCTGAGCGGACGTGAGTACGACTACATCAGGCTCAAGCCCCTCGAGCAGCGTGCCCACCATTTGGTCGATCGATTGGAACGACGGAGAGGCGCCCTCGAGCGCATCACCGTCGGACAGCAACTTTGCGAAGCGGTCGCGCTCACCCTCGGCTACCCGTTGGCGCCCCTCCACGGCACCCCGCTCCCGCTGCAGCCCGTTCCGCTTCTCCTCGGCGACGCTCACCTGTTGCCGAACCCGTTCGAGCTCGGCGGTCAAGAGGGTCAGTCTGTCCGACGAGGAAGCGATACGGTCCTGCTCGGTCCGGAGAGCGGCGATCTCGTTGACCAGCGCCTTCCAGTCCAGCTCCTCCCATCGGTCGTGCTCGGCCAGTCCGGCCAATGACTGAAGCTGGGACGATGCCGATCTCTCCCGCTCGACGAGATCGGCGATCACCTTCATGGCCGACGACAGCCGCTGGTGCAGTGAGGTGGCATGGGCCACGAGCGCATCGACCTTGGCTTGGTTGGTCCAACCCAGGACGTACTCCCGACGGTCGTCGATCCTCTTGCGATCGTCCTTCTCGTGCCGTTCCCTATCCTTGATCTGCCCGGAACGGGTGACCGCCTTCCGCGCGGAGCGGAAATCGCGTATGGTGTCCACGCAGGAATGGTTGGCACGACGGCCGAGCTCGCTCTCCAACCACTGCTCGAATCCCGTGTTGGGTTTGAATTCGAGCATGTCGACCAGGAGCGGATGGGCAGACTGACGCTCCAGAGGGGTTGACTGGGCAAGGCGGGGTGGAACCCGGAAATAGACGACCCGGGCACCGAGGTGGTGGTCGTTGATCCAACCGGCCACGGCTTCGTAGTGGCGTTCCGGGACGAGCAGGGAGAGTGCGAACGAGTGCAGAACCCGCTCCGCCGCGCCTTCCCACTCACTCGCCTCCTCGAGGACTTGGATGAGCTCTCCGGCAAACGGGAGGTCGTCGGGATCGATACCGAGGTCGTCCCCGAGTCGCTGCCGCAATTCGAGACTCACTCGGGGAACGTTGCTGCGACGGGACTGCAGGCTGTGCAGCTCGTCATTGACCTGCTTCGACTCCTCGTCGATCGAGCGTTGCTCGAACCGCCGTTCGCTCAGGTCGTTCTGGAGATCGGCGTGTTCGCTCTCCAGCTCTGCTCTTCTGGCTTCAGCCCGGGCACGGGCGGCTGCGAATTGCTCTGGCTCTGATACCGGCGCCATGCCCACCTCCGTCAGGCGCTTGTTGTAACGATCGAACTTGTCCTTCCGAACCGGCTTTTCCCTCTCGTGACGTTCGATCTCCAGGTCGATGGCGGCCAACCGATCGCCTCCACTTCCGGCGATCTGGAGATTCAACTGGCTCTCCTCCTGGCGCGACGACTTGATTGCCGACTCGAGCGACTCCAGCGACTGGCCGAGCTCAAGAGCCCTGGTCTCCAGCGCTGCGAGTTCTCCGTCGAGGACCTGGCGCATCCGGTCGGCAAAGTAGAACGGCAGTGCCTGCTGCTGTAGTTCGAGAGAGGAACGTTGCTCCGAAAGCTGATCATGCACCTCGATGTCGGCAACCAGAGGCTGGAGGAGCTCGAGCTGGGCACGTGCGCGCTGTACCGCGTCGTGGGCCCGGGTCAGGTTGTCGAAGTGGTCGATCAGATCGGAGATCTGGGCACTAGTATCGAACGGCTCGAGCATGTGGCTGCGGACGAAATCGTTCAGATTGTCGACCGCCTTCATCGACACGGTCTGGTGGAAGAGCTCCATGGCCTGCTCGGATTCGATGCCGAGGTGCCGTCGGAAGTCTCGGCCGTACTCGGGAAAGGTATCGTACAGGCGGGCTCCGGCATCCCGAAGCCTTCGCTTCAGGACGGAGAACTCGGAGCCGAACTCGGCGAACTCTTTGGGGATGGACAGGTCGGCATCGGAGACCACAAAGAATCGCTCGGGCTGGCCGACATCTCTTGTCCGGAATACCTGGGCCAATGTGACGGTCGTAGCGAAGTCGGTGTTCGCGAACACACCGAGGATGACCGAGAACTGCCGGTCGTCTCGAAGTCCGACCGGCCGTGAGGCCCCGGTCGTCTCATTGCGTTCCGACTTGTAGTGCCCCTGGACGTAGGAGCGTAGATCCCGCTCTCGGGTCTCCCCACCTGCGGCTTTGTTGTAGGAGATCTTGTTCGCAGGCAGCAGAAGGGTGGTGACGGCATCGACCAGGGTCGACTTTCCCGAGCCGATGTCACCGGTGAGGAGTGCGTTGCGGCCAGCGAGTTCAAACGACCAGATCTTCCGGTCGAAGGTTCCCCAGTTGTAGACCTCAAGTCGCTGCAGGCGGCAACCGGGCAGGCGGTCGGAGTGTTGATCCTCCAGCTCGATCGGGCTGAACAACGAGGACGTCACGCTGACTCCTTTGACGCATCCAGATCGGCCAGATACTCGTCAAGTCGCGCGTCGAACTCCGACAGCCACTGCCCATCGATGTAGGCCTTGAGAATCCGTCGGACTTCATACTTGTCCTGCTCGCCTCGGAGCGGGTGCAGAAAACCCAGTTCGCAGACCCTCTTGACAGTGGTATCGATGTTGTCCACGAGGCGCGCCTCGTTGGTGGAATCGGGCATGAACAGACGGAGCAGCTCGATGATCTGGTCGCGGCTGAGAACCAGTCGGACATCAGAGTTGCTGGCGTCAAACTCGGCAAGGCGCTTGCGCAACAGGGCCAAGAGCACACTCACTTTGAAGGGCAGGGCGTGCCGGGCAACCAACCGCGGGAACTCGATTGCGTCCTGATCAACGAACTGACTGCGCAGGTAGGCATACCCCTCCGCCTCATCGACGACGACGTTCAGGCCGAGCACCGAGACGTAGTCGCCGACCTGGTTCCGCAGTCCGAGCAGGAGGCCCCAGTACCTCTCGTGCACATCCCGGTAGAGGGGACCCTTCATCAGATGGACCAACACCAGCGACAGATCCGTCGGCGCATTCGGCACGTCGAGCGGCGTGTCCATCACGACGGCTCCGAACGGTCCCGGCTGAACGAGACCGCGGGCAGATCGGCCGCGCGCTCGACTTCCCCGGTACTCCACTGAATCTGGTCGCGACGATCCTCGTCGAAGACGACGGTGAGGCCGGGCTGCTGCAGCGACAGGTACCCGACCAGTTCAGCCAGGCCCTGCTCCAGCGGCTCACCGGCAACCACCTCACGGAGTCCGACCTGGTCGTCTCTTCCGAGCGAGTTGAACACCCGCTGCACGAGCATGTCCCGGTCGACATACAACTGGCTCAGCATGGCCGAGGCGTCGAAGTCATCATCCCCATGCTCCATCGATTCAATCTCGAGTCGGTTGCGGCGCGAACGACGAAAGAGCGGACGCTCCATGGGCAAGCCGACGGTGACACCGGTGTCGTCAAGCTCCATGGCGACTACCGGTTCGGGTTGGTTGCGGACGCGGAGTGCCTTGCCCTCGATGGAGCGGAGCAGGTCGAAGACCCGCCGATTCTCGAGCCACACGTGATCGTCGAGGAAGCGGCGGAGCTGGTCGGAGAGGAGACGAACGGTGGCCTGGGTGCGCTCGCTGGCGTCGATCCAGTCGAAATGGATCCGGCGCAGTCGCCCGTCCTGACCGCCGAGATCCTCGATCTGTTGGAGTCGCTCGAGTAGCTCGGTGAGTTCGGCCTGCTTGTTATGGGACAGCAGGAAGTCGTAAAAGGCCTGAAAGCTACGGCCCTGGTCCGACTCGGTGATGCTGGCGCGGCTCCCTAGTGCCTCGTCGAGGAGGGCGCCCTTAGATCCCGACCAGCCGGCGATCTGCTCGCGAAGTGACCGGTCGAGTCCGCGGAAGTTCTCTTCGACCTGTCGAAAGTCGGCAAGCAGCTCCCGGGCGGTGCGGGCGAACTGCTGGTACCGGTCGCGCTGGCTCACTGCGTCGAGCATGGTGAGTTCCCCCCTCTGGGCACAGGCGATCTCCTCATCGATCTGCCCCCGCCGCCGCTGAAGCTCGGAAAGACGGCGCTGGGGGTCGTCATCAGCGCCGAAGACCATCTGACGGAGCAGTTCAAAGATCGTATTCAGACGTGACTCAGTACCGATGAACTCGCGAGCCGGAAGATCCTGGACCCAGAGAAGCGCCTTCTCGACTGCGGGGGCCAGGTCAAAATGAGCTTCATCGGCACCGGCCGGGTAGTACTTCCGTAGCCAGCCGTGTTCAGGCGAGGCCCAATCGTCGAGGTAGGCAGTCGCCGACCTCGGAAAGGCGTCTTCCCCGAGCCGCTGGTTGAGCGCGAACAGTTCGTCGTCCAACTGATCAGCGAGTTCGCTCGCGGGGATTCCACTGGCATTGCCGTCGACGAATACCCGACCGAGGAAACTGAGCACGAGAGCGACGTTGCTCGAGCGCAGGAGCGCCCACGCCGGATGTTGGCTCCGCAAGTGAGCGATCTCGTCGTAGTTCATCGTCGCGACACGTCCCCCACCGAGGAACGGGAAGACTCCCGAATGGGGCGCGGGCGTCTGGGCACGTGAGAATCGTACGTCGCAGATGTGACGCGGATCGTGGTTCGGTTGCGGAAACGGCCCATTTGTCGAACCAGTGCTCGATTTCCTCTCGCAGCCCCACGGTGTTGAGTCCCTCTCGGGCGTGGCCAGGTGCTCGCCTGCGTTCTCAAGGTTTCCCCCGGAGGCGCCTCGACTTGAAGCCGGTCACCGGCGCCACGCCGAGCCTGGTGGCCATCAGACGGACTGTGTGCCAGCGCGTCCCAGTTCGCTCCTCCACATCCCATCGAGGATCAAGCAATATGTTGGCTTTTCCTCAGATAGGAACAGGGCCCACATGAGTCCCCTGACATGGGCTTTCGCGGGTCTCGCGAGACACTCGGAAACACAATGTTGGCTCGGTTGCGTCCGCAACTACCCTTGGCAGGCCTCTGGCCAGGACTTTTGCGCGCTCGGCAGGATTCGAACCTGCAACCTTCTGATCCGTAGTCAGATGCTCTAATCCGTTGAGCTACGAGCGCTGGTCGCAGCTCCGGTGCGAATCGGCCGGCTACACCACAATCGCGAGGTGCCGGCGTGCACTGAAGCGGCTGCCCACCTTATCCGACCGGGGGGACGGCCATTCCGGGAGTCACGATCCGGTCCGGTCCGGGGATCCGGGCCGATTTCTTCTGACGGACCGTCAGATACAATCCTCCAGACAACGGGCGAGCACCCCGCCACCGGCCGTCGTCCGCGCCGTCCGCCGGTGTGACCGGCGTCGGGCCGCAAGGGGCCCACAAGCAACAGCGACCAACAGGAGGTCCGATGCCAGTCGATGCGCCGCTCCACGGCATCCGGATCATCGAGTGCTCGGCGCTCGGGCCGGCAGCCGTCACCATGCCGCTGGTCGACCTCGGCGCCGAGGTGATCAAGGTGGAGCCCCCGGCGGGGGACTACATCCGCGAGATGACCTGGCCCATCGTCGAGGGCGTGTCGCTCATGCACCTCCATATCAACCGCGGCAAGCGCAGCATCGTGATGGACCTCCGCACCGAGGAGGACGCGGCCACCTTTAAGGAGCTGGTCAAGACGGCCGACGTGGTGGTCGAGGCCATGCGGCCCGGCGGTCTGGCGCGCCGCGGCGTTGGCTATGAGCAGCTGCGCGAGGTCAAGCCCGAAATCGTCTTCTGCACCATCTCGGGCTACGGCATGACCGGTCCGTACCGTGACCTCCCCGCCCATGGCGTGGCCTTCGACACCTGGGCCGGCATCGTCTCGCCCCAGGTCAACGATGACGGCTTCGCCTACCTCCCCGAGCACGCCTCCATGGGCATTCATGCCGGCCCACTCTTCGGCGCCCTCGGCATCCTGGCCGCCGTGCTGCGCGCCAGGTCCACCGGCGAGGGCTGCTTCCTCGAGGTGGCTCAATCCGATGCCGCCGCCGCCATGGACTGGTACCGGAGCGAGACCTGGCGGGCCTACGAGCGGCCCGAGTCCGAGGTCACCGGAAACAAGGCCGACGGCTACGAGCGCCGCGAGCCGGGTACGGGCGGGATGATCGAGGGCGTGCGCTACCAGGTCTACGAGGCCGGGGACGGGAGGTACGTGCTGTTCATGGCCTCCGAGCAGGCCTTCTGGAGGAACTTCTGCGAAGCCGTCGGCCGGATGGACCTGTTCAAGCGGTGGCCGGGCTCCAAGTTCGCCGACCACGCTCGCAACAACTTGGCGCTGCGGGCAGAGTTGCGGGACATCTTCCGCACCCGAACGGCCGGGGAGTGGATCGACTTCGGGGTGACCGCCAACTTCCCGGTCGGCCCCGTCAACTCGCCGAGGACCATCGCCGAGGACCCCCAGTTCCACGATCGCTTCCACTGGTTCGGGAAGGACCAGTTGGGGGCGGACCAACTGCCGACGCCGCTGAAGTTCGTCGGCGAGCAACTGCCGACGCCCACCCGTGCCCCGACGGTGGGTGAGCACACCGACGTGGTGCTGCGGGACCTCCTCGGATGGGACGACGACCGGATCGCCGAGTCGCGGGCCCGCGGTGGCCTGGGTGGCGTGGCTGCCTCGTAGGCATTGGGGCACACGTGCCCCGTCGGCCCCAACGGACCCTCTGAGGTGCAGACATCCCGCACCTCCCCGATCATACGAGGGCATCGGATCTGACGGTCACGATCGTCCCAGGGCTCAGCGCCCAGTTCGAGCCACGCGGGGCCGAGCGGAATTTGAGGCGATGATGCCGATGGTGTAATCCTTGCCCTCCGGCCAAGCTTCAACCGACGAGAGGTGGCGATTCCGGTGGGCCAGTCGGCGAACAGATGTCGGGCGGTGTCATGGAAGACGCCACGTGCGGATCTCCCTGTCGCTTCGAATTCGAAGCCCGTTGGTCCGCATCGCAAGCAGTTCGGACGGTTGGTGCTCATCGCTTTGGTCGTTTCCTGTTTGGCCTCCCTCGGCCTGGCAGGCTCGGCGGCAGTTCCATCTGATGGGCGGACTCCGGTGTGTGAGGCGGCGCGCTGTCCCCCAGGCGCACAAAGCCAACTGATCTCATCCACCTCGACCAATCAGGCAAGCGTCGGAACGCACGCCGCCAGCGAAGGCGCCTACTGGCTGGTGGCGTCCGACGGGGGGATCTTCTCCCTCGGGGGCGCGGTGTTCCACGGATCGGCC
>PLHF01000089.1 GCA_003138855.1 Acidimicrobiaceae bacterium | reverse complement strand
CCACTACCGGGATGGACGCGTCAAGGACCGTATGTCGAGATGCTCAGGCCGCTCGTCGAGATTGGGAAGCCCGTAGTCGTCACGGAGTTCGGCACGCGCTCGTACCAAGGTGCGGAAGACTCCGGCAGCCTTGGTTTCGGCATCATTGACAGCAGGTCTCAGTTCTTGCACCACCTACCCGTCGTGGGCAGGTTCGTCCGCCCTCGGCTCAAGGACGGATCCCATGTCCGAGACGAGGCCATGCAGGCTGAGGAGATCACCGAGACTCTCACCATCCTCGATGCTGCAGGCGTCGATGGTGCCTTCGTCTGCACGTTCGTTGAACCCATAGCGCCCTACAGCGAGGATGCGCACCACGATCTCGACATGTCAGCTCTCAGTCTGGTCAAGACCTATGCGTCAGGACGCGGAGAGAGCTGCCCAGACATGGCATGGGAGCCCAAGGAGTCTTTCAAGGCCGTCGCTGATTTCTACGCGAGCTAATTGCAGACCGGTTGCTCCACGGCACACGAGGTATCGCATAACGTTCACCGCCCAATCGCAGCATCGCTTTCCCCGACCGCCGGGTGCAAGACCGCCATCGACCGTTGCTGACCGAATCCTCTTTGGGATACCCACGGCATTTCGTGGCAGGCGTACTACTCGTTGCGGTACTACTCATGACATAGTACTGTCAGACAATGGCAAGAAGCACCGAGCCGCCCGGCCTCCGACGGGCGAACGATCCCCCCCTTCTGATCCTGACGAGCCTCGCCGGAGGCCCGAAGCACGGCTATGCGCTCTCCAAGGACATCGAGGAGTTCGCCGGCGCCGTCCTCAGTCCGGGAGCACTCTACGGCGCGATCACCCGGCTGGAGGAGCGTGGACTCATCGAGCCTCTGGAGGAGATCGGTCGACGGCGCCCCTACCGGATCACTGCCGCCGGATCGGCCGCACTCGCGGAAGCGGTCCACGAGATGAGCCGTGTCGCAAATGTCGGCTCAGCTCGACTCGGACTCGTCAGGGGGATACTCGTGTGACGGGAGCAACGGCCGGTCACTCGGGTGTCCTCAAGTGGTACCCACGAACGTGGCGAGATCGCTATGGCGACGAGCTGGTCTCTCTGTTGGACGACACCTACGGGGATCAGCCAGTCCCTTTGCGCACGCATCTCTCGATGATGAAGGCGGGGTCGACCGAGCGTCTCCGTTGGGCTGGTTTCGTCGGGTACTCAGGGGAGCCAGATCGACGCGTGCGCGGCGCATCGCTGGTGGTCCTGTGTGCGTGGGCCCTTTTCGTCGTCGCTGGGTCGGGGTTCGCCAAGTATGCCGAGCACTGGGACCGGGTGACTCCTTTGCACGACCGCGCAGTTCCCTCGGATGCGTTCACCGCGGTCCAGGTGGCTGCGTTCACCGGCGTCGTGATCTTCTGTGTGTCGACCCTTGTCGCTCTGCCCGCATTCGTAAGGTTCATCCGGGGGCATGGGTGGGCTCCGATCAGGAGGCCGCTGAGTGTCATGCTGATCACGTCGAGCATCGCGATGGTCGCCACCGTTGGCATCGTCGTGTGGTCTCACCACTTTGGTTCATCCCCACTCAACAGCGGCCTGTGGCCATACAAGGCTGCTGGCATCACGTGGGGGATCTTGGTGGTGAGTGCGATCGCTGCAAGGGCCGGAGCGATCGTTGCGGTCGTCTCGAGGCTCGAGCCATCTCCTCGCACCTCGAGAGCGCTCGGGATTCTCGCTCTCTTGATGGCGGTCGTCTTGGTCGTCGTCTTCGCTGGGATGCTCACCTGGTGGATCTCACTGGCCATCCACGCCCCCTGGTTCTTCGGCAGCGGCATCGTCGGGACTGCGGGGTCACGGGCCCCGCCAGCGATGATCATCTTCGGCGCCTTGATGGCTGTGGGACTAGTACTTGGAACCTGCGGTGCGAGCAGGGTTGTTCTGAACCTCGGCGAGTTCTCACCTTCGGAGCACGGATAGATTCAAACCAGCTGCGTCCCCCATCGCCGGGGCAGGGGCGCACGTCGACCGTGGCGCACCGCACCAGTTGGATTCCTATTCCGGGAATGCCTGGGCAATCCGCACGCTGATGAGTTTCTCGACGAGAGGTTTGGGCAGCGACGAGTCGATAGGGAACTGAAGCGCCCCACTCGATGTCCGGTAGGGGGCAACGTCCTCCTGCAGGGCTGGAAACACGGAACCACTGTGGGGCAGATAGCTGAGGTGGTTCTTGAACGCTGCAAATCCAGCAATGACTTTCCCTTGCAGCCTGAAAGCGGGAACTCGATACGAGATGCCCTGATCGGCATCAGGGACCACCTCAAGGATCGTCTCTCGCAGCTGCTGCAAGGTGGACCGTCTGGGCTCTTCGAGGCCCGCCAGGTAATCGTCAATCTCGGCGCTTGACATAGAACGATTCTTGGTCCGCTGTCGAACAAGGTCAAGAGGACCGTAGGATTTGCGTCCATCCCCTCTCGCCGGGCGTGTGGGAAAGCATGGCACGCCTGTTTCGGCAATGATTCACTCTGGGTGTTTTGGCACCGTTCGAGAATTCAGAGCACTACGAGGTACCTCTGACGGCAGTGGCCCCCCCGTCACAGTTGACTGATTCGCTGAATCAGAAGGAGCGGCCATGCCCACCCGCGAGAGTGCACCACTCGGAGCGCCATGCTGGACCGATCTTTGGACTTCCGACGTCGAAGGCAGTCGCAAGTTCTACAGCGACCTCTTCGGCTGGGAAGCCCAAGAGCCAAGCCCAGAGTTTGGCGGCTACTTCTCTGGCGGCTGCTGCGGTGTCTGCACCATGTACACCATCCTGGCACCCGGGTCGCCAATGCCGCCGCGGGGTTGGTTCTGCCGCCCACGAGAGTCGGGGCAGTTCAGACGTCGATGTCCGGCGTTCCGGGAGAAACACGTCAGCCGTCTCGGACGGAAGGTCACTCCCCGCCGAGGAGCTTGTGATGCAGCAACCTGCACCATGCAGCCTGGACCTCGTCTCCACGTTGGTCGCCTCGTTCGGCAGCGTGTTCGACCGCCTTGAGCGACATGAGCAACGACAAGTTGCGAGCCTTGGGGGTGGGCATGCGGATGCAGCAGCCGAGGATGTCAGCGGCTGCCTCGGCAACAACCTGCAGGGCGTCAGTTGTGTCATTGACTGCACTGAGTTGTGCAAACTCAGCAGCGAGATGGTGGTCCTCTGCAACCAGCCTGGCGTACTCGCCTGGGGTGACGGTTCGATCCGTCAGCGTCTGCCGCTGTCCGTCCAACACTCTGCAGCCGCCCTTTCCAGTTCCTGGAGAAGAACCTCTTGTCTCATCGACCAGTGGCAACGGTGGCTTGAGGACAAGCACGAGAGCATTCCGGCGCCCACACCAACCCGGGTGCCACGGGTAGCCAGATGGTGGAACTCGCAATCAAGAACTTCTCGGCTGGGCCGATAACACATTGTGATGACTGCCGGTCAGGTGCCACGACAGCACTCGGCAATGTCGTCATCCCGGCGACCTGTGATCCCGTCGGCGACGGAGCACAGACGATGAAGGTGACTTGAGGAGCAAGAATGAAAGTACGGCGAGTAGTGACCGGGCACAGCACAGAGGGCAAGGCGACCTTCGTCGTTGACGAATATGTGGCCCCCGTGACCTTGGATCTGATCCCCGGCAATGAGTTCCATCGCCTCTGGGGTGCTGATTCGACTCCCACGTTTCCAGATGATGGGTCGACACCCGAGTTCGCCGACTACTTCCCTCCGGTGGGCGGATTCCGTTTCGGCTTGTTCACCATTCCACCTGACGGCGGCACCGGCGCTCCGGCAAACATCGACATCGAGACCGCCTTTGCGGAGTTCGAGGAAAAGCTTCCGGGAATGGCAGAGCATCTTGAACTGGACCACCCCGGCATGCACACCACGGCCACGATCGACTACGGCATAGTGCTCTCGGGACGACCGGTTCTCGAACTGGACGATGGGGAGAAAGTTGCGCTGGAACCGGGTGACACCTATGTCCAGAACGGAACACGGCACCGCTGGTCGAACTCGGGCGATGTGCCCGCCGTCCTCGCAGTGACGCTCATCGGCGCAGTCCACAACCGGTTGACCTGATGTCGCAGCATCATCCGATTGGCATTGATTGGACTGCCGTTCTCCTGTCGGTCATCAGCTTTCCCTCCCAGGGGTCCACTACGCCCCAAGAGCCGTCCTACCGTCTCCTCCTCGACCCACCTGTCTCCATCGGCGGCCCATTGACGACCAGATAGGGGCTGACCGAGGAGGAACGCTGCCGTCACCGGAGCAGGAGGATCTGCGACACCATGCCGGTGCTGAAGACCGGGCGCCTTCTCGGCTCGCCGTCACTTGTCCGCCGGGACCGACGCGGCCACCCTCCGGCCTGCTGGAGGGTGGCCCCCGTCCGCAGCGCTCACTGGGCCGGAGCGAACGTCCCCGGGAGGTGCCAGTACCCGGTGAACCCGTTGAACGGTCCGCCGACGATCTCACTGGCCCAGGTGATGACGAACGCGTGGGTCGCCGAGTCGTAGGTACCCGNNCCGTCGGGCTTCGGCGAGCCCTGGTTGAAGTAGAGCTTGTTCCACGAAGCGGTCCGCGACTCGGGCTGCCCGGTGATCTTGCCGTTCTCGAAGCTGATGCTGGGGGCGGGGGCGGGGGCGGACTTGCCGGACTGCGGGTCGGTCGCATCGGTGAAGATGCCAAAGGCGATGGCACTGAACGGGGTCGGCGCCACGATGTCACCGGCCAGAGCATTACCGGAGGCGCAGAACTGCGATGGTTCTCGTGGGGTCCAATCCCCGGGGCAAGGCCTCCGCTGCCCGCGAGCCCGGTGGACGGAGTGCGGTCCGCATTGCCGGGTGATTCGGGCCCGCGTCGGAGACGGCGGTCCCGGGACCGGTCGGGAGTGACGGGACCATGTGCATCTGGCCCACCACCTCCACCAGGTGGGGGCTCCCGCTACACGCACGCTTCGCAAGTGCTCGACCTGGCTCAGATCTTGGGCACCACCGCGTTCGACTCCGAACTACCGCTCTGGGAATCGTGTTGGCCACAGGACTCGAACACAACCAGGCCACATTCATCCTCGAGATCCACCATTCGGTCATCGACGGAACTGCCGGGATCGGGCTCCTCGTCCACCTGCTCGACCTCGAACGGGGGCAGCGAGGGAAGCCCTCACTCGATCCGGCTACAGCCGGTGCGCGTCGAGGCGACCGTTCAGCATTCGGGCCGATGCCGACGCGGCCGGGGGCAACCGCTTCGTACCGGCCCGCTTCGTCCTCGACGCCGGGGTCTCCGATCCGCGCTCTCGAGTGGTGCATGTCCGGTCGGTGCTCGGCGAATGGAAGCACGACCCGGCCCTCGGGATGACCGACGCGTTGTCCGGTCTGCTCAATCGGCTGCCGCCGGCCCCCCCGACCCTTGCCTTCGGATCGATGCTCAAGGGCAGGGATTTCGTGGCCACCAGTATGCCCGGGCCTCCGTTCGAGAGCTACGTGGCCGGAGCCCGCGTCATCGGCCTCCATGCGTTCGCCCCGACATTGGGGAGATCGCCTCGTGTACGCGTACCGAACCCCCGCAAGCACCGGACGAGCGCCGGACGAGCGCCGCCACGCGGTTGCCACGTGCAGACCTGAACCGCAATGATTCGAGGTGCCACACCGACACTTCCTCCGAGGAGGCCACATGGCACGGCGAAGCTCGCTCAGGTCCCAGCTCTACCGGGCCGCTCGCGACCTGGGCAACGTCCAGGCCGCGGCGAAGGGCCCGGGCTCCTACGCGAAGCGCACGGTCCGACGCAAGGTGTACCGCACCACCAACGGACTGACCAACGAGCTGCTGCGTTCGACCGGGCTCATGGGCGCCCGCCGTCGCTACTAGGAGCGTCCGGGGCTCCGCGTCGATGGGGACGAGGTGGCCGGTCGGTGGAGGTCACACTGCGGAGAGCGTGACCTCGATGTTCCCCCGGGTGGCGTTGCTGTAGGGGCACACTGCGTGGGCACCGTCGATGAGGGCCGACGCCGTCGTCTCGTCCACCTCGGGGATGTGCGCCTCGATTGCGACCGCCAGACCGAACCCTCCGCCCTCGATGGTGCCGAGGGTCACCTTGACCGCCACCGTCGAGCCGTCGACGCTCACCTTGCTCCGCCGACCCACGACGCCGAGCGCGCTCTGGAAGCACGCTGCATATCCTGCAGCGAACAGCTCCTCGGGGTTGGTGGCGCCACCAGGGCCGCCCAGCTCCACCGGCGGCTTCAGGTCGAGGTCCAGTAGCCCGTCGCCACTGCGTACCCGACCTTCGCGGCCGCCGTGGGCTGTCGCCTCGGCGGTGTAGAGCGGTTTGGTCAACGGCGTGGCCATGGTGGACCCCTTTCCGGGAATGATCCGAGGAGGACACTCCCCGGTCTCCATGCCAACCCCGCCGGAACCGCCCTTCTTCCCGACCGTCGGCACCGCGTCAGGTCCGGCATCGAATGGCATCGTACGCACACGCTGTGGTCCGGCGGAGCGTGCCGCGTGCCGCTCAGTGATTCGTGGCGATCGGCGACCGCAGCTGCGTCGCCGGATTGATCGAGGTGCCCAGCGTCACCGTCACCGAAGACGTCACCCCGGTCGGCTCGACCTGCAGGTACTCGTCGGCACCGACCGCGATCGCCACGGTCGAGCTCACCGTCGTGGCCGGGCCCTTGGAGAACGTCGAACCGACCTGAGTCCCGGCGCCACCACTGCACTTGTTGCTCGACCAGGCCACGGTGCACGTGTACAACTTGAACGTGGGCGACCCCGAGGCGGGAGTCGAGACGGTGACCTTGTAGCTGATCCCCGACAGGGCGATGGTTCCGGTATTGGCGACCGTCGCAGTCTGGTCGGTGCTGGTCGTGAACGTCATCCCCGCGGGGCTCACCGTAGCCAGCCACTTCCCGCTGGCCACCGATTCGGAGCCGATGACGGTACCGCTCACCTTGCCGGCAGCTCCGGCATGGATGGGCGCCACGAACACCGCGCACAGCAGGATGGCCGCTGTTGCGGCCGCCCTGCGTGCACTGCGGTGTAGGTGATGCACTTTCACTGCTCTACCGACTACTGGTTGGTTGCAGTACCGACTCGCTGCTGCTCGGTGAAGGTGTAGGCCAGCGTGGTCGACAGGCCCTGGATGGTCGGCGTGGGCGCCACACCGTTGGTGGACGTCTCCGTGGCAACCAGGCCGAGGCTCACCTGTACGTGGGCCGCCTTTCCGGTTGACGCTACCAACGAGGGAATGTTGGACAGGCCGACAGCAGTTCCGGCGGTGTTCATGGAGTTGATCTGCGTCGTGGCCAGGATCGGCGTCGTGCTACCGCCGCACACGCCGGCCAACGTCCAGGCCACCGAGCACTGGGTGGCCGTCACGGACAGTCCCTCACCCGGCGCCGTTCCGTTGGTCAGGGCGTTGGCAGGCGTTCCCGCCACCCACAGCGTCATGCCGGCGGCGGTGGCCAGGGATCCGGTGTTGTTGAGATTCACATAGACGTTGTCGGTGTCGCCCGGGGCCATCACTCCGGTGAAGTTGCTGAAGCTGGTGCCGACATCGGGGCTCAGGGTCAAGTTGAGGGTCCCCGAGGTAACGGCCTCGGACCCGGTGGCAACACCCGACAGGGCCGCGTAGACACCGGCGGTGGTCAGAAGCCCGACCGACATGGCGAAGAGTCCGGCGACAACGGCTTTCCCGTGTCGTCCCGCCTTCATCCGGGTGTGGCGATGCTGACTCATGGTTCTTCTCCTTGGTAGGTACACGCATCAATGGCGATACGTATTGATGGATTGCTATTGGATTGGTATTGGTTGGCAGGTCTCAGGCATCATGCGCTCGTGCTCCGCAGGGTGGGCCGCGGGCGCAGGATCCAGCGGGTTCCGGCCACGGCTGCATACAGCCCGCCGGCAACGATCAAGAGAAGTTGGAGCTGGCCCCGGAGGTCGACCATCAGACGGCCCACCCACGGCACGGTGGCCACCACTTCCGGCACGGTGGCCGTGGTCAACTGTGCGTGCCACGGATCGGGGGCGGAGTTCGCATCGCCCTTGGTGGTGATGATCGGCGCCAACGGGGGTCCGGTCACCGAGGTGATCCGGTGGGCGAAGTCCGCATGCTCCCCTGGGGGGACGAACGCGACGATCATCCCCTTGTGCAGGTCCTCCACCGGCACCGGCCTGGTCACCAAGAGCGCTCCGGGGCCGTAGGTGGGACGCATGCTCCCGGTCAGTACCGGCCTGAGCTCGAGGTGCATCGTCACGACCACCATCGCCAGGCCGGCGCACACCACGGACAGCCCGGCGACACCGGCCATGCAGAAGGCACGCAGGACCTGGCTGGATCGCCTCGACCGTTTGGACCGCCTGGTCGGCGGCTGTCCCGAATGTGTCACACCTGGGTCTTCGGCACCGGGAGATATCGGCTTGAGCGATTTTGACAACAGGTGTTGCTCAACAGGTGTTGCCCCCCAGGGATTGCGGGCCGGTCGTCGCCCTGCCGCCGTGGCGACTGGTTCGTCTACCCGGCGTGGCCCTGGACTCATCGGCAGGGGTTGGGGGTTCTCGCTACAGCTGGCCGTCAGGTACGCCAAAAGGGCGCGAGGCGGGGCGGGTTCCGGGCCCTGAGTCCGGTCTCGCCGGATCTTCGAACCCGTCCATCGCCCGGGTACGGGCCCGGTCATGGCGCGGAGCTGACCGTGGGTGCAGCATCGGCTGCGGCTCCGCTAGCGTTTCCCACTCATGGCCGTCGCTGACGAGGACCGGCAGGCAAAGGCGTACGGCGCCGTCGCAACCGGCCCTCGGAAGGGCGCCGAGAAGACAGGCTACCCAGGGTCGGACCCCGTCCGCCCGGACGGGAGTGCCGCCGGCGGCAGACATCGATCTTCTGCTTGGGCGGCCTGCCTGGTGGTGGCGTCCTACCTGGCCCTTTCCATCGCGTCGTACTGGTCCGCGTGGTCGACGAGCCCCACCACGCACATGCAGTTGGGCGGCGATCAGTTCGCCACGGTGTGGTTCCTGCGCTGGATCCCCTTCTCCCTCACCCATGGCCACAATCCCTTCTTCACCATCTTCGGGAACTACCCGTTCGGGGTCAATCTGCTGACGAACACAAGTGTTCCCCTGCTGGGGCTGGTCGGCTCTCCGGTGACCCTCCTGTTCGGACCGATCGCCACCTACAACTTCTGGTGCACGGCGGCGCTGGCCGGTTCGGCGACCGCCGGGTACTTCTTCGCCCGACGCTGGACCACCTGGCGCCCCGCTGCGTGGGTGTGCGGCCTGCTCTACGGGTTCTCCCCGTACCAGATCGCCCAGAGCCACGGCGGCCACCTCAACCTCACCTTCGTCGTGCTGCCGCCGCTGATCCTCCTCGCCACCCATGACGTGCTGGTGCGTCGACAGCGGACTCCGCCCACCGCGGGTGTGGTGCTCGGCCTGCTGGTGGTCGCCCAGTTCTTCGTCTCGAGCGAGGTGCTGGCATCGACGCTGGTGGTCGATGCCGTCTGCATCATCGCCGTACTGGTGATGGGCCGCCGGTCGGTCCGCGCGCACCTCCGCCCCGCTCTGGTCGGGGTTGCCTGGGCCGCCGGCGTGTCCGCGGTCCTGCTGACCTATCCGGTGTGGTCCGCCCTCCGTGGGCCCGGGCACATCAACGGGCCCATCCAACTGGTGCCACAGGCATACCGGGCCGATCTCCTCGGACCGGTGGTCCCGAACGCCTTCGTGTGGTTGGCGCCTGCCGGCCTGGTCCGGATCGCCGACGGCTTCGCCAACAGCACGGCGGAGAACGGTTCGTACCTGGGGATCACGCTGCTCATCACCCTGGCCGTCGGCGCCGTCGTGTTGTGGCGCCGGTCGGACGTCGCCCGGACGGCCGTCATCGGCGGGATCGCCGCGTTCGTGCTCTCACTGGGTGGCGGGCTGGTCGTCCGCCACCCGCCCGGGGCGATCGTGTCGGGCCTCCCCCTCCCGGAGCGGCTGTTCGCCAGGCTCCCGCTCCTAGCCAACACCATTCCGGTCCGCTACTCGCTGTACGTGGCGCTCTTCGCCGGACTGCTGCTGGCTCTCGTCCTCGACCGGCTGCATGCGACGGTGGCGACCCGATCGGCAAGCGCCGGCCGCTCCCCGAGTGCGTCCGCCGTCCTGGCCGGGGCCGTCCCCCTGGCCCTCGCGCTGGTCTGCCTGGTCCCCCTCGCCCCGGACCTGCCCCTGCCGGGGTTCGCCGATCCGGACACACCCGCGTACTTCACCTCGCCGTTGCTCGGCGCCACACCGGCGGGAAGCGTGTCGATCCTCTACCCCTATCCGTCCTCCGCTGCGCCCGAGGGCGAGCTCTGGCAGGCGGTCAGCGGGATGCACTTCAAGTCCCCCGGTGGCTACTTCCTGGTGCGCGACGGCCCGGGGCATACCATCGGGTTCTCCCCGGTCGTCTCGTACGGGGCGGACACCCTGACCGCCACGGTCCTCATCCAGCTCCACGCGGGCACTCCCCCGCCGGAGACTCCCCAGCTGCGCACCGCGCTCCTGGCCCAGTTCCGGTCGTGGAATGTCCGGAGCCTCGTGGCCTCCTTCGAGAGCGAGCCCCGACCTGATGGCGCGCTCCAGTTCCTCACCTGGCTGGTGGGGCGGCCACCGACGCGCGACATCGACGTCGACGTGTGGAACCTCCTCCCGGGCTGAGCCGGCCGGCTGGCGCGGCACCGGCCGCTCTGCAGTGGGAGGGTGGGCGGATGCGAGGCGTCCGCAGCACCGAGCAGGGCATCCGGGTGGTCGATCTGGTGGCCACTCCTGCCGACGGCGTCCGGGTGTCGGTGGCCAGCTCGGGTATCTGTGGATCGGACCTCCACCTGGCGTCGTTCGGACCGTCGAGCGTGACCCTCGGTCACGAATTCTGCGGCCGGCTCGATGACGGCACCCCGGTGGCGGTCCTCCCCATCGTGGCCTGCGGCCGGTGCGAGCGCTGCCTCGCCGGTGACGACCAGCAGTGCGCGTCGGTGCTGGGGGCGATGTACGGGATCAGCCTCGACGGTGGCCTGGCCGACGAGGCCTGGGTGGACCCCCGATGTGCCACGGCCCTTCCGCCCGGGCTGCCTCTCGACCAGGCCTGCCTGGTCGAGCCCATCGCGGTGGCACTACACGGCATCAATCGGGCCGGCGTGGTGTCCGGCATGCGGGTGCTGGTCATCGGAGCCGGCCCGATCGGGCTCTGCACCATCGCCGCCGCCCGGTCGATCGGCGCCTCCGTGGACCTCGTGGCTCACCGGCCCCGGCGCATCGACGCCGGCGAGCGCCTCGGGGCCGGGACGGCGATCGAAACCGGGTACGACATCGTCCTCGAGGCCGCGGGCAAGCAGGGGTCCATGGACACGGCCATCGAGCTCGTGCGTCCCGGGGGGACCATCAGTATCCTCGGAAACTTCTGGGACCCGGTGGCACTGGGCCTGGGCTTCCAGCTGAAGGAGGTGACCCTGCTGCCGTCGTTCACCTACGGCCACCACCACGGGATGTCGGAGTTCGAGGACGCGGTTCGGGTGCTCGGCGCCACGCCGGACCTCGCCGAGACGATCATCACCCACCGCTTCTCCCTCGACGACGCAGCCGAGGCATTCCGCGTGGCCGGCGATCGGAGCACCGATGCCATCAAGGTCGTGATCGATCCCTGAGGGTCCCGGCCGGCGGAACCGGTACCGGGGCACGAGGCCGTGGCGGCGGGCGCCCTACCGAACATCCCGCCCGGCTTGTAGAATTTGTTATGTGAGGGGTAGCAATTGCTACGTGAGGGGTAGCAGAGCACGGACCGCCCGACGAGGGGTCGCGCCTGGCGCGGGTGCGGGCGACGGCCCGTCCACGTCGGGGCTCCACGTGGACCGGCGCCTGATCAGGGGCGACCGGACCCGCACCGTCATCATCGAGGCGATGATCGAACTGATCGAAGCGGGAAACGCCTACCCCACCGCCCACCAGGTCGCCGAGCACGCAAGTGTGTCGGTTCGATCGCTGTACCACCACTTCGGGGACCTCGACGGGATCTTCCTGCGTGCAGCCCGGTTGCACGCCTCCCGTTACCGGTCCCTGATCGTCGCCATCCCGCCGCACGGCCCCGTCGAGCCGCGGATCCGCGCCACGTGCCGCCACCGGCGCCGGCTCTTCGAGGCCGTCGCCCCGGTCCACCGGGTCGCCTATGCCCGGACCGACGGGCTGCCCGGCCTTGCCGAGCTCCTGGCCGACCACCGGTCCCTGCTCCGCCGCCAGCTGGCCGTCACCCTGGCACCGGAGCTCCGTTCACACGGGGGCGGTGCGCCGTACCTCCTCGAGGCGCTGGACGTGACCACGGGGTGGGAGGCCTGGCACGCGCTCCGGCACCACGCCCGCCATTCGGCGTCCTCCGCCGAACGGGTCACGGTCTACGCCGTCACCCACCTCCTGCGCTGAACCGGGCCGCCCCCGGCCCCGTCATGCGGAGGTCGACCACGGTGTCTCGTTGAATCTGCTGAGCACCGGCCCGTCCATCCCCCAGATCACCCGGGTCACCGACGCTGTGGCCAGGTGGAGGCGCCATGCCCCCTCGTCACCGAGGCCGACCGCCCAGCAGGCTGCCGCCTTGATGGGCGACACATGGCTCACCACCACCACCGGGCCGGGGCCGCGGGCGCCCTCCCCCTCGGTGGCGAAGAGCTCCTCGCAGGCCGACCGGACGCGGGTGCCCGCCTCGGCCAGCGTCTCGCCACCCGGTGGACGGAAGTCGGGGTCCTCCCTCCACCGGGCCCACACCTCCGCAGGCACCGATCCCAGCGGCCGGCCGTCGAACTCGCCGTAGTCGACCTCGATCCACCGCTCGTCGATCTCGACGGGCAGTCCGGTCCCCAACGCCTCGGCGGTGGCCTGGGCACGTGCCAGCGGGCTGGAGATGACCCGTGAGGCGCCGGCCACCGACGGGCCGAGCATCCGGGCCTGGGCCAGGCCGCGCTCGGTCAGCGGCGCGTCGAGACGCCCCAGCAGCAGGCCGTCCGCGTTGCCGGTCGACTCGCCGTGGCGGATGAGGATCAACATGGAAGGACCGGTCCGGAGCCCACGGTTTCAGTGCACCAGGATGCGGTCGCACTGGGTGCAGGTGGCGTACTCGTCGGGCGGCAGGTGACGGATGCGCTCGAGCTCGACCGAGGACAGCGTGAGGTGGCAGCCATCACAGTGGTCGCCCACCAGACGTGCCGCGCCAACCCCGCCCAGGTGGGAGCGCAGCCTCTCGTAGCGCTCGGCCAGATCGGTCGGAAGGCCGGCGGCGCACGCGGTGCGCTGTGCCTCCTCGGAGGCGATCGAGTCCCTGATCCCCGCCTCAACCTCCGCGATGGCGGCCTCGAAACGCGAGGCCTCGGCGCCCAGACCCTCGAGGGTGGTCTGGTGTTCGGCCAGCGCCACGTCCAAGGGCTCCTCTTCCTCGAGGAGGATGATCTCCTCTTCTTCGAACTGGGCCTGCCGGGCGGCGAGCTGGCCGACCTCGTGGTCCATGGCCTCCAGGTCGCGGGGGGCGTAGGCCAGGGCCGACCGCATCCTCTGTTCGATCTCGTGACGGCGGGCGGCTGCAGCGGCGATCCGGTCCTCCAGGGAGCGTTGGCGCGCCGTGAGGTCGTCCACCTGGGCCCGCACCTCGGCCGTCGCCGCCGTGAGTGCCGTGCGGCGGCGCTCCACCTCGAGGAGCTCGGCGCGCTCGGGGAGCGCATCCATCCGATGCCGCAGCTGATCGAGCGTCGTGTCGTGCAGCTGCACCTGCATCAGCGTGTCGAACGGCTCTGCCATCGCTATCTCCTCCGGCTCTCGACGGGCTGTTCAGCTCCGAGAGGCGTCGATCAGCCTACGGGCTGACCGGAGTGCCCCTTCCAACGCCTCGTCGGAGAGGTCGATGGCTTCGTCCCAGCTGAACCAGGCCACGTCCTGGCTCTCTGCGGCAGCGGGGGCGGGATCCTCGTCCGGCGCCCACAGCAGGTACCGGAGATCGAGATGGACGTGTCCGGCGGCTGACGGGTGGACGTCGACGTGCACCAGGAGCGGGCCCCCGGCCGGATGCGCGACCGACAGGCCCGTCTCCTCTCTGCACTCGCGGAGGACTGCCTCGTCGGGGGTTTCGCCCGGATCGACGTGGCCGCCGGGCTGCATCCACCGATGGAGGCGCCGGTGCACATGCAGGACCACACCACGGGCGCCGACCACGATCGCGGACGCGGTGACATGGGTGGGTTGGGCGTGCTCGTCGAATGGCCGTCCGAGCCGGTCCAACTCGGCCAGCATGGTCTCCTTCGACACCCGTTCCCGCGCATCGGCCGCAGGATGGTCGGCGATGACGCCCCGGAGGTGCCGGACCGCCGCATCGGTTCGTCCCCGTGGTTGTACCGCCGGACTCCCGGACCCCGGGTCGGCCGAGGTCAACGGACGGCCGTCGGAGGTGGGCCGGCGGGCCCAGCCGAGGCCGCCAGCAGGCTCAGGCCGACTTGCGGCGCTGGCGGTGGATGCGCCGACGCTCGCGTTCGGTGGTACCGCCCCAGATCCCCTCGCGCTCCCTGTTGGCCAGGGCATGCTCGAGGCACGATTCGCGCACGGCACACTGATCGCAAATGGCCTTTGCCCCACCGGCCTCCTCGTCGGAGACCGGGTAGAACACATCTGGATCGATGCCCCGGCAGGCTGCGTGCTTGCGCCAGGTGGCACTCATGGGAACGTCACTTCCTAAATAGTGTTGGGGTCACTGGTCAGACCACCAGAGCAGAACTTCGGTGACCTGGGATAATGTGGCCTACCGACGAAAACTGGCGGAAAAGACAGTATGGCTCACCAAGTGCGCCGGTGTCCACAACCGACCTGCCCACCACCCCGCCCCGAAGGAGCGCCCATGCCGCCTGCACCACTCCGGGGCAAGACCATCGTCGTCACTGGGGTCACCGGCCAGGTTGGTGAGCCGGTGGCGCTCGCCCTGGCCAAGGAGAACGAGGTGGTCGGCGCCGCCCGATTCAGGGACCAGGCGGCTCGACGACGCCTTGAGGCCGCAGGGGTCCGATGCGTGCCGGTCGACCTGGCCGCGGGCGACGTGGCCGGCCTCCCGGCAGGGGCCGACTATGTCTTGAACTTCGCCGTGGGCAAGTCCAACAACTGGGAGCTCGACCTGCGCACCAACGGTGGCGGCCTGGCCTGGCTGATGGAGCATCACCAGGAGGCGGCCGCGTTCGTGCACTGCTCCACCACCGGCGTGTACAAGCCCATGGGCCATCACGTGTTCGCCGAACAGGACGAGCTCGGGGACAACCACGGCGTCTGGCCGTTCCTCCGCACGTACAGCATCTGCAAGATCGCCGCCGAGGGCACCGCCCGATGGGCGTCGGAGCGCTTCGACCTCCCCACCACAGTTGCCCGCCTGTCCGTCCCCTATGGCGACCGGGGCGGGTGGCCTGCCATCCATCTCGAGATGATGATCAATGGGAGCGAGATCCCCGTGCACCTCGACGCGCCGAGCGTGTACCACCCCCTGCACGAGGACGACATCATCGCCATGATCCCCGGGCTGATCGACGCCGCCGCCACCCCGGCCACCACGGTGAACTGGGGAGGTGACCAGGCAGCGAGCATCGAGGAGTGGTGCGGGTACCTCTCCGAGCTGACCGGTGTGCCGGCCCGGTTCGCTCCCACCCGGGACACGATCGACAGCGTGCAGATCGACCTGACCAGGATGCACCAGTTGGTCGGGACGACCACGGTCGGCTGGCGGGATGGCATGCGCCGGATGGTGGCGGCCCGTCACCCGGAGCTCCTGTCCGACCCGTCGTAGTGGCCTCCTACGGCGCCGTCACTGCGGGGCGCCAGGCAGGTTGGCCACGTTGCCCACCGACCATGCGGTCACCGCCGGTGAGGGATCGACGGTCACCAGCGCGCCGTCCTCGAACACCGCGGCCAGCTGGCCGTCGGGCGACGCCCACAACCACCGGACCGTCCCCGGGTACAGGGTGAGCAGCGCTCCGAGTGTGTCGCGCCGCCCAGGGTCCAGCGCGTGGGTGACGCCGCCGATCCGGAGCACGAAGGGGCCGGCGATGGCAACCTCGGTGCGGCCGAACCCGAGTGTGGCCCGGTCGTCGATCCGGACGAACGACAGCGCCCGGTCTTCGAGCACGAACTCCTTGCCACCATCGGGCAGCTCCTTGATCCGGCACCCATCCCCCACCTCACCATGTTCGCGCCCTCCTTCCGGAATCGCACATCTGCGGCTGCCGGCGGACAGACTCCCTGGCCGCAGAGGACCTGAGCGGTCACCCGTCCTCGGGCCACAGGAAGCCCGCCAATTGGCGGGTCAGTACCGCCAGCTCGTCGGCGACCGAGCGGTAGCCGGCGATCGGCCCGCCGTAGGGATCCTCCACGTCGTCCGTGTCCGAGTAGTTGGCCAGCGTCGAACGGGTCCGGTGACCGTGGGCATCGTCGATCCAGGAGCGGAGCCCCTGGTCCGGTCGCCGAGGGCCGATGGCCTCTCCTCGCCGAACCAGCTCCTTGAGCTTGAAGGCCTGCGGCCAGCTGGGCGGATCGAGGAGCACCGCCTCCTGCACATGCCGGCGGCTCATGCCGAGCACCAGGTCTGCTCCCTCCAGGAGGGGTTGCGTGAGCCGGCGGCTCCGGTGCGCGCGGAGGTCGATCCCGTAGGGAGCCATCACCTCGAGCACTTCCTCGGGGACAGCTGTCCCCCCTTCGAGCAGGCCCGCCGAAGAAACCTCCACCGAGTCGGCGTGGTCGGGGATCCGATCGGCGAAGAGGGCTGCTGCCATCGGGGAACGGCAGATGTTGGCGGTGCATACGAAGAGGATGTGAACAGGGGCGAGTGTACCGTTGCCGACGGAGACACCGATGACCTCCGGCGCGCACCCAGCCGGCCGGGACCCGGGACGATCGGTCGCCGACCCGCCCGGTACCAGCGCCTACGCTCGGAACCTCTACCTCGGAGGGCCCGGCCGCGTGGACCCGATCGACCGACAGGAGCATCCATTGTCGTCCAACCCCGACATCGTCAGGACCATCACCGCGGCATTGGGCCGTGGCGACCTCCTCGCCGTCATGGGGCTGGTGTCCAAGGACGTGCGGTGGGCGGTCAATGCCGCCGATCGGGATGCCGCTCCCTGGTCCTGCGTCTACCAGGGCAAGAGGAGCCCGCCGGACTTCTTCGCCGAGCTCTCCCGGCTGACCTTCACCGATTTCACCTTGAAGGCCGTGCTGATTGACGGCGATCTGCCGATCACCTGGCCCCATGTGGCCTTCACCAGCCCGAAGGGGCGTGACGTCGGCATCGAGGAAGTCCAGATCTGGCAGCTCGCCGACGGAAAGGCCCGATCGGTCGACACACTGCTCGACACAGCCGCCGTCGGCGCCGCCTTCGCGTGACCTCCCCAGGCTCGCTGGCACTGGTCCACGACTACCTCACCCAACAGGGAGGGGCCGAGCGGGTGGTACTGGCGCTGGCCGAGGCGTTCCCCGCTGCGCCCATCCACACCTCCCTCTACGACCCGGACGGCACCTTTCCCGAATTCTCGCGGTACGACATCCGCACCCTGCCCCTCGATCGGCTCGGAATCCTCCGCAGACACCATCGCCTCGCCCTGCCACTCCTCGCCCCGGCGTTCTCGCGACTCCGGGTCGATGCCGAGGTGGTCATCTGCTCCTCGAGCGGTTGGGCGCACGGGGCCCATGCAAGCGGACGCAAGATCGTCTACTGCCACACGCCGGCCCGCTGGCTTTACCAGGCCGACCGCTACCTGGCGGGCTCCCCGCGCTGGGCGGCAGCCACCCTGTCGGTGCTCACCCCGCCCCTGCGCCGGTGGGACCGGAGGGCCGCGGCCAGCGCCGACCGGTACCTGGTCAACTCCCGGGCGGTGCGGGCCCGGGTGGCCGACCTCTACGGGATCGATGCCGACGTGGTACCCCCGCCCGTCGACGTGACTGCCGGAGGCGACGCCGAGCCGGTCGCCGGTATCGCCCCGGGTTTCGTCCTGTGCGTGTCGCGACTGCTCCCTTACAAGAACGTGGAGGCGGTCACCGAGGCCTTCCGGCGGCTCCCCGACCAACGCCTGGTCGTCGTCGGCTCCGGACCGCTCGCCCAGCAGATCGCGGCCTCGGCCCCGGCCAACGTCACCGTGCTCGGCCGGGTCGACGACGCCGGCCTCCGATGGCTGTACCGATCGTCGATCGGGCTGGTCGCCGCCTCCTACGAGGACTTCGGGCTGACGCCGGTCGAGGCCGCCGGATTCGGGAGGCCTACCGCCGCACTGCGATGGGGAGGCTTCCTGGACACCGTCGTGGAGGGATCCACCGGCCTGTTCTTCGACCGGCCGGAGCCGCCACTGATCGCGGAGGCGGTGGATCGGCTCGCCGCCGCCTCGTGGCAGGCCGACACCCTGACCGCCCACGCCGGGCAGTTCTCCACCGCCAGGTTCGTCGAGCGCATCAACGTGGCAGTGGACGAGGAGCGACGGGCGCACTGAGTGCATCGCGCCTCGAGCAGCCGACCCGACCGGGCACCCGATCGGTCAGGAGGCGCCGCGGCCCTTGAAGATGGTGCTCGGCGTCTTCCCGAGGATCTGCATGTCCCACCAGAACGACCACGAAGCGACGTAGAGATAGTCGAGGCGGCACAGCTCGAGGTGGGAGAGCTCGTTCCGGCCGGACACCTGCCACAGCCCGGTCATCCCGGGACGGGCCTCGAAGCGCTTGCGGGCCCAGCCTTCGATCTCCATGGCCTCCGACACCACGAACGGCCGGGGGCCGACCAGTGACATGTCGCCCTTCCACACATTGATCAGCTGAGGGAACTCGTCGAGGCTGGTCCGCCGCAGAAACCGACCGAACCGGGTGACCCGCGGGTCGTTGATCACCTTGAACAGCGGCCCTTCTACCTCGTTGAGGTGCTCGAGCTCGTCACGACGCGCCTCGGCGTCGCGGGACATGGTACGGAACTTGAGCATGGAGAACGGCTTCTCGTTCCGCCCGGTGCGTACCTGGCGGAAGAAGACCGGGCCGGGGCTGGTGACCTTGATCACCGCGGCGAAGACGGCCAAGAAGGGGGCGCTGACCATGAGGATCAACGTGGAGGCCACGATGTCGAACGACCGCTTGAGGAACCGTGACCCGGAACTGAGCGACGCCGGGGCGATGTCCAACATGGGCAGCCCGGACAGGTCCTCGACACGGGAACGGCTGGTGATCAGCTCGTAGTAGCGCGGGACGATGGAGACGCCCACCTTGCCGGCCAGGCCCTTGAGCAGCTCGGTGGTCCGTTCGGGGTGGGTCCTGGAGAAGCACACCACCACCCGGGCGACCCCGTACCGGCGGCACAGTTCGGGAAGGTCCTCCAACTCGCCGAGCACATCGCCCTGCCCCACCGGGTTGTCGTCCACGAAGCCGACGAACTGCACGTTCGAGTGGGCGCGCAGATGGCTCGCCACCGTCTGGGCCAGCTTTCCGGTGCCGACCACGATGACCGGCACCGATCCGGCCGAACCGCGGCCCGAGAACCCGAAGGCCACGGCGCGGGCCAGGGGCACGGTGACGACGGCGACGCCGCACATGGCGACGATCTTGGCCACGGAGAGCGCTTCCATGTAGTTGCTGCTCCGGTTGAGCAGATAGGCGACGATGGCGTAGAGGAACCCACTGATCATCAACGCGTGCACGATGTTCCGCAGATCGGAGAACACGCTCATAGAGATCCGGCGGGTGATCCCCCGATAGAGGCCGTAGAGGGCGAAGGCACCGATGAACAGGGGGATCACGACCAGGTCGAAGAGGTAGACCCTCCCGTTGTGATTGACCGTGCTCGCCGGGTTGTTCGAGACCGCGGACACCAGCAGCGGGCCCGCGATGGCGGCCACCACCAGCCCGACCACGTCGGCCGACAACAACCTGCGGAGCGCGTGCCGTCGGACCCGGGCGACGGCGATGGCGTGGTCACCCAGGTCGTCCGCGTGGCGCAGCCCCTCCCGAACCGGCGGCTCCAGCCCGATCCGCCGTATCTCTGGATCAAGAATTGCCATCCCAGCCGGCCTGCCCTTTCCTGCGCCGGTTTTCCGCCGTCCGTCCGACACGCTCGACGGTTCAGCCATCGAGACCACGTCCACCGCGGCACCCCATCGTAAGCGAGCAACAACGCCTGGCACAACCGCGAGTGCCGACCGGCGGGAACCCGGGTGCCAGGTCGAGCCGCGGGCCGCCGCGACGGATTTGGGGGGCCGGACCTGTCCCCGTGGGGTCATCGTGTCCGAGCCGTCCCGATGCAGGGCGACCGACCGGTTCGCCCCCGGTGCCAGGTGGAACCATGAATCGTCGGGCCGGTAGCCAGGCACGTCGATACAGATGAACTGGGCGAACCTTCTGGTCGAGATCGACAGGGACCATACCTGTTCATCGACCTGTTCCAATGTGGCCTGAAGCCCGATCCCCCTTTCGAGGCTGCGGCCCAGCCCGACGCCCATCCCCGAGAGGAGGCACCGTCCCACCGGGTTCACCGGACTGCGAAGGCCTCCTGTCGCTCACGACGAGCGATTGCACACTCATGAGACTGGTTCGCCCTGATGAGAGTGTTGGAGGCCACCTGATGGCTCGCTCCCGCCCCTTTCGGATCCGGTGGCCCCGGCGTAGAGCTGCCGGTACCGCTCGGCGATCGTGGGCCATCCGAACTCCCGTACCCGTTGGTGGCCGGCCAGGGCGATCGCCCGCCTGCGAGCCGGATCGTCGAGCAGGAGCTCCAGTGCGGCCGCGAACGCCGCGGTGTCGAACGGATCGACCAGAACGCCGTCCCGGCCACTGTGCACGAACTCCGGGGGACCCCCGTGCACGGTGGCCACGACGGCGGTGCCTGCCTTCCAGGCCTCGAGCACCACGATCCCGAAGGGCTCGAGGCGACTGGGCATCACGAACAACGTGGCTCCCGCCATCGCCCCGGTCACCTCGTCACGGGAGAGCCGGCCCGGGAAGTGCACCTGGCCAGCGACCCCTAACGCGGCGGCGCACGCACGCAGGGACTCCAGAGCGGGCCCGGCGCCGGCGACGACCAGGTCCGCGCTGCGGCGGCCCGGGTCCATCGCCGCGAACGCCTCCAACAACAGGTCGAAGCCCTTCTTCTCCACGACCCGGCCCAGGGCCAGGATGTACGGCCGGCCGAGCAGGCCGACGGGCGCCGTCCCCGCGCCCAGGCCTCGCTCGTCGTCGAGGGCGACACCGTTAGGGATCACGGTTCCCCTCCCGGGGACGAGCCCGAAGCGCTGCTCGGCGTCGGCCAGGGTGAACGTCGAGCACGCGGTGACCACAGACGCGCCCCGCATGCCGAATCGGAGGGCAGACCGCAATACCCGGGACGTCTCGAAGATGTCGGCGTCGTCCATGAGCGTCTCACCCTGCAGCGTGATGACCAAGGGAAGTCCCGACAAACCGGACAACGCGGTGGCATAGGCCCCGTTGGGCCCGAAACACTGCACATGCAGCACCTCCGGACGGAACGCGGCCACTGCCCTCCGCAGCGAGCGCAGTGTGCGGGTACCGGTGATTGCGGTTCGGCGGACCGCCGGCCAGTTGGTGGCCGGAAGCGGCATGGGCAAGCGGCGCACCACCAGGCCGTCCCGGATCTCGGCGGTCTCCGGGGCGGCGTCGTCGGGCAGGCTGGTCCACACCTCCACCTGGTCCCCGGCATCGACGAGGGACAAGGCGAGGTGGCGGGACAGCTCCTCCACCCCGCCGAGGGATGGGGGGTACGAGCTGGGCAGGAGGGCAATCCGGGTCATGATCCGTGATCCATTCGCAGGTTGGACGGCGCCGTGGCACCGGTCACCGCCACGGACGGTAACAGCCCCGGCGGCAGTGGCCCGGAACGCACTGGCAGGGTCAGAAAGGGGCGGTACACGGAGGTCGGATCAGGGAAGGGTCGGGTTCAACCAGGGCTCGACGGCGGCGAGTACGGCCCCGGTGGGCTCCGGCGCGATGCGGCTCCAGTTCCCGACCCCAGGCGACCAGTGGTCGGAGAAGGCGGCGGCGTACCACCCCGAGAGGAAGTCCTGCTCGGCGCAGTCGCAGTTGGGCGCCCAACTGGCCGGGTGGATGTTCAAGATGGCCTCGATCTGGGCTTCGCCCCCCTGGGGATCGACCGCGGCGGCGTCGACCTCGTGGCCGATCTCGAAGGCAGTGATGCCGGCCAGCTGGAGGACCGTCTCTCCCGGGTACACGTACAGCCTGGAGACCCCGCCGGCCTGGCCCCAGGTGAAGGTGGTGTTGCCGTAGAAGCTGGGGGACGGCGCCTCGGAGATCGGGAGGAATTGGATCGAGTAGCCCGGGATGCTCTGCCAGGGGTAGCGGACCAGCGTCAGCGCTTCGGCCCCGAGTTGTGCCGGGGTCTGCGCCGCCGGAGTCTGCGCCGCATCGGCAGGCGCAGGGGGAGCCGTCGGAACCGGGGCAGCGGGGGCGGCAGCGGCAGGTGCCGTCGCCGGGGTGGGTGCCGTCGCCGCAGCCGGTGCCGGAACGGTCGTGGTCGGCGGGGGATCGGTCACCGCAGGTGCGGTGGTCACGGGGGTGGTGGACGTCGGCGTGTCCCGGGCTGCGGACGACGCCGCCCCGACCGGTCGGGGCTGGGCCGCGGCCGACGGCAACGCAGTGTTGCGGCCAGCGGCTGCTCCGTTGTGCCCGGTCGCTCCCGCCACCAGGAGCGCAGCCGCCACCAGCACCACGGCGGCGACCACCAGGAGATCCAGCCGCAGGAGTGAACGGCGCTGGCCGAAGGTGGCCCGGAGGAGACGGGCCCGGAGGCCGGTGGCGCGCCGCTCGGGCCCGATGTAGCCCTCGGAGATCACCAGTTCCGGGTCGTCGAGGTCGGCCAGGAAGGCCGACGGCGCCGCTTCGTCCGGGCCGTCCAGCTCCCCCTCGGCCCCCTTCGCGTCCACGGGCAGCGGGGACCTACCGGCTTCGGCCACAGCCGACACGGATGACTTGCCCGTCGGCGCAGGCTCCATGGCCTCACATCGGCGAATTGAGGTTCGAACTGAAGTTCGGTGACCTCAGCGGGTGCTGCGTGACGGCCGGCATCGGCACGCTGCCGGCCCGACCGATGCCTACCGGAAAGCGTCGAAGCTGCCGGGCGGGGTTCCGGTCACACGGCGAGGCCCACCGACCGATAGACCCCCGCGGTAGCCTCGGCCGTCTGCTGCCAGCCGAGGGAACTCACCCTCTCGCTGCCCCGCGCGGCCAGCTCGGCCCGCCGTTGCTCGTCCCCGATCAGCTCCCGCAGCGTCCGGGCCAGGCCGTCGACGTCGCCGGCCGCGAAAGTCTCCGCCCCGTCACCCACCACCTCGACCACGGCGGGCACCGCCGTGGTGACCACCGGTGCCCCGCAGGCCATGGCCTCCACCGGAGGCAGTCCGAAGCCCTCGTACCGTGACGCGTAACCGACCAGGGTGGCCGCTCCGTACAGTGCGGGAAGGTCGGAGAGGGGAACATGGCCGATCTCCACCACCCCTCCCGGGGCACGGTTGGCCCACAGGCCGTGGCCGGTGAGGACCAGGGGGATGGACACCGAGCGGCAGGCCTCGGCCAGCGTGCCGAGGTCCTTGCGCGGTTCGATGTTGCCGACGTGGAGGACGAAGCGTTCCGGCAGCCCGTAGTGGGACCGCACTCGGGCGATCTCGGCGTCGGCGGGGGGTGTCATCTCCGTCCCGGGTGCAGGGTGGATGACGAGCGGGTCACGGCCCACCAGGGCCCTGACCCGCTCGGCGGTGAACGACGACACGGCGATGATGGCATCGGCCCGGCGGAGCGCGTTCCTCACCACCACCCGCTCGCCGAGGACCCGGTGTTTCGGAAAGGCCCACGGGACATCGAAGATCGCCATGTCGTGCACCGTCGAGACCATCAGGCCGGCGCGCCGCAGCGGGAGGTCGACATCCAGGCCGTGGGTCAGATCGGCCGGCCCGAACCCGACGGCGCCGGTCAGTGCCCTCCTCATCCCCTGGGACTGGCCCTTGACGAGCGGGAGGATGCCCGCCGGCAGCTCCGCCGATCCGGCAGGGTGCACGGCGGCCACGAGGTCCGCATCCACCGTTGCCACCATGGCGGCGAGCAGCCCGCGGATGTAGGTGCTGACGCCGCCGCCCCGAGGGCTCAGGGGGAGGGCGTTGTAGACGATGCGCGGCCGGCTGCGGGTCAACGGGGGTTCAAGGGGTCGGGAGCGTTCGCCGGGCCGTGGGTGACTGCCCGGATCCGGCCGACCGGGCCGGTGGCCGGTGCGTCCGCAGCCCGGCCTGTTCCCGTGCCGGGAGCCGACCGGTGGGCGCCGCCTGCACCGGCGGTTCCCCCCGGTGCAGGTCGGCCATGCCCAGCGAGATGCCGGCGATGACGAAGGGCGCGATCGACGAGGCACCGATCCAGAACGTGTCGAACAGGCCACCGACGTAGTGGCTCATCAGGATGACGAGACCCAGGGTGCCATATGCGGATGGAAGCCTGAACATGGTCCGCATGGTGACGAAGACGAGGAAGACGAATGCGATGGAACCGACGATTCCCGTCGAGGCGAGGTTGTCGACCAGCACGTTGGGCGGAGCAGTGACGCTCACGAACTGCGGCAGGTTGTAGAAGCGCATCCCCTCCCCGAGAATCGGGCTCAGATGCCACACGTGGATGGCCGCACCGATCTGATCGAACCGGATCGACACGGTGTTGAACCGGGGATTGTTTCGCGCTGCCAGGGAGAAGCTGTAGTACAGAACGACCACCAACGGGACCGCTCCGAGCAGGATCAGCTTGGAGCGCCGGCGCACCTCCGGATTCAGGACGACCGCCGCTCCGATGGCCAGGATCAGCAAGATGACCGACTGCCTCGATTGCGATGCGAGCAGACCCCCGATGCAGAGGTATTTCGGGATCCGAGCCTCGTGCCGGCTGATGCCCCCCCAGGGGGGATTGATCTGTGCGACCACGATGGCCACCCACATCATCGAGCCGATGGTGTTCTTCTGGTACACGCCCCATTGGGCCGGTTGGAAGTGCAGGGCGGCGGCGTGCTCCATGGCCACGAGGGCCAGTACCGCCGATCCCCACAGGAACAGGCGGAAGGCCTGCCGGGTGCGGCCATGGGTGGCGATCACCCAGCCGACCAGGACGCTGGCCCCCAGATAGGAGAGGCGGTGGAACCACTCCACGATGTTGAACCGGTACGGATGGGCGACCACCACCAGGATCAGCACGGCTTGGTACCAGATGATGCCCATGAGGAACTGCCGGAGGAACGGCGCGTCCCTCCACCGGACGAGGAAGAGGCACACCAGGCCACCGAGGAAGCCCAACAGGTCGGCCACGCTGAGGTTGGTGCTCGCCCCGCCGACCCGTTGCACGAGGAGCGCGCCGGGAAGCACGATGACCGCCAGCAGCACCGGATCGGCGACGAACACTCCCAGCACGAGCACCAGGGCGGCAAGGGCCAGTCCGAGAAACAGGTTCCCGACGACGGCGGCGCCGACGGCGGCGGCCACGACCACGACAGCTGACCACCCTGCCGCGTGCGCTCCGATCCGGGTCCAGTCCCCGGCCGCACGCCACCGGCCGCCGACCCGATCGGAATCGTTCGTGGGAATCCCGCTCATGCTCTGGTCGCGCTCTGGCTCATCGGGCCTCGGATGGGTCGGTGTAGGCAGCCCAGGAAGCGTAGCTTCCACCTCTCGCTCAATCACGCCCATGGGGATCGGACCTCAAGATCTGCCGGTACGGTGACGACGGTATCTAGGATCTCGGCCCTCACGAACGAACCGGAGCGGCAGACGGGTGACCGACGATCACCCACGAAGGATCGAGGAACGGAAATGGCAGCACAGAGCCCAGGGGACAGCAGCACGATGACGGCGGCACCGGCGTCCGCCGGCACGTCGCTGGTCGTGTGCTCCCTCGAGCCCTGGGGCACCGTCCGCAGGCGGATTCGCATCCTCGTCGACGAGTTCGTGGGCCTCGACCCGAGCCTGCGGGTGCTCTTCGTCGCCCCCGCAGTCGACATCCCCCACGAGTTGAAGCGGGGAGGCCTCAAGGAACTCCGGGGACCGCGGCTCGAACAGGTGCATCCCCGCATCCACGTGCTCCGGCCTCGGAAGTGGCTGCCCCGGTTCATCGGCCCGTTCGCAGACCGATCGCTCGGCCGGCAGGTCCTCCATGCGGTCGCCCGGCTCGGTCTCGACCGGCCCGTGCTGTGGGTGAATGACGCCTCCTACGCACAGTTCAGCCTCCGGACCGGATGGCCGACCCTGTACGACATCACCGACGACTGGCTGCTCGCTCCGCTTGCACCGCGCCAACGGGACCGGCTCATGACCGACGAGGCGCTCCTGTTGACGCACAGCCGCGCAGTGGTGGTCTGCTCCCCGGACCTGGCCCGGACACGTGGTCGGGACCGGAAGGTCGAGTTGATCCCCAACGGCGTGGACGTCGAACTCTTCCGGACCCCCCAGCCCCGGCCCTCATCGCTCCCACCGGCACCGGTGGCCGTGTATGTCGGGACCGTCCACGAATGGCGTATCGACGTACCGCTCATCCTCGAACTGGCGGAGGCCAGGCCCGAGCTCCAGGTCGCCCTCGTCGGACCGAACTTCCTCCCTGCCGAGGTGACCGCACAGTTGGAGCAGGTCCCCAACATCCATCTCCTGGGCTCCCAACCCTACGACCGGGTTCCGGGATTCCTCCAGCATGCCGACGTGGTGATCATCCCCCACCTGGTGAACCCGTTCACCGAGAGCCTCGATCCGATCAAGGCCTACGAGTGCCTCGCTGCCGCCCGCCCCACCGTCGCCACGCCAGTGGCCGGATTCCGCCACCTCGGCCCACCCGTCGTCGTCGCCGACCGCTCCCGCTTCGTCGAGGCGACCGCGGCGGCCCTGGCGGGTGCCGGGCCGGAGGGCCTCCCCGGCACACCCGGCGAGGCCGAGATCCCCTCGTGGCGTCAGCGGGCCGAGACGATGGCCTCGGTCGTGGCCCAGGTGCGCCTCCACGGGGCACAGCGATGACCTCCTGCCGCCTCTCCCTCGGCTCCGCCCCCGGCGGTCCGGTGCCACCAGGGCACGTGGGCACGCCCTTGCCGCTCGGTGCGTTGGCGACGTCGTATCCTCGCTGTGAGGCACGACCGATGAAAGAGAGCATCCGCTGACGTTCCAACAACTCCTCTCCGCGCTCTGGCGCAGACGACTGACCATCCTGGTCTGTGTGGTCGTCGCCGGTGCCGCCGCCTTCGCCTACTCGAAGATCGAGACCCCGAAGTACCAGTCCACTGCGCTCATCCAGATCAGCGGCGTGAGCCAGACCGGGCAGACGTCGGCCCCCGTCACCCTGCCCGACCCGGTGCAGGAGCTGGGGAGCACTGCGGTTCAACTCGGGGCGGCGAAGATCCTCGGCAACCCGAATACGGAAGGCGTCGCCTCCGAGGTGACCGGCACCGTGGACGCGACCAGCGGGGCGTTGAGCATCACCGCCACGGCTTCGAGCCCCGAACAGGCCCGAGCAGTGGCCACGGCCTACTCGCAGGCCTTCGTCGATCAGATCCAGGCGTTTGTCCAGGTACAGATCACCAAGATCAGCAGCCTCCTGGCCGGCCTGACCGCCAAGATCGCCGTGCTACAACAGCAGCAGGGCACCGGCACCACCGCCAACCCGCTGATCACCACCCAGATCGCAGCATTGACCCAGACCTACAGCACACTGCAGTCCGAGCAGTACAACATGCAGGCCGGTGAGCCCTATGCGTCCATCCAGGTGGCCGCGGACACCCCGGGGTCACCGACCGGTTTGAGCAAGGGAAAGTTGATCGCCATCGGATTGATCGCCGGGCTGTTGGTCGGCATCGGGATCGCACTGCTGCGGGACCACTTCGACACGCGGGTCCGGCGGAACTCCGAGTTCGAGGACGCCTCGGAAGCCCCCATCCTCGCCGAGCTCCCACTGGATCCCGACGTGCGCTCCGGCAAGGTCACCATCGCCATGGTGCAGGCGCCCCAGTCGCAGATGGCAGAGGCGGTCCGCGAGTTGCGGACCAGTGTGCGGGTGATCCTCGACGACGCCCCGTGTCCGTTCGTCCTCGTCACCAGCCCCGAGGCCGGTGACGGCAAGACCTTCGTCACCGCCAACCTCGCCGCGGCATGGGCGATGAGCGGCAGCAAGGTCATCGTCGTCTCCGCGGACTTCCGGCGGCCGAGGCTCGAGGAGATCTTCGGGCTCCAGGCCACCGGGCTGCCGGGCCTCGCCGATCTCATCAAGGCGACCTGGAAGGCCCCCGAGCCCGACACCCGACCGACCGCGCCCCGGGAGGTGCGTGGCTATGCAGCCAGGGCGGGTAGCCGGCGGACGTCCGGGGGGACAGGTCCGGCACCTTCCCGCGCCAAGCGGGACGCCATCCCGTCCCCGGACGAACCCTCGGTGTCCTCGCTGTTGGTCGAGACGGGGATCTGGGGACTCCAGCTGCTGCCGGCCGGGAGCACCCTCGACAGTCCCAGCGAGCTGTTGGGGAGCCCCGGGATGAAGCCGGTCATCGACCAGCTCCCCCTGTTGGCCGATGTCGTGCTGTTCGACACTCCCCCCGTGCTCGCCGTGCCCGACACCGCCATCCTCGGGAACATAGCCTCGGGAGCCATCGTGGTCGCCTCCGAGGGGCGTACCGATCGCGGTGATCTGGAGCGGACGATCCATCGGCTGGAGACGACCAACTGTCGGGTGCTGGGCCTCGCCCTCAACCGTGTCCGTCGGTCCTCGTCGGACACCTACCAGTCCTACACCTACAAGCAATGATGCCGCCGGCAGCGGGTCGACGCTGTCGGCCGTTTGCCGAACCGCAACCGGTGCTGCCGGTGCGCCCCGCCTTCGGAGGGCATCCGCGCCCGGACCTGCAGCGCGTGCCCAGCTTCGACGGAGTCGCCTGATGCCCCAGGCGGTCGAGGTTCTGGTGGTGGCCTACGGCGCGTCCGATCTGTTGGACCGGTGCCTGGAAGCGCTCGGCGGGGCGCTGCCCGTGACGGTGGTGGACAACTCTTCGGAGGGGGCGGTGAGCGCAGTCACCGCCCGCCACGGGGCGACCTACGTCGATGCCAGAAGCAACCTGGGCTTCGCCGGAGGGGTCAACCTCGGTATCCGGCGGCGCGGCCAGACCCGGTCCGATGTCCTGTTGGTGAACCCCGACGCCACCATCGCTCCCGAGGGTGTGACGGAGCTGCACACGTTGCTGCACACCCGGCCCGATCTGGCTGCCGTGGCACCGTCACAGGTCGACCCGTCGGATGGCAACCAGGCCCGGGTGGCCTGGCCGTTCCCCACTCCGTGGGGAGCCTGGATCGAGGCCGTCGGGCTGGGCGGCCTGCGCCGACGACACGGCTTCCTGATCGGTTCGGTGCTGCTGCTCCGCGCCGAGGCGCTCGACGAGGTGGGACCGTTCGACGAACGGTTCTTCCTCTACGCGGAGGAGACGGACTGGCAGAAGCGCGCCAGCGACCTCGGGTGGAGGGTCGCACTCTGCCCGAGCGTGACCGCCACCCATGTGGGAGCGGGGACCGGCGGAGACACCACCGAGCGCGAAGCCCACTTCCACGCGTCCCTCGAACGGTACATGCGCAAGCACTACGGGACCACGGGTTGGTGGCTCTTCCGCACGGGTGTCCTGGCCGGGTCCCTCCTGCGTGCACTGCTCGTCCCCGGTGAGCGCGGCCGGCGCGCCGCCGCCCGGTTCCGCCTGTACCGGGTCGGACCCTGCAGGGCAGAGGAGCGGAGCCGGGCCGCAGGTCGACCCTGAGCCCTTCACCGGCCCACCCGAACGGCGTCCGGCGCGGGAAGGGCATCAGGAGAACACGATCGACTCCACCTGCTGCATCACCCGGTCCCGTCGATAGCGGTCCACCGACGAGGCCGCCCGTCGACCCCAGGTCTCCAGATCCGCGCCTGCCGCCTCGTCGATGAGCCGGGCGAGTTCCTCGACATCGTAGGGATCCTCCAGGATGAGCCCGGTCCGACCGGGCAGGACCGCCTCGGACGCCCCCGCAACCCTGCTCGTGATGACCGGCACGCCACTGGCCAGAGCCTCGATGATCACCAGTCCGAAGGGCTCGTACTGGGTGGGCAGGACCATCAGGTCGGCGGCGGCGAACTGCCACGCGACATCACGGGACGGGCCGTGGTAACGCACACGATCCTCCAGGCCCAGGTGGCGTATGGACCTTCGGTAGGGACCGAGTTGCGCCTTGCCCACCACATGCAACGTCAGATGCCGGTGGCCGGTGAGAGCGAGCGCCTCCACGAGCTGGCCGAAGCCCTTGCGATGCAGTTCGTTGGCCACGAAGATGATCGCCAACTCGTCCTCCCCGATCCGGAGGGAGCGGCGTGCCGCGGTGCGATCGCGTCTGCGTCCCTCCGGATTGAAACGCTCCGGATCGAAGGGGTTGGGGACCACCGTGGTCAGGGCGCGGTCCACCCCGTAGAGGCGATGGAGGTCCTCGACCTCCCGGCGGGACGTGCACAGAATGTGCCGAGGATGCGAGTGGCGAAAATACTGCGACTCCATGGCCAGCAAGGCGCGGTGCCGCGGCATGGCGAAGCGCAAGCGGGCCGGCAGCTCGAACCTTCCCATCGGGACGGATCGTGCCGCCTCGAGCCACGCCCGGTGGACACTCGGCACCCACAGCACGTCCCCAGGCGGCACCACCGATCCCATCGTCACGACGACCTCGGGCGCCAGCCGTTCCAGGACTGCTCGCGTGCGGGCCCGTCGGACGTACATTCCCATCACGCCAGGGTCGGGAGACCCCGGCACGGGCACCAGCCGCACGCCCGGTGGTGTCCCCTCGGGCGCCACCGTTCCCACGAAGGCGGTCTCATGCCGCGGGCCCAGGTAGTCGAGCAGATCCCAGCAGACGCGTTCGATTCCACCGCTTCGATGAAGCTGCGGAAACACGACGGCCACTTCTGGAGCACTCACGGTCTTCCTCGCTGTGGCTTCAGCCGGCAGTTCCGCTCATCGGGGACCACCCGACCTGTCGGGCATGATAGGCGAGGCCCGCCGCAGCTCTGTGGCACGATGCCCCGATGCCCGGAGTGCGTGCCCATGGGGGTGTCCGCCACTGGCCGTCCGTCATCCAGCCGAGAGGAACCGTGTGGCATCCACCGATGACGAGCCGGGCGCCGAGGCCGAAGCGACGGACCTTGCGCGCCTCTCGGTGATCCAGGCCGTGCGCAGCGACGGGTTCGCCGGCGTGGAGCGCTACATCTGCGAGACGGCCAACGGGCTCGCCGGGCGCGGTCACCGGGTCGTGGTCGTCGGTGGGGACCCGACACGCATGCGTCACGAGCTGTGCGACGAGGTCCTGCATCATCCGGCATCGTCGATCAGCCAGGTGACCCGAGCCCTTCTGGGACACCGCGGGGCCGACGTCATCCATGCCCACATGACCGCGGCGGAAGGTGCTGCCTGGCTCGCCCGTCCACTACAGCGCGCTCCCATCGTGGCGACCCGACACTTCCCCGGAGGGCGTGGCACCGGTTCCCCCGCCCGGCTCCTCGCCCGAATGACCTCCCGGGCGATCTGCCGGGACATCGCCATCAGCCAGTTCGTCGCCGACGGCATCGACGGGCCCTCCGTGCTGATCCCCAACGGTGTGCCCGATCAGGCACAGGCAACTCTCGAGTCGCCCACCGTGGTGATGCTCCAACGGCTCACCACCGAGAAGGACCCCGGGGTCGGGATCCGGGCCTGGGCGTCGAGCAGTCTCGGCTCCCGGGGGTGGCGGCTGGTGGTTGCCGGTGTCGGCGATCTGCGACCCTCCCTGATCGATCTCGTCCACGACCTCGGCGTCGGCAGCAGCGTCGAGTTCGCCGGCCTCGTCTCTGACACCGATCGGCTGCTCGACGGCTCGTCCATGCTGCTGGCACCCGCTCCGGCAGAGCCATTCGGACTCTCCGTCGTCGAGGCGATGTCCCATGGGGTGCCGGTCATCGCGGCCGGCGGCGGGGCGCACGTCGAAACGGTCGGAGAAGACGGCATACTCTTCGATCCCGGCGACGCCGAGGCTGCGGCGAACGCCCTGGCGGCACTCGCCGGGGACAGGGCACGCCGCCTCCGGATCGGGGGGCGCCTGCGTGACCGCCAGCGGCGGCTGTTCGCCCTCCCCCACCACCTCGATCGGCTCGAGCTCCTCTACCGCGAAGTCATCCGCGAGTCTGCGCGGCGGACTCGGTGATCCCCTGCCGGTGCCGGTGGGGCCGCAAGGGCGCCAGGCACCGGACCGACCCTGCGGCCCACGATGTGGCTCGAACCGGTGCAGCCCGTCAGTCGTCCTCCCTGTTCGACCCCCGGGTCGCGGCCTCGTAGAGGCCCATCTGCGTGTCGGCGACACTCTCCCACGAGTAGCCCGGACCGGCTGCGAGCCCCGATGCCCGGAGGCGCTCCCACAGCCCGGGTTCGTCGAGGAAACGGACCAGCGCGTCCCGCAGTGCGCGCGGATCGTCGGGAGGCACCAGCAGTCCGCCCTCCCCGACCACGTCGGGGAGGGCGCCGCTGGCACTGGCCACCACGGGCACACCGGATGCCTGTGCCTCGATCACGACCCTTCCGAACTGTTCGACCCATCCCGGGAGCGGCACCGACGGGACGGCGAGCACATCGACACCGGGATAGATAGCGGGGATGTCCCCTTCCTGCACATGACCGTGGAAGGTGACCCGGTCCTCTATCCCGAGCCGGCCGACCAATGCCGCCAGGCCGTCGGCCTCGGGTCCGGCGCCGTAGATCTCGGCGCGCAGTCGCCCGTCGAGTGCCACCGCTTCGAGCAGCACGTCGACCCCCTTGTGGCGGATCAGGCGTCCGACGAACCCGACGGTCAGGGACGTCGACGGCGCCGCGCGGAGGATCGGGTGGAACCGCTCGACGTCCACGCCCAGCGGAAGCAGGACCAGCTCTCCGTGCAACCCCTTCCTGGTGAGGATCCGGCCGGCTTCGACGTTGCAGGTGTAGGCGCCGGCGGCACGGCGGAGCGACCACCTCTCGAACCAGCGGAACGGGGGCGGGTAGCGCTTCTCGAGGTTCTGCGCCGACGCGACGACGAAGGGCGCTCCGCGTGCTCGAAGCCGGCGCAGCACGAGCACCTCGGCGACCGCCAGCCCGAACGGCTCCTCGTGCACGTCGATCAGGTCCCACCGGGCCGACCCCAGGATCTGCCAGAGCGTCCTGGGATCGTAGAGGAACAGGTTCGGATGGCGGCCCGCCGTACGCACCGGGAGGACGAACTCGTCACCGGCCGCCACGAAGTCGACCATCGAGCCGCCTTCCTCCCAACGGGCAGCGGTCACCAGCGTGAGGTCGACTCCCCGGTGTCGGAGCTGCCGTTCACGCTCGCGCCACGCAGTCACCACTCCGCTGTGCGAGATCCGGAGCACCTTCATCGGTCGCTGCAGTGACGGGGAAGGAACGTGCTCGGGGGAAGTCGCCACCCGGCGCATCGTACTTCCACCGGCGGGTACACCCCTCGTCAGCCCAGCGTAGCGGACCATTACCACTGAAAGTGATGGGACGTAGGTCATTTTGAGTGACGTTTGTCTCAAGATGCAGCGGGGTCCGTCGATGGGAAGGTGTGGAGTGGGCAGGCAGGAGCAGTCAACTGGTGCGCCCTCGAAAAGGCGTCGTCATCGGCATTGCAATCGGATTGATGGTCACAGTGCCGATTGCCGGGGGTCTCACCGACACGGCGCAGGCCACCACCCCTTCCCCCCAGATCGCCGGGAGTGTGGCCGCCCCGACCGCCGCGGACGTCAGCCCGATCTGTGATGCTCCGGATGCCTCGACCACCCTCGGCCCGGCGCCAAGCCTGCCGTCCAACCCGACCAGCACAGTCGTCACCCCGGCGGGCGGCGTTTACGACTTCACCGTCACATCGAGCGGGATCTACGTCTACACCGGCTCCATGCTCGACACCTACACCCTCTCGGGAAGCCCGAACGGATCATTCGCCGTGCCGGCGCAGTTCGGCTCGGGCGACGAGGTCTCCCAGCCGGTGGTCGACTCGTCCGGCAACATCTTCCTGTCCAGCTACTACGGCAAGCTGGTGGACAAGTTCTCACCGTCGGGCACCCTGCTCTGGTCGGTCGACCCCCAGTCGGGCAATCCTACCGGTCTGTTCGGAGTGGGCTCGGGGTCGGCGTTCCAGTTGGTTGTCAGCGTGGTCCAGAACACGACGAGCAGCACCCTGCTCAATCCGTCCACCGGAGCGGTCAGCGGCTCCTACGCGCTGGTCGACGACTTCGACCACGTCACCCAGGAGTCGAACGGGAACCTCCTCTTTACGGGCAACGGCCACGTGGAAACCTTGGATCCCACCGGTTCCACGGTCCTCTCCTCCTTCGGCTCCGCCAACACCGAGGGGAAGAACCTCCACACCGGGTCGGGGACCCAGTTCTACTACCCGGCGCAGGCCGTGCAGGGACCGGATGGGACGATCTACACGGCCGACCCGCTCCACACCATCGAGAGCACGAGCCCCCAGGGCTACCTCCAGGGCACCACTGAACTCGACGGAAACCTGAACATCGGCGGCAGCAACTTCTACCTGGTCGGCACCACCGTCTACTACCAGGGGGGCCCGCCCTTCAACGGCGGAGCGGACAACATCTCTTCCGTCCCGCTCGCCACCCTCCAGGCCTATCTCGGCGCAATCCATGTGCCGACCGACAGCCTCGGGTGGGGTGCCGGCCTGTCGACGGCGGCGTCGGGCAACTACTTCGCCCCCGGGACCATCCCGGTGGTGAGCGCCAACTTCGATCCGTGGTGGGCGGCGCATGCCTCCCACCTGCAGCTGTCCTACTCGGTGGAGAACAGCTCCTCGCTGAACTCCGAGACGGTGCCTGCACCGACCACCCTCGCGCTTCCCACCACGGCCGCTGTCCTGGCCAGCATCCCCCTGACCATCCCGGCGACCGACCAACAACCCGGTCCCTACCAGGTGCAGGCGTCCCTCTTCGACACGAGCACCTCGCCACCGACCCGGCTCGGGACCACCTGCACGCCGTACACGGTGGGTACCACCGGAGACGCTTTGAACCTGGCCGGCCTCCCGTCCGGCATCGGCGCCGGAGGACCGTCCGACCCCAGGGGCGTAGCCCTCAACTCCGAGCTCGGTCTCGACGGGTACCGGGGGGCGTCGGTCAACTGGGCAACCTTCCTCCCCAACTGCTCGACGTCGGCGCCGACGGCGGCCACCTGCGGGCCGGCGGCCATGACCTTCGCCAATGCCCCGACCGACTACTTCACGGCTGCGGCCCTCGCCGTGGCCGACCACGTCGCCTACTGGGTCCAGGTGAGCGGCGGTGACCCTGTGTCGTCGGCCCTGGTCAGCAAGGGCTGGTGGGAGGGAGACATCGCCGCACTCGTCGACTACTACGCCCATCCACCGGCCGGCTGCGGTGCGTGCGCACCGGTCACGATGTGGGAGCCGTGGAACGAGTCGAACAACACCGGGTGGTCCAACGCCAGCCTGTACGTCACCCAGGTGCTCGAGCCCTTCTATACGGCCGTGAAGTCGGTCGAGCCGGGCTCCACCTCGACGGTCATCGGCGGATCGACGCTCGACGTGGCGGTCAGCTGGTGGCAGCAGCTGATCAGCGCCGGGGGCCTCTCCTGGCTCGACGTGGCCGCGATCCACCCGTACACCGGCAACAACGAATCGTTCGAAGAGTACGGCAATATCCCCAAGATCCAGCAACTGGAGGGGATGCTGGACGGCAAGCCGCTGTGGTGCACAGAAGTGGGGTGGTGGAGCGACGGCGACTACAACTTCCTCAACCAGGCCAACATGGTGGCCAGGGCCATGATCTGGCAGAAGGCACTCGACATCCCCGTGTGGAACTACTTCTACGACGAGGGCAACTGGGGCAACGACGGGGTGTCGTTCTCGCTGATCCAGGCCAGCAACGTCGACGACTACGTGAAGCCAGGGGCACTTGCCGCCATGTCCACCTCCTCCGAGATCGACGGGCGCCCCTATCTGGCGATGCCCTCGACCGGGATCCCCCAGACCTATGAGGCCACCTTCGGCCCGGCCGGAGCAGGTGCCGACCAGCTTGCCGCCGTGTGGTCCGACGGCCTGTCCGTGACCGGCGCAGTCACGCTGACCGCCCCAGGCGGCGGCTCGATCCCGGTGACGGTGACCGACGAGTATGGCAATGCCACGACCACCTCGGCCACCTCGGGCACCGCATACAGCCTCCCCATCTCCGACCAGGTCTCCTACATCTCCTACCCGGTGGGCGACGCGCTGTCCGTCGGCCCCACCCAGCCCTACGGGAGTGATCTGGCGGCGTTATCTCGCGACGCCACGGCCACTGCCACCTCTGGCAACGCCTCGGGCGCCATCGCCGGGACCACCACCGGAAGCGGCTGGAGCTCGGCGTCTGGCGACACCACCCCGAGTCTGACCGTCACCCTGTCCGGCCCGTCCACCATCAACCGGGTCGTCGTCGACACCCAGTCGGTGGGGAGCACCGCCACCAGCGTGCGGGACTACACCGTCTCGGTCGACCAACCCTCGGTCGGATGGACCACCGTGGCCACCGTCGGCGGCCAGTACCGGAACCACGAGATGCAGCTGGCCTTCGACCCGGTCGTGGCCAGCGCGGTCAAGATCTCCGTCACCGAAGTCAACTTCGGTGGGTACTACGGAGGGGGCATCCCACCGTGGTGGACGCCGGGCCAGGTCGGTACAGCATTCATCCACGCACTCCAGGTCTACGGAGGGTCCGCTTCGGCCGACCAGGTCAACGGGTCCGACCTGACGCCCCTGGCCGCGGGCGACTCGGGATCGCCGCCGACCACCACACCGACCACAACGACCACGGTGCCGCCGACCACGACCACGACGGTGCCGCCGAGCACGACCACGACGGTGCCGCCGGGCACGACCGGAAGCCCGCCCAAGCGGCCTCAGAACTCCGAGGGCTACGTGTTGGCCACCAGTGACGGCAGCATCTACACCTACGGGAGTGTCGCCTCCTACGGCTCAACCGGTGCGCTCGACCTCAACAAACCCATCGTGGGCATGGCCGCCACTCCTGATGGTCGGGGCTACTGGCTGGTCGCTTCCGACGGCGGCATCTTCACCTTCGGCGATGCGAACTTCGAAGGATCGACCGGCGGGCTGCCCCTCAACAAGCCGATCGTGAGCATGGCCACGACCCCCAGCGGCAACGGCTACTGGCTGGTGGCCTCCGACGGTGGGATCTTCGCCTTCGGTGACGCCTCCTTCTACGGTTCCGCCGGCGGGCTCGATCTGAAGCAACCGGTCATCGCCATCAACTGACCGCCGCTCCGGTCGGTACCCGGAACCCGAGGACTACTCGCCGACCGCCTGCGGCCGGAGGTCCAAAAGCGGATCACCCGGGCCGATGCTCACCAGGTGATGTTCTTGGTTGCAGTGTCGGCAAAGGTCTCACCCGCGAAAGTCCACTGCTCTGCAGGGATGCGGGCGGAGGGCACCACGGTCATCGACCCATGGGCCCCTGGTAGTCGGAAGCGGACCACCACCGTCGCCGAGGCACCCTGGGGGATGGTGATCGGGGCCGCCACCAGCCAGGTCGGGCCTTCGCCGCTCCTGGCACTCAACGGGCCGGCTCCGGTCATGGTGATGTCGGTGGCACCGGCGGGCAGGTTGGCCGCCACCAACCCCGAGTACCCGCCGTACTCGACGGGAACCCCGGGATACGGACCGGCGATGAATTGCGATTCACCGTCCGGCGTGGTGTTGGCCAGATGGGTGGTCAACGTGACCGCCGTACCGGACCCGGCGGGCTCGGTGCTGACCGCCACCCGCACCGGCAGGTACTGGTCCAGTTTGTTCCCACCCCTGTTGATCACCGCCACATCCACCGAGTGCGGGGTGAGGCTACCGCTCACGCCGCTGGCCACCCATGCCGCCTGGTCGACCGAATTGCTCGACCAGAGCATCAGATGACGGCCGGCGACGGCGCTCGCCACGGCGTTCCCGAGCGACCGCAGGTCGGCGGACTGGCCCTGCAGTTGGCGCAGGACGGCACTGGCCAGGGCCCCGAGAGCGTCCTGCCTCCCGGCCGCCGCCGAATTGTCGGTCAGGCCCGCGTACTGATCGTGGAGCAGGTACCGCTCGACGTTGTCCGCGCTGACCGTCTGGCCCCCGGCCTCGACCGGACCGGTCGCCTCGAGCAGTTGCTGCACCCCCGCCACGTCGAGCGCCAGTACCCCGTTGACCTGCTGGCCGGTCGAGGCGGTCCACATGCGCGCTGCCAGCGGTGCGTTCACGTCGAACTGCGGCGTGAGCCCGAGATTTCGCCAGTCGACGCCCGGCTCCAGCCAGCCCCAGTTGCGCTCGAGGTCCCCCGTTACGGTGACCGCTCCCGCCGGGAGCGTCATATCCCCCGAAGGAGCCAGGTCCCCCAGGTGCACCGACCCGTCCCCGGTGGTGGCCACGCCGACCTCCAGAAAGGCACCGGATCCGGCCCGCATCTCCGCATTGTTCGCGGCCATCACCAGGTAGGTCTGGGGGCCCTGAAGGATGGTCGCCGTCACGGCGGAGACACCGGCCGCTGTGGCCAGCCGCCTACGGGCGGTGTCCAGCTGGGAGACGAACTCGGTGTGCTTGGCGGCCAGGGGGCCGACCAGCGCCTGCGAGGGGCCGGTGTCGATTCGGGCCAGTTGGGCCTGCGCGGAAAACGACAGGGCCGAAAGCCGGCGGAGCGATGCCACCCGGTCGGGTCCGGCACCGTGCGGTTCGTCGAGGACGCCGTGGACCTCGGTGAGGAAGGACGCGCCCACCGCTGACACCGTGCCCGCCGCGATGCTCAGCGCCCGCACCGACCGGAACTGCCGACCGACCACGGGCACCACCGTCACCGGCGCGAACAGCGGTGAGGAGAGGTCGGACTGGGCCGCCGCGAACTCCGCGCGGGCCACCTCGAGCCTGTGCAACGAGCCCGAGGACGTCAACTCGCCCGGGGTGAGGTCGGACTTGACCAGCTCGAGTGCGGCGAGACCCTGCTTGTCGTGGCGATAGGCCGAGAAGGTCTTCGCCGCCAGCACGCCACCCCAGACGGCCACCACGACGATCACTCCGGTGGCGATCAGCCATCTGCGTCGCCGTCGACCCCTGCTATCGCTCACGGCTGCCATTCGATGCTCATGGCACCGGCGAACGGACCTGCATCGCTGCAGGCGCCGCCGACGCAACGGATACGAGCCCCCGATGGTACCGGAGCGGGCTCCGGCAACGGCATCACCGAGCCTGGGCCCGAGCGCAGTCCCACGCCGCGGCCGGGTCCCGGGCTGCTGCACCGCTAGCATCGCCACGTGTCGTTCACGACCATCCGAATGGCGGTCGGGCGGGTGGTGCTGGTCTCCGGTGTTCTGATTCTGCTGTTCATCCCCTACCTGCTGTGGGGCACCGGCCTGCAGACGGCGCGGGCCCAGAGCCAATTGCGCGGAGAGTTCCGAGCCGCCCAACAGCAGGCGGGGGCGCTGCCCACGACGACCCCCACGACCGGCAACGGTACGGGCCGGGCCGCCCAGGTGGCACCCATCACACCCGACCCACCGACCGGCAGCGCGGTGGGCGTCATCACCATCCCGAAGATCGGTGTGTCGATGGTGGTGGTCGAAGGCACCGGCGAAGCCCAACTGCAGGCCGGCCCCGGGCACTACCCGGGCACACCGCTACCGGGTGAAGCGGGGAATGCCTCCATCGCCGGGCACCGCACGACCTACCAGCACCCCTTCTACAACCTCAACGACCTCGTTCCGGGCGATTCCATCACGGTCACCACCCTGCAGGGAACCTTCCTCTACCACGTGACCGGGAGCATGGCCGTGAGCCCGAGCGACGTGGTCGTCGTCGGCCCGACGACGACCCCCCAGCTCACCTTGACGACGTGCACCCCGCGTTACAGCGCCAGCCAACGATTGGTGGTCCACGCCGCGCTGGTGGCCAGCATTCTGGTGCACCCCAAGGCGGTACCGGTACCCGCCCCTCCCCGTCGTCGCTCCTCGTCACCGACGCCGGCCCGGAACTGGGCGGCCGCCATCCTCTGGGGCGTGGTGGTGGTCGCGCTGACCGCAGGGCTGTGGATCGCCGTCGGCCGGTCGCGGCGGTCACGGCGGGCCGTGGTCATCGGGGTCGGGCTGGTCGCCTGGCTGGGCGTCGTCTTCTTCTTCTTCGGGGCGGTGGCCCCGCTGTTGCCTGCCAGCTTCTGACGCCGCCGAGGTTCGACCTGGGAGGGGCCGGGCCGGGCGGTTGCCGGGCAGGAGCTCAGCGGACCGAGGCGGCGCCACATCTCAACGCGCCTCATGCCTGCACTTCACGACAACGATGCCTCGACCCATGGAACATCGATCAGGTGAGGCGCAACACCACTGGGGAGGAGGTCTGCTCAGGCGACCGAACGGCGGCGGCGGCGGAGCAGGAGCCCACCGGCCAGTACGGCGGCGACACCCACGACCGCCAACTCCTCCACGTCTGCCCCGGTGAAGGGGAGGCTCGACGTGCCTTCCGGAGTCGTCGGGGCGGCCGCACTCGTCGTCGAGCTGTACGGCAACCCACTCGACGGACTTATTCCAACGGACGTCGCGGCGACCGTGGGCGGGGTACAGCCGGTGTAACAACTAGTGCTGGCTGCACCGGCCACGCCGGGGACCATCAGGAACGACGCCACCGCTAGTCCAGCACCGATCACCAGTCGCTTCGCCCACATAACAATGCCCCTCTTTCCGTGGAAGTCTGCCTCCACCTACTCCGACCGGATCTTCGGCGCCCTTAGGTCGCCACCTCCGGATACTTCCATTTTGCCTGGTAGAACTGCATCAGGCAACTGTCGAGCACCCTGCGTTGTTGCTCCACCACTTTGCGTGTTCAATCGGCGGACACGGCCAGCCGACGATGGAGTTCAGCCCGGCACCAGCTGGCCGAACGTGCTGCACAGGCCGAACGCCTCGATGATCACGAAGGCAGCCACGATCACCAGGACGACGGGAACCTGCCAGCCCCTGCTGTGGCGTGTCATCGGCGAGGGCATGTACCAGGAGGGCAGGAGGCCCGGTTCCTGGGCCAGGTAGACCGCAACGGGCACGGCGTCGTCGTCGATGGGCGCACCTGGGTCTGCCGCCAGGGCCAGCTCGGTCAGCTCCGCATCGGTGAAGCCCTGTGCCAATGACTCACCACCATTGGGCCCCACGTCCCCGATCACGCCCTGGTCGTTCACCGGTGGCCTCCCTCCGTCCCGAGGACGCTGCAGTCCTCGGCCCACCCTATCGGCCTGGCGCCCCACCGCTACAGCAGATGGACCGCCAGTTCGAGCAGCACGATGATGATCCCCACCGACACCAGGCCGACGACGTAGAGCACCCTCCGGAACAGCGATCGGTCCGCACCCCCCACCGTCCCGATCCCCACTGCAGCCAGGGCGAGCACGCCCACGCCCTCGGCCAGGGCGAAGGCTGTCCGCATCGACCACAGGTGGGCGCCGGCCAGGATGAAGATCAGAGTGGCCGGAATGGCGGCGGACACGATGGACCACGAACCTGCCAACTCGTCACCCACCTCGGCCCACGTCAACCGGAGGCGCTGCCACGACCGCCTGACGACCAGACGGGACAACGTATGGGCGAACCAGATGGCCACCGCTCCGACGATCACCACCCCGGCTGTGGTGAGCTCTCCGGGGTTGGACTCGAAGGTGAGGCCGGCGATCGCCACCAGAGTGGCGATGGTCCCGTACACGTAGTCGGCCAGCCAGTGCACCGCCCCCTCGTGCCCGGGCGCTTCGGGACCGGGTGCCGACGGATCAGTCATCGCGCTGTGGGGTCGTCGTCGGCGTCATCGGGGCTCTCTCCGTGGGTGCGCCGAATCGCCCCTCCATCACCACCGGCCGATTCGTCACGATCATTGCCGGAGCGACCGGCTCCCAATTCTCGCACCGATCGAGCGGTGCGCACGGCGCCGGCTCCCCCTGCCGGCCGGCCTTCGACCGTCAGCGTCGTGCGTGCAGCCGTTCCCCTCCGGCCGGCGCCAGCCGGACCAGGGCGTTGTAGGCCACGACGGCAATGGCCAGGTGCATGGCCACCAGGACCAGAACGGCGTTGGCCGGCTCCCCGTGCAGAAGAATCCAGAGATCGGGCAGGAGCAGCGCGGCAGTGACCGCAATGGCCAGCCAGAAGAACAGGCGCCGCGGTCGCGACGAGATCCGGGTGACCACGGGCCAGGCAGCGCAGGCGATGATCACCCCGATGATGGTGAGTTTGGCGTAGTCGCCGAACCGGAAGTGCACGAACCCCTTGGTCGACGGGAAGACCTTCGTGCCGATCGCCACCAGTAGGGCGTCGGCCACCAGCGAGCCGACGATCGAGACGATGGTGGCAATGGCCAGCCGCCACCACGAGGGCTGCCTGCCTCTTGGACGGAAATCGATGTGGAACCAGGCGAGGAGTGACCCGAGCCCGGTGTCCAACAGCCCCGCGGGACGCGGCTGCAGTGGCTGTTGTCGTACGGGTGACGTGCTCATCCCATCGAGGATACCCAGGTGATCCTGACGAACTGGTGAAAGAGCAGGCACGCCGCCGGGGTGCTGGTATTCCCCCAACAGAACAGCCAGCATGGTCGAGACGCCCGACAACACCCAGGGGGAACGACACGATGACCAGCAGCGCTCCCGCCACCCGGGTGGCGTCGTCTTCCCCAGCACGCCAAGGGTGGGTACTGGTCGGGCTCATCTCGGTGGCTTCGGTGGCGAACCTCAACCTGGCGGTGGCCAATGTGGCCCTGCCCGGCATCGGGGAGCACTTCCACGCCACGCAGACACAGCTCAACCTGGTGAGCGTCGGCTTCTCGCTCGGCCTGGCCGGCACCGTGCTCTACCTGGGCGCGTTGGGCGACCGCTACGGGCGCAAGATGATGCTGCTCCTGGGCATGGTGTTCACCATCCCCACGGCGCTCCTGGCCGCATGGGCCCCGTCGATCAGCTTCCTCATCGCTGCCCGACTCCTGGGCGGAGTGGCGGCCGGCATGGCTTATCCGACGACGCTCGCGCTGATCACCGCGTTGTGGGACGGCCCGGCCCGGACCCGGTCGATCGCCCTGTGGTCGGCGGTCGGGGGCGCCATGATCGCCTTCGCCTCGCTTCTGGCCGGATGGCTCCTGACCTTTGCCTGGTGGGGATCGGTCTTCTTGCTCACCGCCCCGCTCGCCGTGGTGGCCCTTGTGCTCGCCGTCGTCTTCGTGCCGAGCCACGTCAACGAGACCGACGACAGGGTCGACCACCTCGGCGGGGCCCTGTCGATCATCGGGGTGGTGGCGCTGGTGCTCGCCATCAACTTCGCCCCCAGCGCAGGCGAGGCAGGGGCCGCCCTGGTCGGCGCGTTCATCGCCGTCGTGGCGCTAGCCGCATTCTTCTTCCGCCAGAAGAGGGCACCGGACCCGCTCTTCGACCTCCAGGTGGCCTCCCGACGGATCTTCTGGGTGGCGGCCGTGGCCGGCCTGATCGTGTTCGGCACCCTGATGGGGGCGATGTTCATCGGTGAGCAGTTCCTCCAGAACGTGCTCGGCTACTCCACACTCCGGGCCGGTGCCTCCGTGGTCCCAGCCGCACTGTTCATGCTCCTGGCCGCCCCGCTCTCGGCCAAGCTCATCGAGAGAGTGGGCTCACGGGCGACGCTGCTCATCGGCTACGCCTTCTTGTTCCTCTCCTTCCTCGTGATGCTGCTGCTCTGGACGGCCACCTCCGGCTACGCCCCGGTGGCACTCGCCTTCATCCTGATGGGCATCGGCGTCGGGCTCTCCGGCACTCCCGCATCGCACTCGCTCACCGGCTCGGTCCCCGTGCACCGGGCCGGCATGGCCTCGGGCACCGCGGACCTCCAGCGCGACCTGGGCGGGTCGATCATGCAGTCGATCCTCGGCGCCATCCTGACCGCCGGCTACGCAACCGCCGTGGCCTCACGGATCTCGGCCTCGGGGGCGAATCTCGACACCCAAGTGACCAATACCCTCGAGCGCTCCTACTCGAGCGCGGCGGCGCTGGCCCAGGCCAACCCGCAGCACGCGAAACAGATCGTCGCCGGTGCACGGGCGTCGTTCCTTTCCGGCGCCAACTGGGCCTACGCCGCCGGTGCCGTCTCGATCGTCCTCGGAGCAGTGGTCGTCTCCACGCTTTTCCCCTCGCACCGACACGAGGTCGAGCTCCTCGCTCGGTACCGCAACGAGGACCAGCACGCGCCTGCCTGAGGCATCACGCCGTGTCCCTCTGCGCACCTCTCGGGACCCAGGGGTCGGTGCCGCTAGCCTCCGTTGGCAGCAGCCGCGTATGCCCTGCACGGCTGCCCCCGAAGTGAAGGGCAGGCCGGCTGGGGATCCGGCGGGGTGATGCCGGGCACGACCGAGAGGACGAGTGCCGACCGGGTGGCGCCCCCCAGCCCGATGGTGTCCTTGACCGTGCCGTGCGTCTGGTACGTGACGAACTGCCAGGTTGGCCGGTCCCCTCCCGGTGCGGTGACCGTGACGCGGATGCGCGACCCGGCCCGGAAGGCGTAGCCGAACGGGAGGATGGGGATCCGCACCTCGGTGAAGTGGCCCTCGGGAAGTGGCCGTGCCGTGGCCGCCGAGTAGGTGGGAACGGCTCGGGTGGCCGTCGAGGACCCGTTGTCCAGTGCCCGGTCGCTGGCCCGCAGCTCCCCCGTCTGCACGAAGAGCTCCTTGCCGTCCGGCCGGACTTCCGACACGGTGGCCTGGAGATCGGTGTCCGCGGCCGAGCTCTTCACCCAGAGGTCGAGGCTGCCCGGGCCCACCACCACCACATCGTGGGCCAGCGGCGGCGAGATGAAGCCCAGGCCGCCGGCACCGGTGACCGGTGCCCACTGATACGGCGGAAGCGCCGACCACGGGTTCCCCTGCGGCAGGTCGGTGGCGGGGCGGGAGGATGGGTCCGGCATGAACGACACCGTGGTCGCCGGCACCGGCGACGTGAGCACCGTGGTCGCCGGCGCCGGCGACGTGAGCAACGTGCCGCCGGGATCGAGCATCCACGCCGAGGCTTTCGCCTGAGGTGGCGGCCACGACGTGAAGTCGGCGCTCCAGACCGGTTGCATCGCCCCCGGGCCGGCGCTACCCCCTCCGTTGTCGAAGAGCACCCGCACCCGCGGTTGTTGTTCGAAGGCAGCACGGGCGGCGGCCACGCTGGGCTCGTCGGTGAACTGGATGGCCGCAACCGGGCCGGTTGGTGCATTGGCCAGCTGTCGATAGAGCTGGGTGACCAGCGTCTGCAGGACCGGCGACGAGGTGGGGACCTGGTCGGCGACGAACAGGTCGAGGAACTCGATCCACCGGGAGATGGTGCCGGGCCCGAGTGAGTCGACGTGCGTGCCGTTGACCATGGTCACCCAGACGTCGGGATCATGGCTCAGGTCGCTCACGATGGCGGGCCACTGCCCCCCGGTCTGCTCGTCCTGGAAGGCACCCGAGAGGAACACCGGCACGTCGACGCGCTTGGCCCAGATCGAGGGTGACCGCTGATCGTAGAGGGACGGGACCCGGTGGCTGGCCTGTTGGAGCATGGCCTCGATGTTCTGGGCCTGGAGGTGGAGGGCCTGGTCGACGAGGCAGCGCTGGTCGCCCTGAGAGATCAGGATCCGGGCGTATGGCTGGCCACCCTGCGGAGCGGGTCGGGCGTCGGCGACCCGTTGGGCGATCCACGTCCCGGCGAACCCGCTGTTGAACATGCCGCCGGGGAACCCGGTGGAGTAGAGGTCGTCGGTGAGGCTCATCGGCGCGATGGCGGCCAGCCCGGGCGGGCGGGTGCCGGCCACGAACATCTGTGAGATCCCCGAGAAGGAGATCCCGACCATGCCGACCTTGTGGTGCGCCACCCACGGTTGAGAGGCCACGGTCTCAACGGCGTCGTAACCGTCGTAGGTGGTCGGCAGGCCGAACAGATCGAACGCTCCTCCCGAGCAGCCGGTGCCCCGCATCTGCACACTGACCGTGGCGAAGCCCAGCAGGGGGGCGACGAGCGACCCCACTGCGGTCGCCGAGTCAGGGACCAACGGGTCCGAGGTGGACTCCCCATTGAGGTGGAGCACCGCGTCGATGAGGCTGTGGGGGGCGGCAATGGCGTAGCCGGACTCTTCGATCACCGTGGGGAACGGGCCGTCCGCCAGCGTCTTGCCCGGCGGGAGCCGAACCGTGGCCGCCAGCTGTACCCCGTCCCGCATGGTGATGTAGTTGAGACCGACCGCCATGTGCTGGCTCGTGTAGAAGGCGGCCGACGGCGTGTCGGAGGTGGACAACACTCGGAACGGCGACGTGGCCGCCACACGCGAGCCATCGATCGACCGGAAGGTGTACCCGGGACCAGGGGGCACGTTGCGCACGATGAGACTTCCCAGACGATCGGCCGTTCCCCCACCCGCCCGGTCGCCGGCGGCGTCGGCCAGCACCAGGCCCTGTCCCGGCGACGCACCGAGGAGATAGGCCTGCCCGATGGATCCGTGGCCGGTGAACTTCGCCCGCGCGTTGGCGGCCGGCACCTGGGGGCCGCTCCCCGAGCCGGCCGCACCCGAGCAACCGGCCATGAGCCCGGCCATCACGGACATTGTGACCAGCAGCGTCACCGACCGACGACCGTGCACAGGATTCCCCCCCGGGATGGTGTTGGCGGGCGCCACCGCCCGGAACGGCTCGAGGCCGCCCGGGAGAGGATGATACCCAGTACACGGGCGCGCAGGAATCTCGGGCAGGGGCCGTCGTCGTCGAGGGCACCGTCAGCCGAGCTTGGCGGCGCGAGCCCGCCGAACGGCCTCCGAGCGCGACGACACGCCGAGCTTCCGGTAGAGCGTCTTGAGATTCGACTTCACCGTGTTCACCGAGAGGTACAACTCGGCGGCGATCTCCGCGTACGACAGGTGGCTCGGAAGCAGCTGCAGGAGGGTCCGCTCGCGCTCTGTGATGCGGACGTCCGCTTCGCCGAATTGGACAGGTCGGAAGGCGGGGCTGAATTCGACCGCGCGCTCCAGCACACGGGTGACTGCGGGGGTGGCCTCGTCCCCCAGTGATTCGAGATGGAGGAGCAGAGGTTGGCCCTGCTTGACGACGGTCCAGACGAACCCGCCGGTGCGCTCGAGGACCTCCGACACTCCCCGGTAGCAGTCTGCACTGCTGCGGATCAGTTCGGCCTCCATGCGCTCAGCCGCAGGCCACTCCGCCGCATCGGCGAGGTGGCAAGTGGCCACCTGCCACTGGTGCTCCAGGGCGGCCAATCGTGCGCGCAGGATGGATCGGGGTGGCCCCGGCGGCAGCGTGTCGGAGAGCTTGGAGGCTTCGATCGTCCGACCTTCGGCCAGCAGCCAGTAGGCGTGCCGTGCCGTGAGCGCATCGAGGAGAGGAGCACCCAGGCGTTGGTCGTTGAACCGGGCCCGTGCGCGGGCGGCCGCATCCGCACCGGAGGCGGGTCCCTCGGTGGCCGCGGTGATCTCCACGCGTCGGAGCGCGACGTGGACCTGGCCGGCCAGGGGCGCCAGCTGGCCGGCAATCTCTTCTGCATGCTCGAGAACGGATACTGCCTCTGCCAGCCGTGCGGTCTCGATGAGCACGTCGGTCAGGACCAGGAGCGCCTCGAAGGCATGAAGTCCGAGAGGAATGTGGAGTTGGTCGGCCGCGGTCAGGGCCTGTCGGGCGAGCCGCTCGGCCTGGGCCAGATCCCCCGCCCACAGTCGGAGGAAGGCGGTCAAGGTCGGAATGGAGATCTGGCGGACATGGACGACCTCGGGGCCTAGCTTCCGGGCCTCCTCCAGCCAGAAGGAGGCAGCCTGCGGATCGGGCTCGATCAGGACGTGGACGCGGGCAGCGGTCACTGCCGAGAAGCGATCGAGCAAGGCGTCGGGCCGGGTGTCTCCCCCCCGTGCGGCGCGGCTGGATACGAGTGCGTCTAGTGCGGCCTGGGCCTCGCCGTGACCGACGAAACTCAGGGCGCGGTGGAGTTCGAGGCGCGCCCGGAGAGGCCCGCTGTCCTCGACGAGCGCGGACTCGGCCCGGTCACACCACTGCTCGGCCATCTCCCAGTCGCCGGCCAGGCTCTGGACGAGCACGTAGTCGAGCATGCGGCGGGGGTCCTCGAGCACGAAGCCGTCAGGGAAGCTGGCAATGAGCTCGCGAGCGGTGGCCAGGCTGCCGACCCGGAGGGCGTGGCGGACCATGAGATCGAATGCGGCGACGACCTCGCCGGCTTCGAGCAGGTGGTGGATCTGCACGGGCACGGCACCGGCGGCGCCCGCAGCCTCGGCCGCGCGCCGATGGAGCTCGATCCGCCGACCGGGATCGCGGTGGTCGAGCACTTCGAGCAGGAGCTCGCGGAACAGGTGATGGAAACGGAATCGTCCGGCAGCTTCATCGACCGGGACGAGGAACAGGTTGGCGACCCGGAGGGAGCGCAACCGCAACCCGGCGTCACCCTCGCCGGTGACCCGTCGGCACAGTTCGTTGTCGAACTCGTCGAGAACCGAGATCGACAGCAGAAACCCGCGGTCGTCGGCCCCGAGGGTGTCGAGTACCTCGGTGGCCAGGTAGTTGATGACGGTCCGCGGCGGCTTCGGACTCTCCACCGACCGGACCGCACCGTTCGCGGCCGGTGCGTGCCCGGCGAGGGCTTCGAAGACGAGGCCGACAGCCCAGCCCTCGCTGCGGGCCACCAGCTCGGCCACTTCGCCCGACGACACGTCTCGATCGCTGACGCCGGCGATGAGGCCGGCGGCCTCGACGGCGTCGAACCGGAGGATCTGCTCGTCCACGACGGTGGCCCGGCCCTGGCTCCGCCAGCGTTCGACGGGGAGAGGGGTCACCGTTCGGGTCGTGGCGATGACCCGAATACCCGGAGGCAGGCGCTCGAGGAAGAACCCGAGCTGCTCCCACAGTGCGCGGCTCCTCAGATGATGGAGATCGTCCAGGACGACGACCAGTCCCTCGTCGCCGTCGAGTGCGGCGAGCAGAGATGCCGCCAACCGGCCCCCTCCGAGAACGGGGCTCTGCTCGTTCGCATCGACCATGGCCCGAAGGACCCCGGGGCGCACCATGTCGATCGAGGCGGCGAGGTGCGCCCAGAAGCTGAGCTCGGTCGAGTCGTAGGCGTCGATCGACAACCAGGCGACGTTCTCCGCCCCCTCGCCGGCCACTTCCTCCACCGTGGCGGTCGTCTTGCCATAGCCGGCGGGTGCCAGTACCACACAGATGGTGCCGGCTGCGCCCGCGAGGGCGCCGGCGACACGTGGGCGCGGAGTGAAGCCGATCGGGAGCGGGGGCGCCACCAGCTTCGAGGTGACGATCGGCAGCCCGAAGAGAAGGCCACGCTCCGGGAGACGTTCGGTTGCGAGGCGCTTCGGCCTCGTTCTGCCTGCGCTCACCGGGCAAGTCTCGTCTCGCTGTTCTCCGGAGGGCAAACCTGGGGTGGGATACACCCGATTCGGGTGTATCCGTGCGGCCACGGACTGTGAATAGTGGTAGCGGTGGCGGGTGGTGAGCACTTCGCGCACCGAATCGGAGGGTAACACGATGGTCGGCGGCGGCGGTCTGCTTGTGTACGTCGGTACCTACTACAGCGAACAGGCCGCTCGTGATGACTTCGGTGTGATCAGGGGCCTCCAGGTCGCCGGGGCCTGCGTGACGTACTCGGCGGCAGTGATCACCCGGGGCGAGGATGGCCATTTCCATATGAAGATGGACGAAACGATCACGCAGCGAGGGGACCGGCCCGGCATCGCCATAGGTGTCGTCATCAACCTGATCTTCCCTCCGACCTCCGTCCGCTCGGAGATCGGGGACAGCAGCGTCGGCGTGACCGTGCGTCTGGAGCCTGCCAGGCCGCGTTCGGACGTCAACGAGTTCCGCGAGCTGATCGACAACGGCCAGGCGGCCCTGCTGATCGTCAGCGAGTCCTTCCTCGAGCATGCCCTGGGGAATGCGGGGCTCCGTGCATTCCGGCATCTCGCCAAGCGGATCGACGTCCAACCCGAGGTCCTCGACGGGGAGGCCGAGGGAGTGGCAGCCAGGCCTGACTGAACCGGGGTCGGGACAATCGGGAGCTCTCGGGCGGATGCGAAACGGTCCCCAGCTACACACCGGTGCGCCGGCCCGGCGGTGCGCAGGGTCAGCACCTCTTGGCGAGGAGGGGGTGCTGGCCCTGCGGACCGGGAACTCCACCTGCACCGGGACGGGAAGCTTCGTCCGGCGCTCCCTGACTCCGGTACGGTGACGAGCAGGTGGCGGTCCGGGCCCATCCTCGATGCCCGTTCGGCAGTCGGCTGCACAGTCCGCCCGATCCGGACATGATCGAGGAGGAGACGTCGTTGAGAGCTGTGATCGGGGACCTGCTCCCCCTCGCCATCGCAGTCACGATCTCGCCGGTGCCGATCATCGCAGAAATCCTGCTGTTGTTCACCAAGAAGCCGGTGACCAACGCGGCCAGCTACCTCATCGGGTTCACGATAGGGGTCGCCGGCCTGCTGGGGCTACTCGTCGCCATTGCCGGAACGGTCGACCTGTCGCCTGGTTCGGGACCGTCCAGGGGAGCCTCGATCCTCAGGCTGGTGCTGGGCGCGTTCCTACTGATGGCTGCGAGGCGTCGGTTCCGTGATCGGCCGAAGCCCGGCGAGGACGCGGCGATGCCCAAGTGGATGGACGGCATCGCCGCCTTCGCTCCGGGGAAGTCCCTCGCCGTCGGCGTGGCCATCGGCGCACTGAATCCGAAGAACGTGGTCGTAGGCCTGGCGGCGGCGCTCTCGATCGCCTCGGCCGGCCTCTCCACGGGACAGCAGATCGGTGCCGTCGCCGTGTACGCCGTCGTGGCCATCCTGGGGGTCGCCGCCCCGCTGGTGGTGACGCTCGCCATGAGGGACAAGGCCCAAGAGGTCCTCGACGGGTGGAGATCCTGGCTCGGCCGCAACAACGGGGTCGTACTGGCCGTGCTGTTCCTGATCTTCGGCGTGGTCCTGATCGGCAAGGGGATCGCCGACCTCTAGGCGCAGCCAGGGCGGGGATCGCAGCGGGCCGTTCGGAGGGAGCACCAACGTCATGCGCCGCGCTCAGACCGGTGGCCCTGGCCCGGTCGAACACCCAACCGACATCGTCACGGTCGTTCACCTCGACCTGGAAGTGGCGCCGTGCCGTCGGGAGTACGATCCCACGGTTGCGCACCCGGTCAGCCGCCTCGGGCGACCATGTGGTTCCGGATGGTCCCGATCCCCTCGATCCAGCTCTCGAGGACGTCGCCGGCGGCGAGGAAACGCGACGGTTGGCGGGCGATGCCGACGCCGGCCGGCGTCCCGGTGAAGATGACGTCGCCGGGGAGCAGCGGCAGCACCGCGGAGAGCTCGGCGATCAACCGCGGGACCGAGAAGATGAGATCGCTCGTGCGCCCGTCCTGCACCACCTCGCCGTTGATCGAGCAGCCGAGTCCGAGGTCGTCAGGGTCGGCGAACTCGTCGGGGGTCACCAGCCAAGGCCCCATCGGTCCGTAACCGCGGTGCGACTTGCCGAGCGAGAACTGACCCGCCGCTGCGAATTGCAGGGTGCGATCGGAGATGTCCTGGCCGACGGTCAGTCCTGCCACATGGGTCCAGGCATCGTCCTCGGTCACCCGATCGGCCCTGACCCCGATCACGGCGACCAGTTCGACCTCCCAGTCCACCGTGGCGCCGGAGAGCTCCACCGGATCGAAGGGGCCGGCCAGGCTGGACGGGAACTTGGTGAACGTTGCCGGCACCGAGGGTGCCTCGGCGCCGGTCTCCTGGGCGTGGGACGCGTAGTTGAGGCCGATGGCGAAGACCTGGCGCGGGGACGGTACCGGCGAGGCCAGCTGCATCTCGTCGAACGGCGTGGCCGTCGCACCGGCCAACCCCGCGGCGAAGGCGCGCACCGCCCCCCAGTCGTCGTAGAGGGGCTGGACATCCGGCCCGATGCGCCCGTCGGACGCCACCGCCAGGTCCACGCCGCCCGACTCGGTCACCACCGTGCCCCGGCCATTCAGGTTCGCCAACTTCATCTGACTCCTTCTGACATTGCTCGCGGTTTCCCAATAGACAGTATCGAGCGTGGTGCCGCCCCTGGCCCGCCCCCTCCCTCGAGACCTGGCTGGGGAGCAGGTGCGGAACCACCGACCGTGACCTCGCCGGGTACGGCAGTCGTGCGCGCTACTCTCCGGCGTGGATCCAACCAGCATCTCTCAGGTTGGCGCACCAAAGGAGATCGGCCACTTGAGCCGGACCGAGGAGCCCGCTGCAACTGCGCCGACACCCGCGGAGCACTTCGACGTACTCGTCGTGGGCGCCGGCATCTCCGGAGTCGACGCGGCATACCACCTCAAACACCAGTGCCCAGCGCGTAGCTTCGTGGTGCTCGAAGGTCTCGAAAGCTTCGGTGGCACCTGGCTCATGCACCGGTACCCGGGCATCCGCTCCGACAGCGACCTGTACACCTTCGGGTACGGGTTCAAGCCGTGGACGGGGGCGCCCATCGCCAGCGCGAACGAGATCCTCCGGTACATGGGCGAGGTCATCGACGAGAACGACCTCGTCGGACACATCCGCTACGACCACCGCATCTCTACGGCCTCGTGGTCGAGCGACGACGACCTGTGGACCATCGAGGCCACCCACACCGGCACCGGCGAGGAGCTGCGCTTCACCGCCGGCTTCCTTTGGATGTGCCAGGGCTACTACCGGCACTCGGAGGGGTACACCCCGGGTTGGCAGGGGATGGACCGCTTCACGGGACACATCGTGCACCCCCAGACCTGGCCGGACGATCTCGACTACGCCGGTAAGACCGTCATCGTCATCGGTTCGGGCGCCACGGCGGCGACGCTGGTGCCGGCCATCGCGGGCCGGTGCGGCCACGTCACGGTGGTGCAGCGGTCGCCGACGTACTTCTGGTCGGGTGCCAACGTCAACGAGGTGGCCGACATGCTGCGCGAGCTGGAGATCCCCGAGGAGTGGATCCACGAGATCGTCCGCCGCAAGAACCTCAACGACCAGAAGGTCGTGGCGCAGCTGTCCTTCGACGAGCCCGAGCTCGTGAAGGAGGAGCTCATCAACGGGGTGCGGGCCCTCCTTCCCGAGGGCTACGACGTCGAGACCCACTTCACCCCCCGCTACCGGCCGTGGCGTCAGCGGATCGCCTACGTCCCCGACGGCGACCTGTTCGCCGGGATCAGCTCGGGCAAGGCCTCGATGGTCACCGACGAGATCGAGACGTTCACCGAGCACGGCATCCTGCTGAAGTCGGGCGAGGAACTGACGGCCGACATCGTCATCACCGCGACCGGCTTCAACCTCAGCGTGCTCGGCGACATCGACTTCACCATCGACGGCCGACCGCTGGTCTTCTCCGACACCGTCACCTACCGGGGCATGATGTTCACCGGGGTGCCGAACCTGGCGTGGGTCTTCGGCTACTTCCGGGCCAGCTGGACCCTGCGGGCCGACCTGGTCTGCGACTTCGTGTGCCGTCTGCTGCACCACATGGACGAGCTGGGCGTCACCCGGGTCACCCCGGCCCTTCGGGACGAGGACGCCGACATGCCCATCCTGCCGTGGATCGACCCGGAGAACTTCAATCCCGGCTACCTCATGCGCTCGATGCACCTGCTCCCCAGACGCGGGGACAAGCCCGAGTGGCAGCACAGCCAGGACTACTGGACCGAGAAGGACCTGTTCCCCAGCGCCGACCTCGACGACCGGTGCCTGGTCTTCGAGTGACCGCTACCGCCCGATCGTCCCCGGGGTCGAAACGCCGACGGGCCTGGTCAACTACCCTTGGGATTCGGCCTCTTGACGCTCAGCTTGGAGTTGCACGAGCCTCATGTACATCCCCTCGGTCGATGGCAGCATCGGCGAAGAAGAGTGGCGACCGCTCGTCGAGAGCCACGCGTTCGGCCAGTTGATCGCCGCAGGCGTCGGCCGGGCTGTGCCGGTGGTGGTGCCAACGCAGTTTGTTCTCGACGGCGACCGGGTACTGCTCCATCTGGCTGGGCCAAACCCCCGTCTTCGATGCCCTCGCCGAGCAGCCCCGAGTCGTGCCGAGCGTCGCTGGAGACTGGGCGTACATTCCATCTGCATGGAAGGCAACCGCCGACGAGGATCCAGCGCTCGGCATACCGACCACCTACTACGCAGCAGTTCAGATCGAGGGAGTGGCGACGGTGGAAACCGCGCCGAGCGCTGTCGCCACTTTGCTGCGGACACAGCTCGCCGCTCTTCAGCCCGACGTTCCCATTGCCGATCCCGAGCTGGCTCACCCGACCAGGCTCCGGGCGATCCGGGCCATCACCATCTCGATGGACGTAGTGCGGGCGAAGTTCAAATACGGCGGGAACGTCGACCGTGACCACAGCAAAGCGGTAATCGAGAGGCTACGTTCCCGAAACGGCCCCGGAGATCATGCAGCCGCGGATCACACTTCCAGAAGAGCCGTCCGATCCGCTCCGACTGATCCCTAGGACGGCTCAGTGCACCGCCTACCGCAAGCGCTCCAACCGTGCAGCAATCTCTCGGTAGCGTGCGACCGAGATCAGATGGACACCGTCGAAGGCGCCCGATCCGCGGATCTCCTCGATGAGGTCGCAGGCGATCTCCACTCCCGCGTCACGAGCTAGGCCGAACCTGAGGGCTCTCCCGGCAGTTGGCATCCAAGTCTGCACAGGAAGCGAGAGGCGAAGGATCGGTCGAAGTGGCGCTTTGGCTACTGGAGGTCGCGCATGTGAGCCGAGGACCGCACCGACTCGCGCAGAAGATCCGAGATCATTCCCCGGGTGTCTGCGTGGAGCCGTCCTTGCGGCGGCTGGTCTTCAGCATGCCGACTGCGGCCCCGATCCCCAGTGCCGAGGAGAACAGGGCCGACAGTAGTCCGCCCCTCTTCTCTCCCCGAGCGCCATCGACAGAGAATCGCCCGGGCCCAAGGGCGGAGATCGCGGCGGCAGCGGCACCGACCACTCCGACGTATTCCCATCCACCCTTGAAGATGAAGAAGCCTTTGCCCTTATGGTCTGTAGCTGCGGCGGCGGTCATCACCCCGATGACTCCGGCGGAAGCCAACGGCGTCATGGCTCCGAGTGCGAGCAGGGTGCCGGTACCGATCTCCGTGGCTGCGGCCACTCGTGCATGAACGCCCGCTGGCTCCAGGCCCAACGATTCGAAGTACTTGGTGGTCCCGTCCAGGCCACCTGGGCCTCGCACCTTGTTCATCCCGTGCATGATCATCATCGGGCCGATGGTCAGCCGAAGGATCAGAGCCGCCACATCCGGTCCCGAACTGTCCGCGTTCGACTTGGACATGGGACTCTCCTTTGAGATGGCTCCGATGGATGCTGCACGAGCGTCTGCGATCGTACTAGAGCTACTCGTGATCGGGGGCACTACCCCCGATCTGGGCGGAGTTCGGGCGCTGCTCCCTTGACGGCACCACCGGTGGGTTCTTCTCCGCCGAGCTCCGTCGGTGGATCTGGCATCACATGTCCAGGTGCTCAAGACAAGCAACGGTCGAAGCACAGCAGGAACAATGCGACAGCCGATCACTTCATCGGCGATGCGCCAGAACAGCGACGGGAGGCCATCTGGCCTCCCGTCGCTCCACTTCTGGCCACTGGAACTGCTTGTCGCCGGATGAAATCAGTGCTTCACTCCCGCTGAAATCTCGGAGCAACTCGAAACTACGAGCAGCCGCTGGTCGTGCCGCAGCTGGCGCACACGTAGCAGGAGCCGGCCCGCTGCATGGCATTGCCGCACTGGTAGCAGTAGGGGGCATCCCGGGGTTCGGCCCGGGCCAACGGTTGGTCTGTCGGAGCGGCAACAGGCCGTGTGGACCGAGCGTGCTGCTCGGTGGGAGAAGGTGCGCTGCCGTCGACCACGGTCGCGATCACCGGATCGACGGACTCCGCCTCGACCACACCGGTCGATTCGGTCGCCCTCTCCTCCACCCCCGGCAGGGTCGGCTGCATGCGCTCCGCGGTGGAGAGCACGCCGAGCTCGGCACGCTCCTCCATGGGGAGGTAGTCGACCGCCAGCCGCCGGAAGATGTAGTCGACCAGGCTGGTGGCGATGCGCAGGTCGGGGTCGTCGGTGATGCCGGCCGGCTCGAAGCGCATGTTGGTGTACTTGCGGACGTAGGTGGCGAGGGGCACGCCGTGCTGCAGTCCGAGGCTCACCGAGATGGAGAACGCGTCCATGATGCCCGCGAGGGTCGAGCCCTGCTTGGACACCTTCATGAACACCTCGCCGGGACGCCCGTCCTCGTACTCCCCCACCGTCACATACCCCTCACAATCCGCCACCCGGAAGGCGAAAGTCGACGACTTGCGTCGACGGGGCAGGCGCTCGCGCACCGCTCCGACCACGACCGTCTCCGCGGTGCGGGCCTGCTCGTGGGCCAGGGCCGCCTCGAGTCCGGCGATCTTATCGCTCAGCTCGCGGGCGTGAGCCTCGGCATCGGAGCCGGCAGGTGCCGCGTCCCCGCTGGGGTCGGGCGCCGCACCGTCCTTCTTGGTGGTGGAGAGGGGCTGACCCACCTTGCAGTTGTCGCGGTAGACGGCCACGGCCTTGATGCCCAGCCTCCATGCGTCGATGTGCAACTGCTCGACGTCCTCCACCGTCACGTCCTCGGGCAGGTTGACCGTCTTGGAGATGGCACCGGAGATGAACGGCTGCACCGCGCCCATCATGCGGACATGCCCGAGGTAGTGGATGGTGTTGTCCCCCATCGAGCAGGCGAACACCGCCAGGTGCTCGGCGGAGAGGTACGGCGCGCCCACGATCGTCTTGTGCACGTCGATGTAGGCGATGATCTCACCGACCTGGTCGTGCGAGTACCCCAGCCGGGTCAGTGCACGTGGGACCGTCTGGTTGACGATCGACATGGTGCCCCCGCCGACCAGCTTCTTGGTCTTGACCAGTGCGAGGTCGGGCTCGACGCCGGTGGTGTCGCAGTCCATCAACAGTCCGATGGTCCCGGTGGGTGCCAGCACGCTGGCCTGCGAGTTGCGCACGCCGTACTGCTCCCCCATCTCCACGGCCAGGTCCCACGCCTCCTGCGCAGCCGACAGCAGGTCGGTCGGCACCTGCTCCTCGTCGATGCCGGCCACCGCGTCGCGGTGCATCCGCAGGACGTTGAGCATCGGCTCGACGTTCTCGTGGAAGCCGGCGAACGGCCCCATGCGTGCCGCGGTGCGGGCGGAGGTGGCGTAGGCATGACCGGTCATCAGGGCGGTGATGGCCCCGGCCCATGCCCGCCCGTGGTCGGAGTCGTAGGGCAGTCCCTGGGCCATCAGCAGTGCGCCGAGGTTGGCGTACCCGATGCCTAGCTCACGGAAGCGCCGCGAGTTCTCGGCGATCTTCTCGGTCGGATAGTCCGCGTTGCCCACGATGATCTCCTGCGCGGTGAAGATCACCTCGACGGACGCCCGGAAGCCGGCGATGTCGAACGAGGAGTCCTCGTGGAGGAACTTCATCAGATTGAGGCTGGCCAGGTTGCAAGCCGAGTCGTCGAGGTGCATGTACTCCGAGCACGGGTTGGACCCGTTGATGCGCCCGGTGTTCGACGCAGTGTGCCACCGGTTGATCGTGGTGTCGAACTGCATGCCCGGATCGGCGCACTCCCATGCGGCATGGGCAATCTGGCGGAACAGGTCCCGTGCCGGCACCCACCGGATGACCTCGTGGGACCCGCGGGCGGTCAGGCCCCAGTCACGGCCGTCGACCACCGCCTCCATGAACTCGTCGGTGACCCGAACCGAGTTGTTGGCGTTCTGGTACTGCAGGCTGATGGAGTCCTTGCCGTCGAGGTCCATGTCGAAACCGGCATCTCGCAGGACGCGTGCCTTGCGCTCCTCGATGGCCTTGCACCAGATGAAGTCCTCGATGTCGGGGTGGTCGGAGTCGAGGATGACCATCTTGGCCGCACGCCGGGTCTTGCCCCCGGACTTGATCGTCCCGGCCGAGGAGTCCGCTCCCCGCATGAAGCTGACCGGCCCGGAAGCCGTCCCGCCGCCCTTCAGGCGCTCGTGGGAGGAGCGGATGCGCGACAGGTTGACGCCTGCACCCGACCCGCCCTTGAAGATGACGCCTTCCTCCGTGTACCAGTTCAGGATGGAGTCCATCGTGTCGTCGACGGAGAGGATGAAGCATGCCGAGCCCTGCTGGGGCACGCCCGCCACGCCGATGTTGAACCACACCGGGGAATTGAAGGCGGCCATCTGGTGGATGACCAGGTACTTCAGCTCCGCCCGGAACACCTCGGCTTCCTCGTCGTCCGCGAAGTAACCGTCCTTCAGCCCCCAGGTGGTGACCGTGTCGACCACCCGGTCGGCCACCTGGCGCAGCGACCACTCGCGCTCATCGGTATTCGGGGTGCCCCGGAAGTACTTCTGGGCCAGGATGTTGGTGGCGTTGAGGCTCCAACCCTCGGGCACCTCCACGTCGAGCTGTTCGAAGGCCACGGTCCCGTCCCGGTAGTTGGTGATCCGGGCGTCACGCCGCTCCCACTCGACCTGGTCGTAAGGGTGGACATCTGCGCTGGTGAAGTGGCGGCGGATGCCGATGCCGACGCGCTGTGGGGCGATGGCCATGTGGTGAACCTCTTTCTGTCTGCTGTCTTGTCGGTGGTGCGGTTGGGAACTGCTGGTGACGCCCAGGGGTGGGTGACCACCTGGCCGAGGGAAGCCGCACCCGGTGTCGTGGGCACCACCTCTCCCCGCCATGTCCGCGGTCAGTTTCTGTCGTCAGGCCTGTCGTCTGTCGTGGATCTCCGCCGTGCTCTCCGGTGCACCTCGGGCCGATGCCGGCCCGGTGGACCGCTCCTCGCGACCCCGACCGCCCGAGATGGCCGTCCGATGCCGGCCCCGGTGGTCGACCCTCGAACCTAGCACCGGAAAACGGCGGAACTACGAGACAAACACAATATGTTGTGGTTCATCCTCCCCCGAGGTACGAGATAGTGGGTCTATTACAGCAGCGTAGTTACATCCCTGTCAACCAATTGTTCGAGGAATCGCGCGATCAGCCTAGGCCGAAACCCCTGTTCGAGAGGCGTTCGCGAAGAATTGCAAATGATTGCTCTCCGCAAGCGCGCTTTTCGGCCGTCCCACACCGGTGCCGGGCCCCGATGCCGTTGAGGGGCACGACCCGTCCCCCATCCTCGAGCGTCACTACAGTCCCCCTGTGGCCTCCCTCTCCCCAGTGACCATCGCCATCGACGCCGGGACCACCGGCGTGCGGACCCTGGTCGTCGACGAGCGGGCCCAGGTGGTCGACATCGCCTACCGCGAGCTGACCCAGCACTACCCCCGGCCCGGCTGGGTCGAACACGACGCCGCCGAGATCTGGGGCCTGGTGCGGTCCACGCTGGCCGAGGTGGCCGGCCGCCTCGGCGACCACCACCGGGCGGCCCTGGCCATCGGCATCACCAATCAGCGGGAGACGGTGGTGGCCTGGGACCGGCACACCGGGATCCCCCTGCATGGCGCCATCGTCTGGCAGGACCGGCGCACCGCCCCCGCGTGCCGGGCACTGGAGAACGCCGGTCGTCTCCCCCTGGTCAGGGAGCGGACCGGCCTGGTCCTCGACCCCTACTTCTCTGCCACCAAGATGCGTTGGCTGCTCCACGAGGGCGAGATCCCGAACCCCCCCGACCTGGCGTTGGCCACCGTGGACTCGTGGGTGCTCTGGAATCTCACCGGCGGCACCGACCACGGCGTCTTCGCCACCGACGTGACCAACGCCTCGCGCACCATGGTGTTCGACATCGTGGAGCGGCGGTGGTCACCCGAGCTCTGCGACCTCTTCGACGTCCCCTTGTCCGCCCTCCCCGAGGCGCTCCCGTCGTGCGGCCACTTCGGTCTGGTGTCGGACGCCGCCGTGGGTGCGGACTCGCCACTCTCCGGTGTGCCGGTCAGCGGCATCGCCGGGGACCAGCACGCCGCCCTGTTCGGCCAGGCCTGTTTCGACCGGGGGATGACCAAGGTCACCTTCGGCACCGGCAGCTTCGTCCTCATGAACGCGGGCACGACCTGCCCCGAGCCGGTCGACGGGCTGATCACCACACTGGCCTGGGACCTCGGGGCCCACGCCGTCGAAGCCACCGCCCCCGACGCCGGCTCCTCCGCCGACCGGCACCCGGTGGCCTACGCCCTCGAAGGGTCGGTGTTCGCCTCAGGGGCCGGCGTGCAGTGGTTGCGCGACGGCCTGGGCGTGATCGGTAACGCGGCGGAAATGGAGCCCCTGGCCCGTTCGGTGGCGTCCAGCGATGGCGTCGTGGTGGTGCCGGCCTTTTCCGGCCTCGGGAGCCCCTACTGGGACCCGGATGCACGGGGCACGATCATCGGGCTCAGCCGGGGCGTGGGCCGGGCGCATCTGGCCCGGGCCATGGTCGAGGCCATGAGCTTCCAGGTCAGCGACGTGCTGGGCGCCATGGCCGGCACGGCAACGGCGCCGTCGGTGGTCCGCGTGGACGGCGGGGCCTCGGTGATGGACCTCCTGCTGCAGTTGCTGGCCGACCAGGCCCGCCTTCGCGTGGTGCGACCACGATCGGTGGAGACCACCGCCATCGGAGCGGCCACCATGGCCGGGCTGGCCGAAGGCGTCTGGGGTTCGTTGGACGAGCTGGCCGCTCTGTGGAGCGAGGACACGTCCTTCGGCCCGTTGGTCGGGGCGCCGGAGGCCGCTGCCGTCCACGAAGCGTGGTTGCGCGCCGTCGACCGATCGCGGCACTGGGCCGGTCCGCGCTAGGCCGGCTCCAACCACCCGTGGTCCGCCAACTCGGCAATGATCGAGATCCACTGCAACTCGCGTGTCCGCAACACCGGATCGGTCCGCCCCACCACCAGCACCAGGCCGGAATGGACCATGGCCACGGCCGCCGACACCGGGGCCTGCGCCGCTGCCGGATCCGCGTCCGTCCCAACCGCCAGGTGGTCACGACCCGCCGGGTCCGACCCCGGGGCCGCCGCCCGGGAGGCCAGGGCCACCAGTTCCCCGTGATCGGGCAGTGCACCTTCGGAGGCGACCACGGTGGCCCCCTCCGTGCGCAGCACGGCGACGTAGGTGGCGGACAGGCTCCGGCGCACCCGGAGCACCAGCTGTTCCAGGAGCCCGCCCGAGGGCGCGTGCTTGAAGAGGTCGGTGGCCACGTCGAGGAGCTCGGCGTAGCGGTCCGGCAGCGGGCCCTCGACCGGCCGCATCGACTCGACGGTCACCCCGTCGACCTCCAGGATCTCGTCCCGGAGAAGCTTGACCAGGTGGTCACCGGCCAGGACGACGCCCAACTCGTCCACCACGATGCCGCCGGACCGCTGCAGGATGTCGATCGAGACCACATCGGCGCCCACCGACCCGATGCGGCTGGCCACCGCCCCGAGGGCGCCCGGGCGATCGGGGAGCTGCACCCGGATCAGGAGGTTGAGCACGCCACCAGGCTAGATCTGCACTGTGTACGGAATGTTTCCACCTGGTTACACCTCCGCACCGGTGCCGGCCGGTGCCGGCCGGGTCAGGCGCCTGTCTCGGGAGCGGGTATCCCGCCGGCGGGGCCCTCCTGGGTCGGGGCGGCTGCGGCGTGTGTCCGCTTGGCGTAGTGGTCGACGTACTGCTGACCCGACAGGCGGGCGATCTCCGCCATCAAGGTGTCGGTCAAGGTCCTCAGCTCGACCTGATCGGCGTCGGGACGGCCGCCGGCACCCGATGCGGGTTCGCCACACCGGCCGGTCGTGATCTCCGTCCCGTCCAGGCGGTAGACCAGCGGGGGACCGAATCGAATGGTGACCGTGCGGAACGGCCGCATCACCATGCTCCCCGGTGGCTGCACCGCCCGGGTGCCCGTGATGCCGACCGGGATGACCGGGACACCGCAGCCGAGGGCCAGGCGGGCCACGCCGGTCTTCCCCTTGTGCAGGCGCTCGTCGGGGGCCCGGGTCCCCTCGGGGTAGATGGCCAGTACCTGCCCGGAGTCGAGCACCTCCTTGGCCGTGTCCAACGCACGCTGGGAGGCGTCCCCCCCGGAGCGGTTCATGGGGATCTGCCCGGCGGCCCGGAAGAACCATGCGATCTTCCAGTTGTCGAAGTACTCGGCCTTGGCCACATAGGTGACCCGTCTGTGCACGATCAGAGGAAGGAAGAAGGAGTCGCAGAACGACTGGTGGTTGGCGGCCAGCACCGCGGGCCCGTGGGTGGGGACGTTCTCCCGGCCCTCCACCTTCACCGGCCAGAGCAGGTAGAGGAACGGGCTGATGATCGCCTTCATGATCCAGTAGGCCACGGGGCAACGGTATCCCCGCATGTGCTGTACTGCACTCCCATGTCCCCCAGAGCCCCCGCGGCCATCGATCGGTCCTCCCGACCACCGGCCGCAGATGACGCCCCGGACCCCCGCTCGTGGACCGTGCTCGGGCGAACGGTGGGCCTCCCCGTCGAGGTGCGCAAGGCCCGCCAGTGGGGTGTGCAGTACCTGGTGCCTAGGGCCGCCGCCCAGCGCCTGGTCTCCCCCACCGGCCTCGAGGTGACCGGGCCCGTCCCGGGCAGGGCGCTGGTGGCGTTGGCCGTCTGCCGGTACGACGACACCGACCTCGACCCGTACCACGAGGTAGCGGTCAGCTTCGTGGTCCGCCTCCATGACGCTCCTCCCCGGCCCAGCGCCGGCCGGCGCGCCAAGGAGTTCGCCACTGGCGCCATCGGCGCCTACATCCACCGGCTCCCGGTGGACCAGGAGTTCACCTGCGTGGCGGGGCGCGACATCTGGGGCTTCCCCAAATGGGTCACGGAGATCGACATCGACGAGGCCGCGCCCGGCGACAACCGGCCCGGCACCGGCACCACGGTCCGCCTGGTCGACGCCGGGGTTCACGTCCTGTCGCTCACCATCGCCGGAGGCGGGCGCCTGGCCCTGCCCGCCCAGGCGCCCCCGAGCTACTCCTTCGGAGACCGGATCCTCCGGCGCACCACCTGGACGACGTCGTCCGAGGGAGCCACCGGGCGGTTCGGAGGGGCCACCCTCGTCCTCGGCGACCACCCCATGGCCGACGAACTGCGCTCGCTCGGGCTTCCCAAGCGGGCCCTCTTCTCGTCGTCGGCCCGGATGCGGGCGTCGTTCGACGCGGCCGAGGTGGTCGAGGCGCCCCGCTGAGGTCGGGCGCGCCGCTGCCCGTCGGCCGCCGACGTGCCGATGGTTGACCATGCCCGGCCCCACCCCTAGCGTCTGGAGAACCATGGATCGTCGGCTCACGCCCAAGGGTGCCCAACGGCGGAGCGCGCTGATGGATCTGGCCTCCCGCACCTTTGCCGCCGAGGGCTACCACACCACCTCGGTGACCAGCATCGTGGACGGCCTCGGCGTGGGCAAAGGGGTCTTCTACTGGTACTTCGATTCCAAGGACGGGCTGCTGACCGAGATCCTCGCCGACGGGCTGCGCTCCATGCGCCAGGCCCAGCGGGAGGCCATCGCAGGAGAGCACGACCCCGGCCGGCGCATCGAGCAGGGGATCAGGGCCTCGCTGCGGTGGCTGAGCGACAATCGGCACCTGTTCGTCCTGATGGAGTTCGCCCGGACGGAGGAGCGCTTCGCCCCGATCATGCGCCAGGGCGACGACCAGACGGTGGCCGACGCACTGCCCCACGTGAGCGCCGGGATCACCGCCGGGCTGCTCCGGGGCGAGGATCCGGTGGTGCTGACCATGGCCATCCTCGGGGTCACCTCCCACCTGGCACGGGTGCTGGTCCTCGAGCAGGGCGAGGACGCCGACCGGGTTGCCGAAGCCGCCATCGCCTTCTGCCGCCAAGGATACGTGGCCACCGGGGCCTCGGCGCTGACCAGGAGGATCGCGTGACCTCCGGCCTCACCGACAGAAGGCCTCCTCCTCCTCCTCCTCCTCGAGGCGGGTGAGCGCCCCTACCGGAGGCGGGTCAACACCCTGCGCAGGCTGCGCACGCCCTGGGCGATGCGCTGTTCGTTCTCGATGAGGGCGAAGCGCACATGTCCGTCACCGCCCGGGCCGAAGCCCACCCCGGGGGAGGTGGCCACGTCGGCCTCCCTCACCAGGAACTTGGCGAACTCGAGCGATCCCATCTCCTGGTAGGGCTCGGGAATGGGGGCCCAGGCGAACATGGTCCCCCGGGGCGGGGTGATCTCCCAGCCGATGCGGTTCAGGCCGTCGCACAGGGCATCCCGGCGGGCCTGGTACGTCTCGTTGATGAGCTTGGGGTAGCCGGGTGCCTCGTTCATCGCCACGATGGCCGCGATCTGGATGGGCTGGAACGTTCCGTAGTCCAGGTAGCTCTTCAGCTTGGTGAGGGCCTGCACGATGGCAGCATTGCCGAGCAGGAAGCCCATCCGCCACCCGGCCATCGAGAAGGACTTGGTCATGGTGTACAGCTCGACGGCCACGTCCTTGGCCCCCGGCACCTGCAGGATCGACGGCGGGGTGTACCCATCGAATGCGATGTCGGCATAGGCGAAGTCGTGGACCAGCACGATGTCGTGTTCGCGGGCGAACTCGACGATCCGGGTCATCCAGGCCAGGTCGACGCACTCGGTGGTCGGGTTGTGGGGGAACGAGAGCACCACCACCCGGGGCTTGGGCCACGCCGACTCCCAGGCCTCCATCAGGTTGTCGAAGAACGCCTCTCCCGGGCTCGAGCCGGTGGCGTCGCCCGGGCCGTCCAGGCGGACATGGCGGATGTCGGCGCCGGCGAACAGCGGCGCGTAGATGTGGATGGGATAGGAAGGCGAGGGCACCAGGGCCGTGTCGCCCGGACCCACCAGTACCCACATCAGGTGGGAGAAGCCCTCCTTGGCCCCGATGGTCGTCACCACCTCGGTATCCGGGTCGAGCTCCACCTCGAAGTTGCGCAGGTAGAGGTCGGCGATGGCCTGGCGGATCTTCGGGATGCCCCGACTGGCCGAGTACCGGTGGTTGCGCGGGTTGTGGGCGGCCTCGGCCAGCTTCTCCACGGCCACGTCGGGAGAGGGGAGGTCGGGGTTGCCGAACCCCAGGTCGATGACGTCGCGGCCGTGCCGACGCGCGTCCGCCTTCAGGTCGTTAATGGTGGCGAACACATACGGCGGCAGACCATTGATCCGGCGAAACTCCATGGACCAGGTTACCGCCACACCGCGGCGACGCGGGACGCGGGCCGGCCCGTCCACCACGCCGGTCCGGGGCGGCGGCTCACCTGCCGGCCTGGGCCGTGGTGCCCCGCACCGCCTCGGCCACCTCGGCGATCACCTCGAGCGAGTCGGGCCAGGCGCAAACGGCCCAGGTGGCACCGGCACCGGCCACCTCGGAGAGCCGCTCCGTCACCTCCGACACTGTCTCCCCCACCGGCCCTCCCCAGGTGACCTCCATGCCGACGGCGGTCAGTTCTGCCACCCGGAGCGGATCACCCTCCCACAGGTTGACGGCCATCCCGACGTGCCGGGCCAGCTCCACCGTCTTCGGCAGTCCACCCCCGACCCAGACCGGGATGCCCCGACCCACCACCTCCGCGGCCACGGCAGCCAGTCGCGCCCGCCGTTCGTCGGTCGGGTCGAAGGGCAGCCCGTAGGCCTCGTTCTCGTGGCGGCTCAACTGGTCGCCGGTCCCGAGACCGGCGATGAACCGGCCGCCGCTGAGCTCGTGCAGGCTGCAGACCACCTCCACCAGCACCTCGTCGGGGACCAGGCCGATGCGGGCCACCAGCGACCCCAGGGAGATGGTCGAGGTCGACGCGGCCAGGGCGCCGAGCAGCGGGCCCGACGACAGCGCCGGTCGGCCCGGCTGCCCCATCGGCCACAGGTGGTCGAAGCAGAAGACACCGTCGATGCCCAGGGCCTCCGCCCGGCGGGCCGCGTCCAGGGCGGTGTCCGACTCGTCACGGAACTGGGGAAGCGTGATGCCGACCCTCATGCCGGCGCCTGCACGGGACGTGCAGCGCACCCCGTCACGCCGTCGACTCGACCCGGGCCTTCAGGTCGCGGAGGGCGATGGACATGATGCGGCTCTGGGCCCGCATCTTGATGAAGCCAGGCAACGGCACCTTCAGCTCCACCTCGAGGTGATAGGTGACCTGGGTGCACCCGTCGCCGGTGGGTTCGAACACGTAGCGGCCGTCCAGCTTGGAGGTGATGTCGCCCTCGGTCAGCACCCAGGCCAGGACGTTCGGTGCCTGGCTGTAGTCGTAGGAGAGGGTGTAATTGGTGCTGCGGCCGAACGCAGCGGCGCGGAAGGTGACCAGCTGGGGACGGCCCTGTTCGTCGCGGGCGTCGATGATGACCTCCTTGATGTCCGCGGCCCATCGGGGGTACGCGCCGAGGTCGGCGCTGACCGCAAAGCATCGGTCCGGTGTGGCCGATATGACCACTCGTTCAGTGGCATGTTCCGCCACGATCGGCCCTCCCTCTCGACTCGGTTGCTCTGGACTCGCAGATCCTCAGCCTCCCACGTCGGCAAGCGACGCAGCCAGCCTAGGTGCGAGTCGGTCGTAGTCGAAGGATGCCTCGGCGCGCCGGCGGGACGCCGCCCCCATCTGCGTGCGCAGCTTCTGGTCCCCGAGGAGGCGGGCCAGGGCGGCGGCGATGGAGCGCACATCCGTCGGCCGGCGCACCACCAGGCCCGTCACCCCGTCCGCCACGGCCTCACCGGCACCTCCGGAGGCCCCGGCCACCTGGGGCACGCCCGCCGCGGCCGCTTCGAGGAACACGATGCCGAAGCCCTCCTGTTCGAGGCCCAGCCACCGGTTGCGGCAGAGCATGGCGAACACGTCTGCCGCACCCACCAGGCGGGGGAGGTCGGCATCGGCGACGCCACCGAGGAGACGCACCGGTGCTCCGTGCTCGGCGATCCGCCCGGCCAGCCGGTCCGAGTCGCGGCCCCGGCCGGCGATGGCCACGGTCAGATCGGGCAGGTCTGCCCGCAGCAGGACGGCAGCGTCCACCAGGACGTCCATCCCCTTGCGCGGCACCAGCCGGCTGACGCTGACCACCAGTGGGCCGTCGATCGGTAGCCCCAGGTCGCGACGGGCCTCGCTGCGCTCCGAAGGCGAGAGCGGCCGGAACCGGTCGAGGTCGACACCGGGGGGGATCTCCACCACGGGCGGCATGCCCCGTCCGCGGAGGGCCCGGGCCGCCTCGGCTGCCGGGTAGCCACCGGCCGAGACCACAAGGGAGCTGCGGCGCAGCACGTGGGCGAGCAGCCCGCGACTGGCCGGCAGCCGCCCGGGGAAGGCCACCTCCGCCCCGTGGAGCAGGACGGCATAGGGGAGGCCCAGGTGGGGGCCGACCACCCCGAGCGGAAAGGCCGGGTCGACGACCACCAGGCCGGCGCCGACCCGCCGGGCCGTCTCGCGGATGCGCTGCGCGAGCTGCGGGGTCGGGACCAGGATCCGGCCGGGCACCCGCTCGATCCTGATGCCCCGTGCCGCCTGCTCCCGGTCGAAGGCCGCGGCATCGGGGTGGGAATTCGCGGTCAACACCACGAAGGTCTCCGGGTCGATCCTCCGCCACAGCTCCCAGAGATAGGCCTGGATGCCCCCCACCTTGGGTGGGAAGTCGTTGGTCACCAACAGATGGGTCACGACGGCACCACCAGGTCCCCGCGACCCAACTGCCGGGCCGCCCAGCGGGCGTGCTCGACGATCAGGGGATCGTCCGCGCCCAGCCAGTGTCGGAGCACCTGTTCGGTCTCCGGGTCCCTGCCGTCGCCGACGTTCCCCAGGGCGACGAGCGCATTCCTCCGCAGGTAGCGCGGATCGCGTTCGGGGACGTACCACCGGCCGTGGGCGGCCAGCAGCGCCTCGTCCGAGGCCCGGAGCAGGCCGAGCAGGTCGACAGCCGGCTCGCTGCCGGGCGGCGGCGCGTGGGGTGGGTCTCTGCGGTCGACGAGCCGGTTGACAGGGCAGGCTGTTTGGCACTCGTCGCATCCGTAGATGCGGTCGCCCAGTGCCTCCCGGTGCTCCTCGGGGAACGAACCTGGCGCCTGGAGGAGCCAGGCCAGACAGCGGCGGGCATCGAGCACGCCGGGCGCCACCAGGGCACCCGTGGGGCACGCCTGCATGCAGTGCGAGCAACTCCCGCACCCCTCGCCGTGGGGCGCGGGCACCGGGGGCGGATCACCCTTCAACGGGGCGTCGGTGACCACGGTCCCCAGTACGAACCACGAGCCGAGGCCGGGCAGCAGCACGAGGGAGTTCTTCCCGAACCACCCGAGGCCGGCACGATGGGCCGCCGCCCGGTCCACCAGGGCGTTGTCGTCGCAGACGACCGTTGCACGCCACCCTCGCCCTTTCAGGTGATCGGCGACCGGGCCCAGTGCCTCCCGCAGCGATGCGTAGTGGTCGCGGCGCGCATAGCGGGCGACCCGACCTGCGGGCCGGGAGCAAGGAGGGGCCTCTCCGTCGCCCGGGTCCCCCTCCCGGTAGCTCCAGGCACCTACCACCAGGGACCGGGCGCCCGGGAGGATCCGTCGCGGGTCCGTCGACCGGTCAGGGTTCCGGTAGGTGAACTGCATGCCCCCGTGGAGCCCGTGCCGCTTCCGCTCGACGATGTCGGCCCGGGTGTCCTCGAAGGGTTCAGCCGTGGCGATGCCCACCGCCGAAAGGCCCCCACCCAGGCCGAGCCGCACCAGCTCGCGGCACAGGGCCGCTGTTGCATCCGCCGACGCCGGGGGGTGCGTGGGTGAAACGGCAGAGCGGGGCACGCCCCATGGTTGCACGGCGCAGCGGGCTGTCCGGACACGATGCCGCTCCGGACGGCTGCAGACGCCGTCCGACTCTGGGGTCAGCCCACCTTCCGTGCATGCCGGCTGCCCGGGACCAGTCCGGCCAGTTCGAGCAGGCGGACGGCGCGGGCCTCGTCGGCGTCGATGACGATGGCATCATCGGGTGCACGCCCGACGATGAAGGAGACCACGCAGTCGTCACAGACCGAGGTCTGCCGGTGCCGGCAGTCGGCGCAGTCGATGGTGAACGCCTGCTGGGACGCTGCAGGCCGACAAGGTCGACCGACGGGCGTCGGGACGGGAACCCGTGATGGCGAAGCACTGGTCGGCGCAGGGCCTCCCAGGACGGTGTCGGTCGGCACGGGGTTGAACGGCATGGCATGGCCTCCTGGGTTCGGTGTTCCGGAGTGGATCCCTACTCCCGGTCATCATCGGCCGGGGGTGTGACACCCCCCGGGGTTGGGACCCGCCGGGCGGCGCGCCTGTGGACTCCCGGCAACCAGGGGCAGCCGGGCAAGCAGCTTCGCCGGCTCTGAATGGGTGGATCGCCGTGATCGGGCGGGATGAACCACACGGACCGGCACCTCGGAGGTGAACGGGGAACCGTAACCGTCCTCGTTGCCGCGCGTCCTGACGGATTGGGCGCCTCTGGGATGATGACCAGCGGACAGCGCGCGCAGGCAACACTTCTGGCTTACGGAGCCGAGCAACAGTCCCTTGAAGCCGCCAAGGCCCCTCGAGCCTACGACGAGTAGGTCTGCCCCGTCGCTGGCCTCGATGAGCACCTCTTCCGGTGACTCTTCGTGCATCCCTCTCGTCGTCGTCACCCGAGGTGCCAACTCGGCCACGCGTGACACAGCCTCCTCGACGCGTCGCCCCATGCTCGTTAGAACCTCGTCATGGGTGATGAATTCGTAGCCGAGTTCGTAGGCGGTGTGGATTTCCAGAACCGCGCCGGCGCGGTCGGGCTCGGCTGCCGCCCAATCCAAGGCTCTCATCGCGATCTCCGAGCCATCCACCCCGACCACGATCCTGTGGTTGGAACCCGCGGATTCGGCGTTGCCTGCTGGTTCGGTTGACTTCTTGGTCACACCTTTCCCGCTTGCGTTTCCTTCTTCGCGAACGCCGTGGGCAAGCCGTCCGTGCGGTGGTCATCGCGTCAACCGCTCGCCCCTCGCCGGGTCTGGGATGCACCGACATGGTCGCCACCAAAAGGCCGGTCCCTGTAGCCATGGCGAATACCGCGGTCCACCGTCGATCTGTCGGGCGCAGAGATCACTCGCCGGAAGCGACATGTCTTCGCTGCCACCGTCAGCGTCCTCCCCTGCCGCCACGATGGCAACGGCATGTGGTCCGAGCCGCCCGAGGGAGCCTTTTCCTGCACGCCCCGGCTCTGGCTCGGCCCCGCCGAAGATGTGCCTTTTGGCCCTAGTTCGTCAGCACTTGCGGTCGT